>DASYEF010000054.1:0-2664 GCA_036499185.1 Actinomycetes bacterium | reverse complement strand
TCCACGGTGCTCAGATCGAGTTCGAGGCGCTCGGAGAACTCCGGCTCCACCGACGGGTCGTGCCACAGACCGTTGCTCTTGGCGTAGGCCTCGACCAGGGCGATCTGGTCGTCCGGGCGGCCGGTGAAGCGCAGGTAGGAGAGTGTCTCGTCGTCGATCGGGAAGATCGCGCAGGTCGAGCCGTACTCGGGGCTCATGTTGCCGATCGTGGCCCGGTTGGCCAGCGTCACGCTGGTGACGCCGGGGCCGTAGAACTCGACGAATTTGCCGACGACGCCGTGCTTGCGCAGCATCTCGGTGATCGTCAGCACGAGGTCGGTGGCCGTCGTTCCGGCCGGGGCTTCGCCGACCAGCTTGAAACCGACGACGCGGGGGATGAGCATGCTGACCGGCTGGCCGAGCATGGCCGCCTCGGCTTCGATGCCGCCGACGCCCCAGCCGAGGACGCCCAGCCCGTTGACCATCGTGGTGTGCGAGTCGGTGCCGACCAGGGTGTCGGGGTAGGCCGTGCGCCTCCCGTCAACATCGCGTTCGAAGACGACGCGGGCGAGGTACTCGATGTTGACCTGGTGCACGATCCCGGTCCCGGGCGGCACCACCTTGAAGTCGTCGA
This sequence comes from Actinomycetes bacterium, assembly GCA_036499185.1. GTDB lineage: Bacteria > Actinomycetota > Actinomycetes > JACCUZ01 > JACCUZ01 > DATBDW01. Next base: position 2,051 of record DASYEF010000054.1, on the reverse strand, counting down.
ACGCGGTCTGGCCCCAGCGCAGGAACTGGTAGCGCTCGGCGTTGCGCTGGTACTCCAGCTCGACGTTGCGCGCGAACGAGTCCGGGGCACCGAAGAGGTCCGCGATCACCGAGTGGTCGATGACCAGCTCGGCCGGCGCGAGCGGGTTGATGCGCTCCGGCTTGCCGCCGAGGTCCAGGACCGCCTCGCGCATGGTGGCGAGGTCGACGACGCACGGGACACCGGTGAAGTCCTGCATGACGACCCGCGACGGGGTGAACTGGATCTCGGTGTCCGGCTCGGCGGTGGGGTCCCACGAGGCCAGCGCGCGGATGTGGTCGGCGGTGATGTTGACGCCGTCCTCGGTCCGCAGCAGGTTCTCGAGCAGGATCTTCAAGGAATACGGAAGCCGCGCGATCTGATCCTGCAGGCCCTCGACGGCGGCCAGCCGGAAGATCCGGTACGTCGAGCCGGCGACCTCGAGCGTCGCCTCGCTGCCGAAGCTGTCGGTCCCGCCGCTGCTCTTCGATTCGCCCGCCACGAGCGTCTCCTCTCGGTCGTCCACGGCTGTCCATCGTGCCCGGCGCCACCGGGCTCGCCCGCGTCGCCGTACCCAAACTATCTCGACGTCAAGATACTTGTCCAGCGGGCCAGGATGGTGGCGTGCCCGACTCCCCCGCCGACCCCGTCCGCGCCAGCCTCGCGCGGCAGACCTTCCTGACCCTCCTCGGCGCCCGGGCCGCCACCGTGGCGCCCGGCCGGGTGGTGATCGAGCTGCCGGCCCGGGCGGACCTGTGCCAGCAGAACGGCTTCCTGCACGCCGGCGCGATCACCTCCATCGCCGACTCCGCCTGCGGCTACGCGGCCCTGACGCTGATGCCGGAGGGCCACGACGTCCTCAGCGTCGAGTTCAAGGTCAACCTGCTGGCGCCCGCCCGGGGAGACCTCTTCCGGGCCGAGGCCACGGTCGTGCGGCCCGGCCGCACCCTGACCGTCTGCCAGGCCGAGGTCGTCGCCGTCACCGAGGGCGGTCCGGACGTCCCGGTGGCACTCATGCAGGCGACGATGATCGCGATCGTGCCGCGCGGCTGAGCCGGGAGCTCGTCAGCCGACGCGGACGCGGTCGCGGTAGTCCGGCCAGCTCTCCGGTGCCGACCCGGCAGCCTGGCCGACGAACTGGTCGAGGAACCACCGGCGGTAGGTGACCAGCGGTGCCGGGGTGGCCAGCGTGAGCAGCAGCTGACCGGCCCGGCAGTAGTCGTCGGCCTCGTCGAGGATGTCGCCGAGGCTCGCGGCCGCGGCGGACACCGACGCGGGCACGGTGTACGCGAGGTCCACGGACGGCGCCCCGGAGGCGATGGCGGCGGCGAGCTGTTGCTCCTGCTCGGCGGTGAACATCGAGTACCGGTGCGAGAGAGCCGTGACCAGCTCGACGAACCGGACGGGCAGCGCGTTGGTCGCCGTGCCCTGCTGGTGCATCTGCTCCCCGACGAGGACCAGCTCGCGGGTCAGCTCGTCGGCGTGCTGCTGAGCCTGGACCTGGACGTCGATGGGTAGCTGGACGAGGCGCACCGTGATGAGCGGGTCGTCCTCCGGGGAGTGGCTCACGCGGCGGCCAAGGTCGGCTGGTCGACCTGGCGGCGCCGGGACGGACGGCTGCCGGGCATGTCGAGAACGGCAGACCCGGACTGGTACTCCTCGTCGGGCTCCGCGTCCAGCCCGACCTGGTCGTCGGGGGCCACCCGGCACCACACCGTCTTGCCGGTGGGGCTGGCCTGCACGCCCCAGACGGTGCTGAGGGCCTCCACCATCGCGATGCCCCGTCCCGTGGTCGCCTCGCGTCCGTAGTGCCGCTGCTGGGGCCATGCCGGAGAAGAGTCGGTGACCTCGACGAGCAGCGACTCCGGGTCGAGACGCAGGTGGACGGTGTAGTCGCTGCGCGCGTGCAGGGCGGCGTTGGTCGCGAGCTCGGTGAGGACCTGCGCCGCCGTCATGTCGTAGTCGTCGGTCTGCCACTGCGCCATGACCTCGCGCAGGAACCTCCGAGCATCGCCCACCGACCGCAGGTCGGC
>DASYEF010000053.1:0-3086 GCA_036499185.1 Actinomycetes bacterium | reverse complement strand
CGGCAGCCACACCAGGGTCGCCGGGTCGAGGGCGAACCGGCTCATCACCTCGAGCGCGGCGGCCGCGTTCTCGGCCGCGACCGTGGTGCGGCCGTAGCCGTAGTCGAGGTGCTTGCGGCCGACCACGTCGGCCAGGTCGAGGCTCTCGTCCGGCCGTGCTGCCTCGGCCAGCGGCCGCACCGGGGCGTAGTGCTCCCGGGTCGCCGGCACCGAGACCAGCTCGCGGGACGGCCAGCGCAGCGCGGTGAGGGCACCGCCGAAGACGCAGCCGGTGTCCAGGCAGATCGTGTTGTTGATCCACTCCGGCTTGGGGGTCGGGGTGTGGCCGTAGACGACCGCGGCCGAGCCCCGGTAGTCGCGGGCCCACGGGTAGCGGACCGGCAGGCCGTACTCGTCGGTCTCGCCGGTGGTCTCGCCGTACAGCGCGAAGCTGCGCACCCGGCCCGAGGTGCGGCCCTGGTAGGCCTCCTTGAGACCGGCGTGCGCCACGACCAGGTTGCCGCCGTCGAGCACGTAGTGGCTGACCAGGCCCTCGATAAAGGCGCGCACCTCCCCGGTGAACGCGGGCGGCTCGGCCTCGAGCTGGGCCAGCGTCTCCGGCAGGCCGTGGGTGAGCTGCACGTTGCGCCCGTTCAGCTTGCGGGCCAGCTTCTGCTCGTGGTTGCCCGGCACACAGATCGCGGTGCCGGCCGCGACCATGCCCATGACGAGGCGCAGCACGCCCGGCGAGTCGGGGCCGCGGTCGACCAGGTCGCCGACGAAGACCGCCTTGCGCCCCTCCGGGTGCGTGGCGTTCACCGGGCGGCCCGCCTCGTCGCGGACCAGGTCATAGCCGAGCCGCTCGAGGAGCGTCTCCAGCTCCTCACGGCAGCCGTGCACGTCGCCGACGATGTCGAACGGGCCGGTCTCGTCGCGCCGGTCGTTGAACAGCTTCTCGTACCGGATCTCGGCGGCCTCGATCTGCTCCACGCCGGCCAGCACGTGCACCTTGCGGAAGCCCTCGCGGGACAGCGAGCGCAGCGAGTGGCGCAGGTCGCGGTGCATCCGGGAAAGAACCGGGCGGGCGAACACGCGGTCCGGTCGCGCCTGGGTGCGTTCCCAGGCCACCGATTCCGGTACGTCGAGGACGATCGCCACCGGCAGCACGTCGTGGTCGCGGGCCAGCTTGACCAGGGCGGCCCGGCCGTGGGCCTGGAGGTTGGTCGCGTCGACCACGGTCAGCCGGCCGGCGGCGAGCCGCTTGGCCGCCACGTAGTGCAGCGCCTCGAAGGCGTCGCTCGAGGCCGACTGGTCGTTCTCGTCGTCGGCGACCAGGCCGCGGAAGAAGTCGGAGGAGAGCACCTGGGTCGGCGCGAAGTGGGACCGTGCGAAGGTCGACTTGCCGGAACCGGAGATGCCGACCAGGGCGACGAGCGCGAGCTCAGGGATGTCGATCACGGTGTCACGTCACTTTCCAGGAACAGGGCCAGCTGGGTCGGTGCGCCGGTGTCCTCGTGCGCCTCGCCGACGCCACGGATCTCGACCGAGTAGCCGTGCTCGGCGGCCACCCGCTGGGCCCAGGCGGCGAACTCGGCCCGGGTCCACTCGAAGCGGTGATCGGAGTGCCGCATCCCGGTCAGGCCCTCGTAGTGCACGTTGTATTCGGCGTTGGGGGTGGTGACGACGACCGCGCGGGGGCGGGCGTGGCCGAAGACGTTCGCCTCCAGGGCGGGCAGGCGCGGCGGGTCGAGGTGCTCGATGACCTCCATCAGCACGGCGGCGTCGAAGCCGCGCAGCCGGTCGTCCCGGTAGGTCAGCGCGGACTGGCGCAGCGTGATCCGGCCGCGCTGCCGCTCGGGCAACCGCTCCAGATGAAGCTTGCGGGCCGCGATCTCGAGCGCGCGGGAGGAGACGTCGGCCCCGACGATCTCGGTGAACCGGCGGTCCTTGAGCAGCGCGGTCAGCAGAGCCCCGCCGCCACAACCCAGATCGAGCACCCGGGCCGCGTCCACCTCGACCAGCGCGGCCAGCACGGCGTCGCGCCGCTGCTCGGCCAGCGTGACCTTGCGGACGACCGGAAGCTCGGCCTCTTCCTCACTGTCCGGCTCGGTCACCTCGAGCTGGGCGAGCGCGGTGGCCGCGTACGTCTTCTTGTGGGCCAGATAGCGCCGCGCGATCAGCACCTTCTCGGGGTGGTCGGCCAGCCAGCCGGCCCCCGAGCGCAGCAGCTTGTCGATCTCATCCGGAGCGACCCAGTAGTGCTTGGCGTCGTCGAGCACCGGCAGTAGGACGTACAGGTGATTTAGCGCGTCGGAAAGCTTGAGGTGACCGGTGAGCTTGAGTTCGACGTAGCGGCTGTCGCCGCCGATCTCCGCTTCCAGCGGGATCGGGGCGGTCTCGACCGACCAGCCGAGCGGTTCGAAGAGCCGGGTGGTCAGGTCGGCGGTGCCGCGCAGCACCGGGACGTGGATCTCCAGCGGGATGCGCTCGGAGGCCAGCGCCGACCGGTCCTTGGAGGCGCCGCGCAGCGCGGTGCGGAAGACCCGGGACAGAGCGCTCGCCAGCAGGCTGGAGGCGGCGTACGGCCGGTCGTTGACGTACTGCCCCAGCTCGAACGTGTCCTGCTGCGCCCGCAGCCGCTGCGGATCGACGTCGAGCAGCAGCGCCGCCGTGCAGCGCTCCTCGGTCGCCTCGGGGTACATGACGTACGCCGTGCCGGTCGGCACGTCGAAGGCGTGCACCTTGTCGGGATGTTTGACCAGCAGGTATCCGAGATCCGTCGCGGGTCGATGGGTGGTCGAGACAGTGAGAAGCACGCGCTAATGATCCGTCGCCGCCACCACCGGAGCGACCGATTTGCGTTCAGCGATATTCGTCGTCGAGTTCGACCACCCGCCCCTGCTCCTGGGCGTCCCACTCCGGGATCTCGTCGTCCAGGGTGCGGTGGTCGTCCTCGTCGTCGATCAGGTCGGGAAGCGCGCTGGCCGCTTGCTCGGCCGCGTCCTCGACCGGAACCTCCGGGTCAGGATTCTGCGGGTACGTCATCTCGACTCCTCCCGTGGTCGGCATCGTCTGAGGAAGTCGATGGGTTTCCCCGTCCTCAGTAG
>DASYEF010000052.1:0-9732 GCA_036499185.1 Actinomycetes bacterium | reverse complement strand
CCTCGGCAACCCCGTCCGCGGGCTCGCTCACGTGCAGGGACCGGACGACACCGCGGGCGGGCTCGGTCGGGGACGCGTCGATCCGGCCGGCGAGGTCGTCGAACACGCCACTCGTCGTCCATCGCACCAGCTGGCTCAGCGGCCGGTCACCGGCGAGCACCTCGACCACGGCCTGGGCAAACTGACCCGACCATCGGCGCAGCGGCGGGAGCGCAGCCGTCCCCGTCGGCTGCGGTCCGAAGTCGAACTCGTCCGCGTCGTCCTGGGCGGACGGCCGCGGCACCAGGCGAAGCTCGGGGGGCGCCACCGGCGCGGCCGGCACACCGTTCGGCAGCACGAACGCGAGCGCCAGCGTGCCCTGGACCGCTGGCCCAGTTCCGTGGTCCCACCCACGCCGGGTCGCGGTCCCGCCATTGGGCCGCTCGTCGTCGTAGGGCGGTTCGCTCACCGGCACCGGGAGACGGCGCAGCGGCGCGGGGGTCGGCTGTCCCGACCGGGTTGACGGGATCGCGTGGTTCGCAACGGTCACGGGAGGCTCCTCCGGGTGCGGTGTCGAATGCTGGTGCGGTGCTTCGGTCAGGCAGCGGGCCCGGGCGGGACGAGGCGCTCGCCGGGGAGCAGCAGGTCGGGGTCGGGTCCGATGACATGGCGGTTGGCGGCGTACCAGCGCGGCCACTCGGCAGCGATGTCCGCGGCCGACGCATCGGGACCGAGGTGCCGCGCGGCCAGGTCCCAGAGGCTGTCGCCGCGCCGTACGACGACGGCACCGACGCCCGCCGGACGGGCTCGCGGCGGGCTGCTCACCAGGTGCACCGGGGCCGACGGCCCGATGTGGCGCGGTGCCGCGGGACGGTCCCGCGTCCAGCCGGTGGGGGACGCCGGACGATCGGGGAGCGGCAGGGCGCCGATGCTCGGTCCGGCCCGGGTGATCGTGACGGGGGGCCGCTCGACCGCCAGCGCGGGGATCGTCGCGAGTGGGCTCGACGTGAGGCTCGCCCCCAGCAGCACGGCGGCCAACCGCCGGGCCGCGCCAGGTGTCCGGGCCACCGCGGCGCGGTGGACGCCGGACCCGACGCCGCCGAGTGCCGCCGCCACGAGGACGACGGCCGTCCAGGTCGCCAACCAGGTGAGCAGACCCCACGCGGCGATCGCGGCCGCACACCCGGTCGTCGCGTCCACCGGGGCGGGGCCGGGCGCCCGCACCGCGGCGAGCGACCCGCCGGTCGCCGCGGCCAGGGCGCCGCAGACGACGGCGTACCCGAGGACGAGCAGGCCGGTCCCCTGCCAGGCATGCCCGGCACGTCGGTCACTCGCCCGACCCCGGCGCCACCCTCGCTCCGCCATGATGAACTCCGGATACGTTCGTTTGCTTGTGTTTGCATGGTGGCACGTGCGATGAACCGCGTCAAGGCCCGTCTGCTGAGGTCGTGCGGTCGCGGCCTGGCAGGATCGGCAGATGCGCTGGGACGACCTCTTCCGCGACCTGGAGGCCCAGCTCACGGCGGCCGCGGACGCGGAGCTGGACGCCGAGGTCGCGGACCGCAGCCGGCGGGAGGCCGCCCGCCTGGCCCTCGTCGACCGAGCCCGGGCCGCGACCGGGCGCCCCGTGGTCCTGCGGGTGGCGGGCGCCGGTGCCATGGAGGGGCGGCTGCTCGGCGTCGGCAGCGGGTGGCTGCTGCTGACCGACGGCACCGACCGCGCCGCCGGCTCGGAGGGCGAGTGCCTCGTCCCGCTGCCCGCCGTCCTCTCGGTCTCCGGCCTGGCGGCGTGGACCGCGACCGCCGACGCGGCCGGTCAGGTCGGCGCGCGGCTGGGTCTGGGTGTCGTGCTGCGCGGGATCGCCAGGGACCGCAGCGGGCTGGCCGTGACGCTCGTCGACGGCAGCACGTTCACCGGGACCCTCGACCGGGTCGGTGCCGACTTCGTCGAGGTCAGCGAGCACGGCCCGGGAGAGCCGCGCCGCCCCGGTGCGGTCACCGGCGTGCGGACGGTCCCCTTCCCGGCGCTGGCGGTGCTGCGCCGCGGTCCGTGAGGTCGCCTAATCGGTCTTCGGGTCGTCGTCGCGCCCGAACGGGTGGCTGGTCACGAACTCGCGGGTCTCGGCGTACATCCGCGCGATATAGGACTCCAGCTCGCTGGACTCGACCCGCCACTGCCCCCGGCCGCCGATCTTGATCGCGGGGAGGTCGCCGGAGCGGACCAGCGCGTAGACCTGCGCCGAGGAGATGCTGAGCACCTCGGCGACGTCGGCGAGCTGCAGGAAGCGTGGGCCGTCCGCTGGGGTCATGGCGCGAGTATGCCTGCGGTTGCCTGCGGTTGCCTTCGCCTGTCCACAGATCCGCCGCTCCACCCGCGGCCTGTGGACGGACCATTCGGCGCCGCGCTGCCCGTGCGGCACAATGCCCGGGCAGCCCACGGCCACCCGACCGCACCCCTCACGGGTCGCCGGCCGCGGGACCGACCGCTCCGATCGCTGATGGGGAGCTTTCGTGGCCGAGCTACCGGAGACCCGCGCGGTCCGCCTGTCCCGGGCCCGCTGGCTGGACACCCGCCTGCTGCTCGGGCTGCTCCTCGTCCTCGTGTCGGTCGTGCTGGGTGCCCGGTTGCTGGCGGGCGCCGACTCGCGGGTCGAGGTGTGGTCGGTCACCCGTGACCTCGCAGCCGACACGCCGTTGAGCCGCGACGACGTGACCGCGACCTCGGTCCACCTCTCCGGAGCCACCCACCGCTACCTGTCCGCCAGCCAGGATCCCGACGGGCTGGTGCTCACCCGACCGGTCGGTCGCGGCGAGCTGCTCCCCGCCGCAGCCGTGGGCCGGACCGCCACGACCGCGCAGCGGCGGGTCGTCATCGAGGTCGACCGGGTCGGGGTCGCGGGGCTGGCCAAGGGCCGGGTCGTCGACGTGTATGCCGTGCGGGACACCCCGAGCGACCAGACACCGGCACCGCCGCAGCTCGTGCTCTCGGGCGTGACCGTCGCCGAGGACGTCCGCTCCGGTGGCGCTGCGTTCGGCGGCAGTGGGTCGACGGCCGGTGTCGCGCTGCTCGTCGACCAGGGTGACGTCGCCGACCTCATTGATGCCGTCGCGCACGGGTCGGTCTATGTCGTGGCGGTGCCGAACGGCTCCTCGTCATGAGCGTCCCCGTGCTCACCGCCGTCACCGGGGCCACCTGGGAGGCGGACCTCGTCGCCGGCCTGGAACGGACCCCGGCCGGCATCACCGTGGTACGTCGGTGCGTCGACCTTCCCGACCTGCTCGCCGCCGCGGCGACCGGCACCGCCCGCGCCGTGCTCCTGTCGGCGGAGCTGCGCCGCCTGGACCGGGACGCCCTGAGCCGGCTGGCCGTCGCCCGGGTCGCGGTCGTCGGCCTGCACACGCCCGGCGACCCCGCCGCCGAGTCGCGGCTGCGCCAGCTCGGGGTCCGGCACGTGCTGCCCGCGGACGCGACGTCGGCGCAGATCGCGGCGGCGGTGACCGCCGCGATGGCGGAGCGGGCGGGCACCGACGAGCGGTCGCTGCCGGGCGCCGGCTGGAGCCGGCCGCTCGACGGGCTGCCGGCCGAGGCGGTGGCGGACGACCCCGATCCCGCTGTCCCTCCTGCGACCGGCCGCCTCGTCGCGGTCTGGGGGCCGACGGGGGCGCCCGGGCGCACGACCGTCGCGATCGGCGTCGCCGCCGAGCTGGCCGCGTCCGGCGTACCCACGCTGCTGGCCGACGCCGATGTCTACGGCGGCGTCGTCGCGCAGGTGCTCGGGTTTCTGGACGAGGCGCCGGGGCTCGCCGCCGCCGCGCGGCTGGCCAACACGGGGCGACTGGACCTCGCGTCCCTCGCGGCCGCGGCCCCGGTCGCCGCTCCGGGCCTGCGCGTTCTGACCGGCATCTCGCGGGCCGACCGCTGGCCGGAGCTGCGACCAGCGGCGCTCGAGCAGGTGTGGCAGCTGGCCCGCGGCCTGGCCGCCGTCACGGTCGTCGACCTCGGCTTCTGCCTCGAGGAGGACGAGGAGCTGTCCTTCGACACCTCGGCGCCGCGTCGCAACGGCGCCACCCTCGCCACGCTCGCCGCCGCCGACACGGTGCTGGCGGTCGGCGCCGCCGACCCGGTCGGCGTCCAGCGCCTCGTCCGCGGGCTCTCCGAGCTCGCCGAAGCCGTGCCGGGCGCCCGTCCCAAGGTGGTGCTCAACCGGGTGCGCCGGGGCGCGGTCGGGAGCGACCCGGAGTCCCAGCTCGCGCAGGCGCTCGAGCGGTACGCCGGCGTGCGCGACATCGCGTTCGTGCCCGACGACCGGGACGCCCTGGACGCGGCGTTGCTCGCCGCGCGGACGCTGGGCGAGGTCAGCCCCGGCTCGCCGGCGCGCGTTGCCCTTGCTGCGCTGGCCGCCGGCCTCGTCGGGCGGCGCTCGCCGCGCCGTCGACGCGGCCTGCTCCGCCGCGGAGCCTGACCAGAGCGAACCCGGGAGGATCAGGAACGGGCCAGCTCCGTGCGGGCCACGGACCGCACGTGCACCTCGTCGGGGCCGTCCGCGATGCGCAGGGTGCGCGCGGCGGCGTACATCGACGCCAGGGGTACATCGTCGCTGACGCCGGCGCCGCCGTGCACCTGGATCGCGTCGTCGATGACCCGGCAGGCCATCCGCGGAACGACGACCTTGATGGCCGCCACCTCGGTGGCGGCGGCCCGCACGCCCGCGGTGTCGATGAGCCACGCGGTCTTGAGCACGAGCAGCCGCGCCTGCTCGATCGCCATCCGGGCCTCGGCGATGCGTTCGGCGACCACGCCGTGGGCGGCGAGCGGCCGCCCGAACGCCTCGCGCGAGCAGGCCCGGTCGACCATCAGCTGCAGCGCGCGTTCCGCCATGCCCACCAGCCGCATGCAGTGGTGCACGCGGCCCGGGCCGAGGCGCTGCTGGGCGATGGTGAACCCGTCGCCCGGAGCGCCCAGCAGGTTGCCGGCCGGCACCCGCACCCCGTCGAGCACGATCTCACCGTGCCCGTGCTGGTCGTGGTAGCCGAACACCGGCAGCGACCGCACCAGCTGCACGCCCGGAGCGTCCATCGGGACGAGCAGCATCGACTGCTGGCGGTGCGGCTCGGCATCCGAGTCGGTGCGTCCCATCACGATGAGCACGCGACACCGTGGGTCGGCCGCGCCGGTCGTCCACCACTTGCGGCCGTCCACCACGTAGTCGGCACCGTCGCGCCGGATCGACGTCGCGATGTTGCGCGCATCGGACGACGCGACGTCGGGTTCGGTCATCGCGAAACCGGACCGGATCTCTCCGCGCAGCAGCGGATCCAGCCAGGTTCGCTTCTGCTCGTCGGTGCCGACGAGGTGCAGGACCTCCATGTTGCCGGTGTCCGGAGCCGCGCAGTTCATCGCCTCCGGCGCCAGGTCCGGCGACCAGCCCGACAGCTCGGCCAGCGGCGCGTAGTCCATCAGCGAGAGGCCACCGGCCTCCGGCAGGAACAGGTTCCACAGCCCGCGCTCCCGGGCGGCCGCCTTCAGCTCCTCGACGACCGGCGGCAGGTCATGGCGCCGGCCGGCGTCGGCCAACGCCTTTCGCTGCTCGGCGTACATCGGCTCGGCGGGGAACACGTGACCGGCCATGAAGTCGGCGAGCACGGCCAGCATCTCGGTCGCGCGCGGGCTGGGGGCGAAGTCCATGGCGCCATCCTGCCGTCGGGGGCGCTCCCTAGGATCGCCGGCGTGCCCCTCGCCGACGTCACCCTGGTGGACCCGGGGCGGCTGGGTGACTGGCTCGGGGACCGGCTCGGCCTCACCGGCCCGGTGTCGGTGAGCCGGCTCGGCGAAGGCCACAGCAATCTCACGTACGACGTCGAGGTCGGCGGCCGGCGGTTGGTCCTGCGCCGCCCGCCCGCCGGGCCACTGCTGCCGACCGCGCACGACGTCGTGCGCGAGCACGCGGTGCTCGACCTGCTCGTCGCGTCCGATCGCCCGGTTCGCGTCCCGCGCCCGCTGGCCGTGTGCGAGGACGCGTCGGTGCTCGGCGCGCCGTTCTACCTGATGGAGCACGTGGCCGGCGTCGTCGTTCGGGACACGGTCCCCGCCTGGCTCGACGAGCCTGCGCGGCACGGGCTGGGCCTCGACCTGGTGCGCGCGTACGCCGAGGTGCACCTGGTCGCGGTCGAGCCGTTCGTCGCGGCCGGGCTCGGACGTCCGAGCGGGTACCTCGCCCGGCAGCTGCGGCGCTGGGCTGGGCAGCGGGAGGGGATCCGGCAAGCGGTGGCAGCGACCGGCGGCACCGCTCGCGAGCTGCCCGACTACGACGCCGTCCGGGACTGGCTCGCCGGCCACCTGCCCGAGGAGGCCGCCCCGTCGGTGGTCCACGGCGACGCCAAGCTGGACAACGTGGTCGTCGGCCGTCACGGGGGGACGGCCGTAGTCACCGCCGTGCTCGACTGGGAGATGGCCACGGTCGGTGACCCACGTGCCGACCTCGGCTACCTGCTCTCGTTCTGGCCGGAACCGGGTGCCCGACATCCGCTGACCGACCTCGTGACATCTGCGCCGGGCTTCCCCACCAGGGCCGAGCTGGTCGGTACCTGGGAGTCGGTGACCGGCCGCAAGGCGGGGGAGCTGTCCTGGTTCGAGACGCTGGCGATCTGGAAGCTGGCCGTGCTCCTCGAGGCCTCGTATCACCGGCATCTCGCGGGCAGCACCGACGACCCGTTCTTCGCCACCCTCGAGCAGGGCGTGCCCGCCCTGCTCGCACACGCGCGGGCGACCAGCGGTGACTGAGCTGTGCGCCCTGGTGGTCGACTGGGGCGGCGTGCTGACCGAACCTCTCGGTACGGCGATCGAGAGCTGGGCGGCAGCCGACGGTGTCCCGATGGACGACTACGTCGCTGTTATGCGCGAGTGGCTCGGCGTCGAGCAGGCCGAGCTGGCGCGAGACAACCCGGTGGCGGCTCTCGAGCGGGGGGAGATCGAGGTGCCGTACTTCGAGGACCAGCTCGCGACTCGGCTCGCGGAGCAGAGCGGCAGGGACGTGGCGCCGCGTGGGCTCGTCGCCCGGATGTTCGCTGCGTTCGCCCACGCGCCGGCGATGTCGGCACTGGTGCTTCGGGCCCACGCGGCCGGGCTCCGGACCGGGCTGCTGTCCAACTCCTGGGGCGACGACCACTACACCCGCGACGGCTGGGACGAGATGTTCGACGCCGTCGTCATCTCCGGCGAGGTGGGCATGCGCAAGCCGGAGCCGGAGATCTTCGCGCTGGTGCTCGACCTGCTCGGCGTCCATGCCGACGAGACCGTGTTCGTCGACGACCTGCGACCCAACATCGAGGCCGCGCAGGCGCTCGGGCTGGTCGCGGTCCACCACACGTCCTACGACGACACGGCCGGCGAGCTGGAGCGGCTCTTCGGCCTGCCCTTGCGCGGATGACCGCGCACCGAGGGCCGGGTCAGCCCGCGAAGAGCAGGGTGAGCCCGACGACGGTGTAGGTCACCATCAGCACCAGCATCGGCAGCTGGCCGACCACGGCGCGCTTGCGAGGGAGCAAGGCGACGGCACGGTCGTGCGCCAGCACGACGCCGAGCACGTGCCCGGTGACCACCGAGCACACCTGCAGGACCGCGACGAGAGTCGGGGTGGCCAGGCTGGGGTCGATACCTCGGCCACCGGTGCCCAGCCAGTTCGACCCGTTGCCGAGCGGGTCGGAGAGCTGGATGACGGTCTGCTGCCCGATGAGGACGAGCAGCGACCAGTAGTGCGCGAGGAGGTAGCCGATCACGATCGGCACCAGGGTGTGCGCGAACTCGCCTCTGGCGCGCCGCGGCGGCAGACCGGCCCCGCGACCGCTCAGAGCGGCCGCACCGGCGAACAGCGACGTGATGATCACGACCGTGGCGATCAGCGAGAACGTGCCGATGACCCGCCGGTCGACCGCGAGCTCCTGGGTGTGCACCACCCACCAGGGCGAGCTGGAGAAGGAGTCGTACAGCGTCGACCCGAGCAGGGTGCCGACGACGGCGAACAGCCCCGGTGCGATGGGGGTGCCCGCGACGCCGGAGAGGGGGTCGCGCAGCACGAGCCGGCCGTCGGCCGGGCGGCGCCCGAGCGGTGACACCCGCCCGACGAGCGTCGAGAAGACCTCGAACCCGTCACCGCGACCGAACCACCGCGAGCCCCAGTAGGTCGCGGCCAGCACGTTGACGGCGAGATAGAACAAGAACGCCGTCCGCAGGGTCCGCAGCTCGGTGTTCTCGGGATAGACGAGCTCGAGCCAGGTGAAGGCGAGCAACGTCGCGGCGCCCGGCCAGTACCCCAGCCGTCGGGGGTACTGCGGACCGACACCCTCGGTCGGCGGGCTGCGCATCACAAGGGCGACGAGGCGGTGGACCGAGCGCACCGGGCTGACCATCTTCCACACCGGGCCGACGATCACCGACAGCAGCGGCATGCCGACCCAGAACAGCACGAACACCGTGCCCGCCGTCGGGTTGAGGGCGTCGTCACGACCGAACACCGCGGCGATGCCGACGTAGACCGTGGCAGCGAGGCCGAACACCCGCAGCGCGATCCGGAACGGGCGGCCGTCCAGGAACCGCGCCAGACCGTCCGGCAGGGCGACGCCAGCAGTGGCCGGCTTGAGGCGCGGCTCGCGCCACAGCAGGCCGAGCGCGAGGAAGGACACGACGAGGGCCACGGCGGCCCCCCCGAGCGCGTAGCTGAAGGGGATCGGGAGGTCCTGGCGGCTGCTGACGCCGTGTGCCAGCAGGTGTCCCGAGGCGGTCACGCCGTGGCCTGCCGGTGCACACAGCGAGCATGTCACGATGGTCGGGTGCCCGATCGGCTGAGCCCCCTGGACGTCTCGTTCCTCTACTTCGAGGAGCACACGACGCCGATGCATGTCGGCGGAGTGTCCGTCTTCCGGGCGCCGTCGGAGGGATTCGACCAGGACCGCCTCGTCAGTCTCATCGCCGGGCGCATCGCCTTCGTCCCGCGGTACCGCCAGCGCATCAAGTGGGTGCCGGGGCACATCGCCAACCCGGTGTGGGTGGACGACGAGGACTTCGACATCAGCTACCACGTACGCCGGTCAGCGCTGCCCCGGCCGGGCACCGACGCCCAGCTGGCGGAGCTGGTCGCCCGGGTGCAGAGCCGCCCCCTGGACCGGTCCCGGCCGCTCTGGGAGATGTACTTCGTCGAGGGCCTCGACGACAACCGGTTCGCTGTCGTCACCAAGACCCACCACGCGCTCGTCGACGGAGTGGCCGCAGTCGACATCGGTCAGGTGATCCTGGACACCTCGCCGGACGACTCCGAGCGCCCGGTCGACACCTGGCGGCCGAGTCCCGAGCCGTCGTGGGCCGAGCTCGTCGCCGGTGCGGTGGCCGAGACGGTGCGTCGCCCGACCGCCCTCTCCGACACGGTGCGCGGCGGGCTGTCCGAGCTGAGCTCGGCCGCGGGGCGCGTCGGGCAGGTCGCCTGGGGGCTGTTGGCCGCGGCGACGACCGCGGCCCGGTCGGCGCCGGACAGCCCGCTGAACGCGGAGATCGGGTCCCAGCGCCGCTATGCGATGCTCGACCTCGACCTAGACGACCATCGGCGCATCCGCAAGGCACACGGCGGGACGGTCAACGACGTCGTGCTCGCTACCGTGGCCGGGGGGCTGCGCGCGTGGCTGCTGACCCGCGGCGAGAAGGTGTCCACGTCCACGACGGTCCGCGCACTGGTCCCGGTCAGCATCCGCGCGGAGGGCGACGTGA
>DASYEF010000051.1:0-10718 GCA_036499185.1 Actinomycetes bacterium | reverse complement strand
ACGCCGGCGTGTCGCAACCACAACGTCGCAAACGACGGGGTTGGTGGGGTCAGAGGGGGCCGGGGGAGCCGGGGAAGACGGGGGGCGGGACGCGGACGCCCTCGCGGTCGAAGGCGGCCTTGATCCGCTCGCGCAGCTCGCGCTGGACACCGAGGTGCTCGTTGGGGGTGCACTTGACGACCACCCGGATGGTCACCGCCGTCCCGGTCACGGACTCGACGCCGGCGACGGTGGGCGGTTCGATGATCTTCTCCTTCCAGCCGTCCTCCTCGGCCATCGCCTCGGCGGTCTCTCCGATGAGCTGCTGCACCCGCGGGATGTTCTCGGTGTAGGCGACCGACATGTCGACGACGGCCGTGGACCAGCCCTGGCTGTGGTTGCCGACCTGCAGGATCTCGCCGTTGCGGACGTACCAGACCACGCCGCTGCCGTCGCGCAACCTGGTCACGCGCAGCCCGACCGCTTCGATGGTGCCGACGGTGCCCATGCCGGTGTCGACGAGGTCGCCGACGCCGTACTGGTCCTCGAGGATGAGGAAGATCCCGGACAGGAAGTCCTTCACGAGCGACTGGGCGCCGAAGCCCAAGGCCACACCGACGATGCCCGCGCTCGCGATCAGCGGCGCGATCGGCAGGCCGATCACGTCGAGGATCATCAGCAGCGCGATCGTGAGGATCACTCCGGTCGTGATGCTGCGCAACACCGAGGCCATCGTCTCGGCGCGTTGCTTGCGTCGCTCGGACAGCAGCGGCCCGGAGAGGAACCGGCCGCTGTGGCTGCGGGCGAGCACGCCCGGGACGGTTCCTTCCGCGGCGCCCTCGGCGATCTTCTTGATGATGCGATGCAGGATGAACCGGATGACCAGCGCCAGCGCCAGGATCACGACGATGGCCAGTGGCTTCGCCAGCAGCCAGTCCGACGACTCGGCGAGCGATTTGCTGCCGGTCGTGTCATAGACCCAGTCGCAGAACGTGCCGGTGGTCTTGTCGTCGACGCAGCTCGTGAGGTGGATCAGCTGGCTCGTGGAGTCGGGCAGGGCTGCCGCTGCCGGCACGGAACGTCCTCTCGGTCTCGCGGGGGCGGTGTCGTCGTACGACGACGAGGTTAGCGATCCGGCGACCCGCCCCCGCGCAGGCCGGGTGGGCTCAAGGGATGTCGAGTCCGGTCCACGCCGCCGCGAAGGCGAGCGTGTCCGCGGTCAGCGCCACGGTTCGGCTCAGGGCGCGCGCACCGTGACCGACGTCACGCTCCCGCCGGAGCAGGACCGGCCGGTCACCGGCGGTGGCGTGCTGGAGCGCGGCGCACATCTTACGGGCGTGCAGCGGGTCGACGCGGGTGTCCCCGTCGAAGACCGTGAACAGCACCGCCGGGTAGTCGACCCCCTTACGCACGTGGTGGTACGGCGAGTAGCCGAGCAGCCAGCGCAGCTGCTCCGGGTCGGCCGCAGTGCCGTACTCGTCGTTCCAGGTCTCGCCCAGGCCGAACTGCTCGTAGCGGACCATGTCCAGCAGCGGCGCAGAGCAGACCACGGCGATGTACAGGTCCGGGCGTTGCGTCAGCGCGACGCCGACGAGGAGCCCGCCGTTGGAACCGCCGGAGATGCTCAGCCGGTCCGGCGTGGTCCAGCCCCCGGCGACGAGGTGCTCGGCGGCGGCGTGCAGGTCGTCGAAGGTGTTCTGCTTCTTGTCGCGCATCCCGTCGCGGTGCCACTGCTCGCCCTCCTCGGTGCCGCCGCGCAGGTTGGCGATCGCGTAGACACCGCCGGCCTCGACCCAGGCCAGCACGCCGGCGGAGTAGCCCGGCGTCATCGGGATGCCGAAGCCGCCGTACCCGTAGAGCACCACCGGCCGCGGCCGATCCGGCTCCTTGGTGGGGGACAGCACGAGCATCCGCACCGTGGTGCCGTCGGCGGAGATGTACTCGACCTGTCGCGAGTGCACTTCCGGCACCTCGACCCGGCCGGGAGCCTGGGCCCAGAGCCGGGTCTCCCCGGTGCGGGCGTCGTAGTGGTACACCGAGGACGGCACCACGCTGTCGGTGTAGCCGAACCACGCCTCGTGGCCACCTTCGGGCCGCTCCGCCACACCGGTCACCGAGCCCAGGCCCGGCAGCGGCACCGCCCCTGTCCGCTCTCCGGTGTGCAGGACGTGCGTGCTGATCTCGCTCATCGCATGGCGGGTCCACAGGCACAGCAGGGTCCCGCCGCCCGTGGGCATCGCGCCGCTCTCGTCGGGGCCGTCGAGGATCGCGAAGCCCTCGAGGACCGCCTCGGCGTCCTCGGGCACGAGGTCGGTCCACATCTGGTACGCCGGGTCGTCCGGCGATGCGACCGCGAGCCGCCCGCGGGGCGCGTCCCGGTCGGTGAAGAGGTAGGCGCGCCCGTCGCGCCCGACGTGCAGCGAGGTGCTCGCGTCGACACCTTCCTGCACGACCCGCAGTGCCGGTGACTCGAGCGGGCCGGCGGTCAGGTCTGCGAGCCACAGGTCGTTGCGCGGCGCCGTGCCCGTCGACGACGCCACGACCAGCCACCGGCCGTCCATCGAGACGCTGACCCCGAAGTAGCTGGTCTTGTCGAGGTTCGCCCCCAGCACCTCGGTGTCCTGCGCCGGATCGGTCCCGACGCGGTGCAGCCATACCCGCCGGTGGAACGCGTCCTCGCCGTCCGGCGTGAGCTCCGGCGAGATCCGGCGCACGTAGTAGTAGGCCGCGCCACCGGGCAGCCAGGCGACCGGCGAGTAACGGGTGCGGTCGATCGGGCCCTCCGCCGCCGACCCGTCGGCGACCGCCATCACGTGCAGCGCCGACTCCTCGGTGCCTCCCGCCGAGAGCTGGTAGGCGAGCAGGTCACCCTCCTTGGAGGGCTGCCAGGCGTCCAGGGTCGTCGCTCCGGTCGCGTCGATGCCCATCGGGTCGACGAGCACGCGCTCGGTCCCGTCCGGGTCGACGGTGACCAGAACCGCGTGCTCCTGCTCGGCGGTCCGCCGGGTGAAGAACTGGCGCTCGCCGCGCCACGCCGGCGTACCCACCGACCCGGCACCGAGCAGCTCGGTGACGCGGGCGACGAGACGGTCGCGGCCGGGCCACTGGGCCCGGGCCGCCTCGACCAGCGCGTCCTGGCCCTCGCTCCACGCGACGGTCTCGGGATCGTCGACGTCCTCCAGCCAGCGATAAGGGTCCGCGACGACGGTGCCGTGCAGCGTGTCCGCGACGTCGCTGCGGCGGGCCGGCGGGTACTCGGGGCGCGACATGGCGGTCACCGTAGCCGGGCCCGGCGGCGGCTTCATGCTGGCGGTACGCGCCTCGACAGGGGACACTGATCACGCCGACCCGGCGCGAGCCACGTGCCGGGCCCGTTGTCGGAGGCGCCGATGGGCCACGCTCTCGTACTCAACGCGACGTACGAGCCGCTGTGCGTCGTCCCTGCACGACGCGCCCTGCTGCTCGTGCTGATGCGCAAGGCGGTCGCGGTCGAGGACTCCGACCTGGTGATGCACAGCGCGTCCTTCGAGCTGCACGCCCCTGCGGTCGTGCGCCTGACCCGCTACGTCCGCATCCCCTACCGTGGCCCCGTCCCGCTCACCCGGCGCGCCGTGTTCGTCCGCGACGGTGGCCGCTGCGTCTACTGCGGCGTGCCCGCCACGAGCATCGACCACGTCGTCCCGCGCAGCCGCGGCGGACGGCACACCTGGGACAACGTGGTCTCTGCCTGCCGTCGCTGCAACCACGTCAAGGCCGACCGCACGGTGGCCGAGATCGGCTGGCGCCTGCGACCGCCGCAGGAACCGATGGGCAGCGCGTGGCGGGTGCTGGGGACCGGGCGGTCCGACCCGACCTGGGCGCCCTACCTCGAGGCGTACGGCGGCGAGGACGTCCTCGGCGTCGTGTCGGCCTGAGCCGACGTGCCGCTCTGACGGACGCCCGCCCAGGCGTCGCACCCGGTCGTCGGTGAGGCACACTCGTGCGCGCCATGACCGACGCCCCCCGGCCCGCTGCCGTCCCCTCCGCCCCCGAGTCGGCCAGGTCCGAGGCGCCCAGCCCCGAGCTGGTCGAGCTGGCCTCGGCCCACGGCGTGGCCACCGACTTCTGGGACTGGCAGGGCCGGCACACGGTCGTGACCCGGGAGTCCGTCGAGGCGGTGCTCGCGGCCCTCGGGGTCGCGTCGCACACGGCGGAGTCGGTACGCGCCTCGCTGGCCGACGCCCGGCTCGCGCCGTGGCGGCGCACGCTGCCGGCGACGGTCGTGGTGCGCGCGGGGCGGCCCTCAGAGGTCGCCGTGCATCTGCCGCACGGGTCATCGGTCCGGCTGCGCGCCGACCTGGAGGACGGCGGGTCGGTCGACCTCTCTCAGGTCGACCGCTGGGTCGAGCCGCGGTGGATCGACGGCGAGGAGGTCGGTGAGGCGACCTTCGCGGTCCCGGTCGATCTCCCGCTCGGCTGGCACCGGCTGGTGGCCGACGTGGGAGCGACGGGCGAGAGCAGTACGGCGACGGGCACCCTCGTCGTCACCCCGGACCGGCTCGACCTTCCGTCGGCGGTGGCGGACGGACCCGCCACGTGGGGCCTGATGGCCCAGCTGTACTCGGTGCGGTCCCGCCGCTCCTGGGGTCAGGGCGACCTGGACGACCTCGCGGAGCTGGCTCGCTGGGCCGGGCAGGACCTCGGAGCCGGCTTCGTCCTGGTGAACCCGCTGCACGCGCCGTCCCCCACCGTGCCGGTCGAGGCATCGCCGTACCTCCCGGTCACCCGCCGCTTCGTGAGCCCGCTCTACATCCGGGTCGAGGCGGTGCCGGAGCACGCCTACCTCACCGGCGCCGTTCGCTCCGAGATCGAGCGGACCGCGTTGCTGCAACGGGCCATGTCGGCGTCGGCCAGCCTGCTGGACCGCAGCGCCGTCTGGGAAGCCAAACGTTCGGCCCTGACCATGCTGCACGTCGTGCCACGCAGCGCGGGCCGCGAGGCGGACTACCGCGCCTTCCTCGCGCGGGAAGGAGACGGTCTGGTCGACTTCGCGACCTGGTGCGCGCTCGCCGAGGCGCACGGTGACGACTGGACCACCTGGCCGGACGGATTGCGCGCACCGCACGGCCCGGCGGTGGACGAGGCCCGGCAGGAGCTGGCCGACCGGGTGGACTTCTTCTGCTGGCTGCAGTGGGTGGTCGACGAACAGCTCGCCGCGGCGCAGGACCGGGCCTGCGCGGCGGGGATGGCCGTCGGAGTGGTGCACGACCTGGCGGTCGGCGTCCACCGGCACGGCGCGGACACCTGGGCGCTGCAGGACGTGATGGCCCGGGGCGTCACCGTCGGGGCGCCGCCGGACGCGTTCAACCAGGTGGGCCAGGACTGGTCCCAGCCGCCGTGGCGGCCGGACCGGCTCGCGGCGGCCGGCTACGCGCCGTACCGCGACATGCTCCGGACCGTCCTGCGCCATGCCGGCGGCATCCGGGTGGACCACGCGATCGGGCTGTTCCGGCTGTGGTGGGTGCCGGAGGGCCACAGCGCGGCGGAGGGCACCTACGTGCACTACGACCACGAGGCACTCGTGGGCATCCTTGCGCTGGAGGCGTGGCGGGCCGGCGCCGTCGTCGTCGGCGAGGACCTCGGCACGGTGGAGCCGTGGGCGCGCGACTACCTGGCGGACCGCGGCCTGCTCGGTACGTCGATCCTGTGGTTCGAGCGCGACGACCGGGGCGAGCCGAGGCCGACCGAGTCGTGGCGGCGGCTGTGCCTTGCAGCCGTGACGACCCACGACCTGCCGCCGAGCGCCGGGTACCTCGCCGGCGAGCACATCCGGATCCGGGAGTCGCTGGGCCTGCTGACGCGGTCGGTCTCGGAGGAGCGCGCCGTCGACGAGGCCGACCGGTCGTCGTGGCTCCGGCTGCTCGTGGACCGCGGGTGGCTGCCGGCCGGTGCCGAGCACGACGTGGACGCGGTCGTGCTCGCGCTGCACCGGGCGCTGGCAGCGACCCCGAGCCGGCTGATCGCTGTCGCGCTCACCGACGTCGTCGGGGACGTCCGCGCGATGAACCAGCCGGGCACCGATGACGAGTACCCCAACTGGCGCTATCCGCTGGCCGGCGGCGACGGCTCGCCGGTCCTCCTCGAGGACCTGTTCACCCTGGCGCGGGCCCGGCAGCTCGCCGACGCGGTCGCCGGCCGTGAGGTCGTACGACCGACCGGCTGAGGCCCGTCGGCGTGGTGCTCGACAGATGGCCGAACCGGTCGTCGGGCGGCCCCGAGTCACCTAGTACGGTGCACCCGTGACTGCTCGACACCTCCGCCGCGGGCTCGCCGGCGGGACCGTCGCCCTCGTCCTGCTCGCCACCCAGGCGCTCGCCTCGCCGGCGTTCGCCGCCACGCATCCCGACGACGGGTCGGACTCCGGGCCCGGCCTGAGTGTGCTGCAGACGATCCTCATCTTCGTGGGCATCCCGGCCGGCCTGTTCGTCCTGATCGCGCTCCTCGTGACGGCCCCGTCGATCGCTCGCGGCCCGCGCTACCGCCCGGGGCTCGGTTGGTGGGCCGCGCCGGTCTGGTTCAACGGCCCCGACGACGCCGACAGCGCCGTCCGCTCCGCCTCCGCAACGGCCGGGGGAGGTGGCGCGAGTGCCCGCTGGTGACGCGTTCTCAGCCCGTCAGCAGGACGAGGTGGTGCGAGCCATCCGCCTCGCGCAGCAGCAGTCCCAGCTGCCGGTGTCGGTCTACGTCGGCACGCTCGAGGGCGACAGCCGGGCCGCGGCGCTCACGCTGCACGGCGCGCTCGGCGAGGGCGCCGCGCGCACCGTCTTGGTGGCGGTTGACCCTGGTGCCCGCCGGGTCGAGGTGGTCACCGGGCCGGAGGTCCGCCGACGCCTGGACGACCGGGCCGCGGGGCTGGCCGCGATGACGATGACGTCCGCCTTCCAGGGTGGCGACCTGGCCGGCGGGATCGCATCCGGCGTCCTGTCGCTGGCCGAGCACGCGCACGTGCCACCCTCGCTGCACACCGACACCCCGGAGTAAGCACCCCGACCGGGTTTACCCGGTCCGACGCGGGTCGCTCAGCCGGCGTCGTGGTGCTGGGCCCGCAGGGCCCGGGCGACGCCGTCCCGCGCCTCGCCCACGAGCCGGCGCAGCGCCGGCGGCGCGTCGCGGTGCCCGGCCAGCCAGGCGTCGGCCGCGTCCACCGTCTCCTGCTCGGCGAGCAGGGTCGGGAAGAGTCCGATCACCACGTTCTGCGCGGTCTCGTTGGTGCGCTCCTCCCAGACCCGCAGGAGCGAGTCGAAGTACCGCGACACGAACGCGCGGAGCAGGTCGAGCTGGGTCGCCTGGGAGAAGCCGCCGATCATCGCGGTCTGGATCGCGTTGGGGAGCTCGTCGCCCTCGACCACTGCGGTCCACGTCTCGGCCTTGGCCAGACCGCTGGGCCGCGCGGCCAGGGCTGCGGCGGCCTGCCGGCGACCGGTGGCCGTGTCGTCCGCGTCCAGCTCCCGCTGCACGTCGTGCTCGTCCGCGAGGCCGGCGGCCACCAGCTGGTGCAGCAGGCTCCACCGCAGGTCGGTGTCGATCGAGAGACCGCCGAGCAGCTCCTCACCGTCGAGCAGCGACCGGACCACCCGCAGGTGCTCCGCGGAGGTCGCGGCCGACGCGAAGGCCCGCACGAACTGCAGCTGCGAGTCGCTGCCGGTGACTGCATCGCGCATGAGCTGCAGCAGACCCTCTGCGAGGTACTCGCGGGTGGCGTCGCGGCGGTCGGGGTCGCAGTAGAGGACGACGGCCGTCTCGGCCTGGCGCAGAATCGTGC
Source organism: Actinomycetes bacterium (assembly GCA_036499185.1). Taxonomy (GTDB): domain Bacteria; phylum Actinomycetota; class Actinomycetes; order JACCUZ01; family JACCUZ01; genus DATBDW01. Next base: position 2,938 of record DASYEF010000051.1, on the reverse strand, counting down.
GGACCACGGAGCTGTCGGTCTCCCCTGCGACGCCGGCGAGGACCAGTCGGACGTACTGCTGGGTGCTCATCTCGGCGTCCCGGGTCATGTCCCAGGCCGCGGACCAGCACAGCGACCGCGGCAGGGTGGCCGAGATGTCGCCGATCGCCTCGGTCAGCGTCGCCAGCGAACGCCGGTCGAGCCGGATCTTGGCGTAGGTCAGGTCGTCGTCGTTGAGCAGCAGCAGGTCGGGCTGGGCGATCCCGACGAGGGCAGGCACCTCGGTGCGGCCCCCGACGGCGTCGATCTCGATGCGGTCGCGGCGAACCAGTCCCTCGGGTGTCCGGTCGTAGAGCCCGATGCCCAGCCGGTGCGAGCGCAACGTCGGCCACGCGACGGGCGCGGTCTGCACGACGGCGAAGGATGTGAAGCGGCCCTGGTCGTCGACGGCGAGCTCGGGTTGCAGCGTGTTGACGCCGGCTGTCTCCAGCCACTCGGCCGACCACGCCTTGAGGTCCCGTCCGGAGGTCTCCTCGAGCTTGCCCAGCAGGTCGCTCAACGTCGTGTTGCCCCACGCGAAGGCCCGGAAGTACGCGCGGATCCCCTCGATGAACTGCTCGCGCCCGACCCACGCGGCGAGCAGCTTGAGCACCGACGCACCCTTGGCGTAGGTGATCCCGTCGAAGTTGACCTCGACATCCTCGAGGTCGTGGATCTCGGCGGCGATCGGGTGCGTGGACGGGAGCTGGTCCTGGCGGTAGGCCCACGTCTTGTCGCTGTTGGCGAACGTCGTCCAGGCCGAGTCCCAACGCGTCGCCTCGGCCGCGGCCAGCGTCGAGACCCACTCGGCGAAGGACTCGTTGAGCCACAGGTCGTCCCACCAGGTCATCGTGACCAGGTCGCCGAACCACATGTGTGCCAGCTCGTGCAGGATCGTCACCGCGCGGCGTTCGTAGGACACCTCGGGCACCCGCGAACGGAAGACGTAGTCCTCGTTGATGGTGACGCAGCCGGCGTTCTCCATCGCGCCCGAGTTGTACTCGGGGACGAAGAGCTGGTCGTACTTCGCGAACGGGTACGGAGTGTCGAAGGTCCGCTCGAAGAACGCGAAGCCCTGACATGTCTCCTCGAGGATGACGTCCGCGTCGAGGTACGGCGCCAGCGAGGCGCGACAGTAGACCGACAACGGCACCGAGCGGTCACCGTCGCGGTACTCGCCGTCGACCCGATGGTAGGGACCCACCACCAGCGCGGTGATGTACGACGAGATCCGCTCGGTCGGGGCGAACCGCCAGGTGGCGTTGCCGAGGCCGACCGGCTCTGGTTCAGGCGTCGGCTGGTTCGACACGACCTGCCAGTCGACCGGGGCCGTCACGGTGAAGGCGAAGGTCGCCTTGAGGTCGGGCTGGTCGAACACGGTGAACACCCGGCGCGAGTCCGCCACCTCGAACTGCGTGTAGAGGTAGACGGACTTGTCGACGGGGTCGACGAAGCGGTGCAGCCCCTCACCCGTGTGCATGTAGCGGCAGCGGGCGCGGACGACGAGCTCGTTGTCCTCCGCGAGGTCGTCCAGGACGATGCGCGCCCCGTCGTAGACCGTGGCCGGGTTCAGCGGCCGGCCGTTCAGGACGATCTCGTCGACCTCGGCGGCGACGAGGTCGACGAAGACGCTGCTCCCCGGCTCCGGGCAACCGAACCGGACGCTGGTGTCCGAGCGGAATGTGACGTCGCCCACAGTCAGGTCCAGAGCGACGTCGTAGGACGAGACCGTGACCAGGCGCGCGCGGCTGCGTGCCTCGTCGCGGGTGACGTTCATCCGGGTGGCGGCGCTGTGCACAGGGGGATCTCTTTCGTGCGACGGGGGGAGGGGAATCCTCGCACGGTGCGGTGCAACGGACCGAACGGGAATGCGGTCCCGAGGGGCAGAGTTGTCGCGATCGTGACCTCGAACGTCCCGACCTCTCCCGAATCGTCCCAGATCTCCACCGTGACCGCAGACTTCTGGTTCGACCCCGTCTGCCCCTGGGCCTGGATCACCTCGCGCTGGATGCTCGAGGTCGAGCAGGTCCGCGACGTGGCCGTGCGATGGCACGTCATGTCGCTCAGCCTGCTCAACGCGGACCGTGACCTCCCGGAGAAGTATCGGGAGTCGATGGCCGCGGCGTGGGGTCCCGTCCGGGTCCTCACCGCCGCGATCGCGGAGCACGGCGACGAGGTCGCCCTGCCGCTCTACACGGCCCTGGGCAACCGGTTCCACCTCGACAGGCTCCCCAAGGACCGAGCGACCATCGCGGCCGCGCTGACGGAGGTCGGCCTGCCGACGTCGCTGGCCGAAGCGATGGACTCCGACGCCTGGGACGAGGCCCTCACGAAGTCGCACCACGCGGGCATGGACCAGGTCGGCTACGACGTCGGGACGCCGGTGATCTCGGTCGAAGGAGTCGCATTCTTCGGCCCTGTTGTCTCACCGATCCCGCGCGGCGAGGCCGCCGGGCGGCTCTGGGACGGCGTCCGCCTGGTGGCCGGCACCGACGGCTTCTTCGAGCTCAAGCGCTCCCGGACCCGGGACCCGATCTTCGACTAGAGCTCGCGCCACGACACGCCGTCGCGTCTTCGTCGTGGTGGGCCCACTCGTCGTGGCTCTCCGATGGGAGGGGCGTGCGTCAGAGCGGCTTGGGACGACGGAGGTTCGTCGTTGCGGCGCACGGACTGCGGCTCTCCGACTGTTGGTGGCGGACGTGAGGGCGGCTGATGACGGCGGAGTTCCGTCGTGGCCAGGCACCGTGTGCGGCTTCCGTGCGCGATCGCTTCGCTCGCGGGTCAGCTGGTGCAGTAACGAAGGCGTCACAGTCCCGAGGCAGGGTGCTCGATCGTCGGCGGCGTGGGGTCGCGGCAGCGGGTCCTGCGTGGGCGCACGCGCGAAGCTTCGTTGCACTTGATTGCTTGTCGCGGTTCAGGT
>DASYEF010000050.1:0-14238 GCA_036499185.1 Actinomycetes bacterium | reverse complement strand
TGCGGACCTGCGTGCCGTTGTCCTGCAACCCGGCGGCGACCATGTGACCGTGCACCGGGTGGCTGCGCACGAACACTGGTTGCAGCGCCGCCATGCCGGTGTTGACAGCGGCGAAGGTCTGCACCCGTCCGGAGCGGTCCGACACGAAGACGCCTCCGTCGCAACCGATCCAGACCTGGCGCCGCGGCGCCGCCGGTCCGGTGAGCCGGATCGCGTGCACGTCGCCGTGGACGTTGTTGCCGATCAGCCCGGCCTTGTCGGCGCCGGCACCTGCTGGCGGGGCCGCCGTACCCGAGATGGTCGGTGATGCGGCGAGGTTGCCGGCGACCACGTCGAAGCACCACAGGGACGCGCCGTAGTCGGTGCCCGCTCGGGGCTGGATCGCGCTGCCGCCGACGTACACCCGGTCCGTCGTGCCCGAGATGACGTCGACCGCGACCGCCTGGTCGTAGTCCCGCTGGTTCGGCCACAGCGTCGCCGGCAGCCCCGTGCCGCCGCACGCGTTGACCGCAGGCGCAGCCAGTGTCGCGTCCGGGATCTGCCACAGCTTCGGCGCGCCGGCGTCCTCGGCGAGCAGGTACACCCGGTTGCCGACAGCGGCGGCAAGGCTCATGTTCCCGAGAAGTGCGGTGGCCGGCGCCTGGCTCGCCACGACGTCGACGGGAGGCGTCGCGCCGAGGTCGTCGGTGTAGACGAGGCCGACGTTCGCGAGCGCCATGAGCAACCGCCCGCCGGAGAGCCAGACGGCGTCGGTGACCGAGATCCCGGGGTACCTCGTCTGCAGCGTGGCCATCTTGGTCCAGGTGAACCCGTCGCGAGCCGGCAGCCCGCCACCAGCGGCCAGCGCCGAGCGGCGGCCGACCCACGCGCCGTTGGTCGTGCAGGCGACCACGACGTCCTGCGTCGGCCCGGCGTTCGACCCGACGGTGCTGGCGGGACTCCGGACCAACCGGAAGATGCCGAGTCCCTCGAGCCCGGTGATGCCGGTGTCCGGCTCCCAGGGGTCCGTCGCAGCGCCGGCGTTCACGTCGCGGTTCGCGACCAGCACGCCGACGCCGCCCAACGAGCCCTCGCCGGTCGCGGTCGTCGACGGTGACGGCTCCCCGGTGCCGACCAGGACGAAGTCGTGCCCCGCCGAGCTGTTGAAGACGACGAGGAGGCTGCCGCACGCCTGGGCGTTTGCCGAGCCGCCCTTGACACGTGACCGCTCGGCCCATCCGCCGACCGGCGACCAGGTCGCACCGCCGTCGTTCGTGTACCAGACGCCGCCCATCGCGGTGGCCGCGTACGCCCGCGTCCCGGTGCCGTCGACCTGGAGGTCACGCACCCGTCCGCTGACCCGTGGCCGGTCCATGGCCTGTCCGCGTCGCACGACCGAGGGACCGATCGGCACCCAGCGTCCCGGGGCCGCCGCCGGGAAGGCTCGCGCTCCCCCACGACTCCGACGCCGCGGCGCGGCAGCCGCCTCGTCCTGCGCGGCCAGCACGCGGGCCATCGCCTCGTCGAGCGCACGATGGTCGACGCCCTCCACGAGTCGCTCGTTGTACGACGTCCGGTCCCGCGCGCGGCCGCGCTTGGCCGCCTTCGCGGCGGCCCGGGTCTGCGACTCGTCGAGGGCGGCGCGCCGCGCCTTCTGGCCGAGCCGCACCCGTCGCTTGGGCGTCACGCCGAGCCTCCCTCCGGCGGTGCCGGCGCGACCCGGATCCAGCCCTCCTGGACCTCGTGCGCCATCCTCGGCAGGTAGGCGTTCGTGGTCGACGCGAGGATCGGGTCGTCCTTCCAGGTCAGCGGCCCGGTCCGGCGCGTGAACTGCTGGTGGCTGCCGAGCGAGGCGACGTTCGGCAGCCGTATCTCGGCCGGGTCGACGAGCAGCGGCCCGACCACCATCGACGGGACGACCTTCGACAGCCCGGGCGTGACCCAGTCGTCGGCGAGCTCCAGCGCCTTGCGCGGCAGCAGCCCCGACGTCAGGTGCACCTTGCCGGCGGGCAGCATCAGCAGGGTCAGGCGGATCACCTGGCCAGGCCTGATCAGCACGGTGTCCTCGAGGTCGAGATAGGGGTGCTCGATCGGATCCGGCTCGGGCTCGTCGCCGAGCAGACCGAGGTGCCCGGTCTGTCGCCCGCTGGACAGCGCTGCCGAGGCAACCACCTGGTCGACGACGTGGAAGTGCGTGTAGTCGTCGTCGACGAAGAAGCCGAGCACGCCGTCGTCGCTGCGGCCCAGCTCGCCGATGCGGAAGGGGAACTGCTGCTCGGCCAGCGCCGCGAACGCGGCACGCCGTCCGTCGGCGCCGCTCGCCTCGCTGATCGCGACCTCGTCGACGTCGTCCGGGGCGTCGAGGCGCAGCGTCGCGCGGACCACTGCGATCGGTCGGCCCACCAGCCCGGCGATGGTGGGCGAACCGATGGTCGCGTAGGTGTCAACGGTCCACAGCGTCGAGTCGACCGCCCGCAGCAGCGCCGACAGCGAGCTCGCCGTCGGTGGGTCGTCGGCGTGCCGGGTGTCGACGTCGGCCTGCACCAGGCCTGCCGCGACGAGGGCCGCGTGCTGCGCATGCGGGGGTACGTCGGCCAGGGGGCCCGCGTCCGGCGGCAGCGGCCGCCCGGGAGCCACCTCGAAGGTGACCGCGTCGGTGACCGAGTCGTGCTGGACCTGGCCGATGGGGTTGCCGTCGCGGTCGAAGAGCTCGAGCGCCTCGTCGATGTGGTCGGGCAGCAGGAAGCCGGACACGGGCGACACCGACACGGCCGCGTGCAGCTGGTCGACGAACGCCTCGGGCGCCTGGGACGGGTCGCCGGCCAGCGGGTAGCCGGGATCGACCAGCCGGAACAACCAACGGGCGGCGTTCTGGATGCGGGGCCGCAGCCGCACGGTCGACGGCGTACCGGCGACTTCGAGCGTGGAGGTGGTCGCGAGGGCGTCGACCGGCAGGTCGAGAGTGCGGCCGAAGGCATCGACGACACGGAGTGCCTCGACGGTGAGGGTGCCGCCGAACAGTGGCACCGGCAGCCCGGCAGCGGGCGGCTTCGCGTTGCCGTCGGCGTCCTTGGTCCGCACGACCATGCCGGACTCGTAGGAGATACCGAGCAGCTGCTCACGCACGCCGTCCAGGGACGTCGACACCACGTCGAGCGGGCGCAGCAGGTCGGCGATGAGGTCCAGCGCCTGCTCGTCCTGCGCGTCGAGCTGCGAGGTCGAGGGCACCGTCGCATCGCGCTTCTGCTCGTCGGCGAGCCACGCGTCGATCGCGGCCGTGAGCGACTTCGCCACCGCGGTCGTGATGGTGCTGCGTCCGCTGAGCGTGTGGGTAAGCCCCGTCCCGGGTGGTGGTGCGCCGGTCTCGAAGTCCATCCCGTCGAGCGTCCAGCCGGTCATCTGGTCCGACCCGTCGACGCGGACCTGCCACTCGACGAACAGCGGGACCCACGGCTGCCGCCAGGTGGTCAGCGCGACCGGGCTCGGTGGAGTCCCGGCGACGAGCGAGAACCGGGCCATCTCGCTCGCGACCTGGTTGTGCACCTGCAGGTCCTGCGAGCGGTACGCGCTCCAGTCGGAGGTGGACGCGGCATGCGGCCCGCTGCCCCGGTCCACCTCGGCCACGAACGACGTACCGCTGCCGTCGTAGCGGCCCTGGGTACCGTAGAGCCGCACCATTTCGCTCACGACCCGTGCCGACACGGCGTCCACGCTGACGCCCGGCCGGGCGCCGGCGTTCGCGAGCCACTTCCACGAGTAGCCGTCGTAGACGATCGCTTCCCGGACGACCGCGAGCACCTCCGGCGGCACGGCACCGTTGCCGAGCGTCGGCAGGATCGTCGCGCCGTCGACGGTGCCGTCGATGACCGCCTTCACCTCACCCGGGTAGCGGCAGCGCAGCCCGTGGTCGTCGAAGAGTCCGTCGCCGTGATGGCGCAGGCTCGGCTTCACGCCGCGCAGGCCGACCATGACCGGCGCCGGACGGAACATCCGGGGCGCGGCCCGGACGACGTCGCGACTCGCGGGTGCGTCGGCGCCACCGCGCTTCGTCGGGGTGCTCTCCGTGTCCTTCTGCGACCGGATCGCCATGCTGTCCGCGTGGCTGTCGGCCTTCGACTTCATCGCGATGACGCCGGTCTTCCACGACGTCTGCGTCCGCAGCACCTGCGTGCCCGCGAGTCCGGACACGGCGCCGCGGCCCTTGCGGCCGACCTGCGTCGGCCCGAGCGGGTTCGTGTCCTCGGTGCGCAACCGGTCCGCCTTGGCGCCCTCGACCGGCGTGCCGGGCATCCCCCAGAAGCCGTCCGCGTGCTCCCGTTCCTCGAGGTCGGACAGGCCGTCGCTGGTGCCGATGCGCGCGAGCAGGTTGCCCGTGAACGCCGCGCAGAGCCGCTCGACGGTCTGCCGGTGCTGGTCGTCCTGTCCGAAGCCCGGCGCCGCGAAGGCCGCGGCGAGGTCGTCGATGTCGAGGCCGAGGGTGCCGCTGATCGTGTCGCGGTCGGGCCGGTCGTCGGAGCCTGACGCGCTCCCGTCGATGGGCACGCCGAGCACGCTGCCGTGCAGCATCGTGTGGTACCTCGGCAGCCCTGCACCGACGATGACCTGGCGCACGTCTTCGACCGGCAGCTTCATCGAGGGTGCGACGTTGCTGTAGCGGGTCGTCGCCTGGCTGTACGGCGTCACGGTGGTGACCGGCGTGCTCGGCTCCGGAGACGACAGACCGGCGTACGTCGCGAGCTTGGCCGTGCGCGGGTCGAGGTCGTCGTCGAGATCGTCGTCGCCGTCACCGGTGACGTACCAGCCGAGCTGGGCGAGTCGGCGGTCCAGGCTGGTCGAGCCGATCGTTCCCGCCAGCGGGTCCTGACCGTCGTCGGTCCACCAGCCCGCGACGGTGTAGACAGCGCGGCCGCCGTGGAAGCCGTGCGGCGCGATCTGGGTGAGCCCCGGCAGCTCGGTCAGCGGGTCGTGCAGCGCGAACCGGTTCTGCGCGCCCTCGTAGGTGGCGCTCCACAGCAGGGTCCCTCGGCTCTTGCCGTCGAGCGGTGCGAGCACCGGGGCTGTGGACGCGGTGATCGCCGAAGGGTCGATGGTGCCGGCGTACGTCGCCAGCGGCACGACGACGCCGTGCACCGAGTCGACGACCCACCCCGTCGCGTACGCCGTCGTGGCGCCCTCGGGCAGCAGCGTGCGCACCACCACCCAGCGGTCGGGCAACGGGTCCATCCGCAGTGTCTTGGTGGCGTCGTCGTGCTCGCCGCGCAGCAGTGCGTCGGGCAGCGCCCAGTGCAGGTGCACACCGGCCGGGCGGACCGCCCCGGCGTCGAACGGTGCGGGGTCGTCCTTCGTCGCACCGACGGTCACCGTGGCCTCACCGGCCTGCGCCGGGACGACGTAGGCCTGGACGTCGATCGGGACCAGGATCCGCTTGTTGCGCGGCAGTACCGGGTCCCACGTCTTCCACGTCGCGAGGTCGACGTCGGCGCGCGCGAGGGCGGCGAACCGCTGGGTGAAGACCGCCTTCTGCAGAACCTCCGGCGTCAGCTCGAGCTCACCCGCCATCAGTGGCCTCCCGTGACGAACTGCGTGGTCACGTAGGTCTGGTAGACGATGCTCGCCTGGAAGACCTGGTTGATCGTGACGGCGTTCTCCGGGTCGCCGAACACCTGCCGGTACGGGAAGCGGATCAGCTGCAGCGCGTACTCCGCCGAGTCCAGCCCGTCGCCCGCACCGGTCTCACTGTGCTTGGCGAGCAGCTTCTGCAGCGCCTCGATGTCGACGACGCCGGACGAACCGGTGCCGGCTCGGAACGGTACGTCGACCGGTGCGACGTTCAGGTCCTTGAAGGTGTCCTTGTTGCGTGGCTGCAGCTGCGCCTTGCTGGACGAGCCGACGGGCGTCATGTCGAAGCCGAACTGAACGCCCTGGCGCGGCTCCTCCACGTGCACGACCTGCGGGACTCCGTCGAACATGCAGAACAGCACGGCCGGTGCCAGCCGTTCGAGCCGCAGCAGCCGCATCCGGCGCGGGTCGTCGTCGGGATAGCTGGCGTCGTCCGACTCTGCCGGGTCGACGGAGAATGCGCGCACATGCAGCCCCGGCCACCCGCTGACCGCCTGCGAGCGCAGGATGAACCCGCTGACCGCCTCGACCTTGCCACCGAAGCGCGGCGTCCCGGGGTGCCGGCGGTAGTTGCGCTCCTCCTGGTCGAGCTCGTCACGGATCGCCTGGTACTGCGCCGCGAGATGCGTGCGGTCGTCGCTGTTCACCGTGCCCACGCTGAGCGCTCCCTCCACGAGCGCATCGGTCCAGCGCCGGTCGAGGTAGAACCAGCGGATCGACTCGGGGGGCAGCAGCTCGGTGTCGGCCACCAGGTTGGCGAACGGCACGCCTTCCAGCAGCCGCAGCCGCACCAGCCAGGACCGCAGCTCCTGCGGGATGGTCGAGTCGGTGTCGTCGTCGGTCACCGTGGTCGCGACGGTGGCGAGCTTGGTCAGCTGCAGTGGCAGGCCCGCCACCATGACGGCCGCGTCGACCTTCATCATGCTCATGACGAGCTCCCACCCTGTCCGTCATCCCGGTCATCCCGGTCGTCCCGCTCGCCCGCGAGGGCGCGGTCGAGTGCGTCCGGCCCCTCGTCCAGAGCAGCGCCGGGGTGGGTCATGATCTGCGTCGACAGGGCGCCCGCCGCGAGCTGAACCAGGGAGGCGTCGCGCAGTGTCGCGAACTGGCCCTGCAGCACCTGCGTGCCGAGGGTCGTGCTCAGCTGGCCGAGCGGCACCCGGGGCACCTGAGTCGCCTGCAGGCTCCCGACCATCTGGGTCAGCGGGACGTCGGCCGCCAGGTCGAGGCCGAAGCCGCGGGTGACCAACGACATCGCGTTCTTGGCGTCGGCCGGCAGGGCCATCGGGGTGCCCGCAGTGAGCAGCTCACGCGGTGGTCCGACCGTGTCGGTCGGGTTCGCGCTGATCGAGCGGACCAGGCCGCGACCCAGCGCCGTACCGAGCAGGCGGCCGGGCTGGTACCCGATGCCGCCGAGGTCGAAGTCCTCGAGGATGCCGTCCCACAGCGCGCCGAGACGCGCGGCCTGGTAGCCACCCTGACGCCAGCGCAGCAGGGACGCGACCATCGACGGCTGGCTCAACGCCAGGAGCCGGCCGATCTCGAACGCCGCGGCGAGGGACAGGTCCTCGCGACCGTCGGGGATCACCGCCCGCAGCTGGTCACCGGTGTGAGCGAGCGGCAGCCTGGGCGAGGTGAGGTCGGCCGGGTGCGGCAGCAGCGGGCCGCGGTACCAGGCGCGCACCAGGTCGCCCCGCCGGGTGCGCTGGTCGAGGCCGACGTGGCCGGTCTCGACCACCTCGAGCGGTGGCCGGCCGGTCGGCGGCTGCGGGTCCTGCCCCGTCGTGCCGAGCAGGCCGTTGTCGGCGTTGCGCATCAGCAGCTCGAACGTCACGTCGCCCGTCGAGGTGAAGGTCCAGTGCAGCAGGCACGGGAAGCGCACCTTCTGGTCGAGCGCCAGGACGATGTTCGTGCCGACGTACTGGATGCCGGTCTCCGCCTGGACGGCGCCCAGCTCGGCGCCGACGTTCGTCTTCTGCCATCCGCCGGACCCGCTGTACGCCGTCGTCACCCGGTCCTGCGCCACCCCTGTCCGGTACGCCGTGACCTCCGCCGCGGCTGCTGCGTGCGGACCCACGATGCCCCCCGAGACAGCAGGGTTCAGCACGGGGTTCGAGTAGCTCGAGCTCATCGCGTAGTGGTCGTACTCGGCGGCGGAGTAGTAGGCCGTCTGCGCCGACTGGAGCACGAGGTGATCGGTCAGGTTGGTCGCCGCCGGCGACTTCTCCAGGAGCTGGGCGAACTGGCCGGGGCCCTCGAGGCTGATCAGCGCCGCGTGGTACTTGACCGGAGCCTCCGCGCCCTGCGCGTCCCGGCCCGCGACCGGCAGCCGGTTCGCGACGACCACTGCGAGGAACCCGTCGTCGTCGCCGAGCATCATCTCGGTGTCGTCGATGTTGACCTCGCGAGCGTGCGCGAGCAGCGGGACGTCCTTCCGGGTCGGCAGGATCTTGGCGACCATCGACGAGCGGATCTCGAGGCACGACGCCTTCGGGACGTCGACGGGGCCAGGCAGCTGGACGCCGGACGTGATGCACTGGGCGACATCGACGTTGGTCAGCACGTCGGCCTCGCCCTCCGCGAACACGACGAGGGCGAGCCACGGCGTTGCGTCGTCACCACCGTCGACGAACCGCTCCCACGGGAGGGTGCGTCGCTTGATGACGACCTGCGGCAGCCGGGCACCGTACGCGCCTTCGGTGCCGGCGGGAGGGTAGGTCGACAGCACCTGGTCGGGCGGCAGCAGGTAGCGCGGTGACGTCACCCGGACGTGCGTCTGGAGCTCCTGCACGGGCAGCTCGGCCGACGTGACCGGGCCGTCCTTGTCGGTCGCTGCGAGGGTCTGGTCCGTCACGAACCGGTAGTCGCCGGCCTTCAGCGCGGGCTCCACATGCGTGTAGAGCCGGAAGTGCCCCTCGGTGATGCTCATCGCGGCCGCCTCCTCCCGGTGCTCTTCTTCACAGCCGTCTTCTTCACAGCCGTCTTCTTGGTGGCGGTCTTCTTCACAGCCGTCTTCTTCGCAGCCGTCTTCTTCGGGGTCCGGGAGGGTGCCGACCGCGGCGACGGCGGTGCCGGCGCCGGAACCCAGGTCACCGAGGCGCCGGCACCGGCGAGCGCGAGCAGCTTCGCCGCCACGCCGGTGAGCCGCTGCCGGGCGATCCGGGCGGCGACGTCGTCGACGGGGTCGTCGGTGCCGACGACACCGGAGACGACCCAGTCGGCTCCCGAGCCGACGACCACGCTGACCGCGGTGGCGTCCTTGTCCGGCACGATCGCGTACACGAGCACGCTGGTGTCGCCGAGCGTCACCGCGACCGGCGCATGCTCGGCACCGGACCGGTCCGTCGCGACGCGCGCGCCGACCAGGGTCAGCTGGGTCGGCGCGAGGCTGGTGGCCGTCGCACCGGAGAGCGCGACCGCGACCGTGTGCACCGGGCGGGTGAACCGGGTGGTCACCTGGCGAGCGTCGGCGACAGCCGCGCCGGCGGTGTCCCACTGCAGCACGGCGCCGCCAGCCGCCGCGTCGAAGGACAGCACGCACCCCGCGGCCAGCGCGGACTGCGCGCCGATCCGTGCGACTCGGGTGCGGTCGTGCCAGCCTGCGTAGCCGCCGGTCGCCCCGACATCGCCGTCGGCCTGCACGCCGACATGCGTCGCGCCGTGCGGTACGACGACCGAGCCGTCGACGACGTCCTGGTCGAGCAGCACGGTCCGGCCCAGGACGACGGTGACCCGCGCCCGGCCGGCGATGGCCACCGAGGGACGGCGCTGCTCGTCCACGTCGATCGCCGAGTCCGGCAGCTGCAGCACGAGCAGGTCGCCCGAGCGCACGGTGGAGGCCGTGCTGTCCGCCCGTGCGGATCGCCGGGACGACCGCAGCGGCGTCGCACCGGCGGACCCGAGGCCGGCCACGAGCCCCTGCAGCGCGTTCGCGCCGACCCGGCCACCGGCGTACGAGCGCATCGTCCCGGTCGCGTCGGTGCGCGGCGCGGGGGCGCTGGACACGACCGTGCCGCTGCTGGCGACCGCCGGGCTGCTCGCCCGCACCAGCGACGTCGGCACGTGCAGCGCGAGCCGGCCGTGCACCGAGTCGACGGTCGGCGCCGGGCGCCGCTTGAGCCGCCCGTCCCCGACGCTCGTCACGCCCGCGCGCACCGCGGCACCGACGCCGGAGGTGAGGTAGCCGGCGACGAACGGCAGGCGGGTCTCCCGAGTGGCGTACGGCGGTGGGGGGTCGAGCTGGGTGCGCGTCCCCGAGTCCCCGTTGACCTTGGCCAGGCCGTCGGTGAGCGTCCCGAACATCGGCGGCGCGCTCCGGTCCTGCACGAACGACGCTGCAGCGAGGACGCTGTGCCCGCCTCGCGCCACCAGCACGCCGTCGATCTCCCTGTCGGCGAAGAGCCGCTGTGCCGCGGAGGCCAGCGCCTGGGCCGGGTCGGCGGCCGCGGCGGGTGGAATCGCCTTGCCCACGTTGAGGAACTGCGCGCGCTGGGGGCCGGTGGCGAGCAGTGGCAGCGGGCGGCGGTCGGCGCGGACCTGGTGGTAGTCGATGTCCGGGCCGACCTGCGGCATGTCGACCCCCGCAACCAGCAGCAGCTGCTTGCCGGCGGCGATGACGTCGCCCTGCGGGATCGGCTTCACGGGCAGGTTCGGGTCGTTCGGTGTGCCCCACACGCCGATCGGGAAGGTGTCGGTGCCGTACCCGGGCTTGCCGGCACCGGTGCCGAAGTCCTCGCGCAGCCTGGCCAGCCGGTCGTCGACCCGCTGCCAGGCATGGTTCTGCGGGTTCCACCAGTCGAGCCGCACGACGAGCGTAGAGCTGAGGTTGTGCGCACCCATCGGGCTCAGGCCGAGGAAGGCGGGCTGGCCGCCGGAGATCGTCGTGGGCACGTTCACCGAGGTACCCATGTCGAACGTCGAGGTGGGGATCGTGGTGGTGAAAGTGATCTCGAACTCGGCGAACACCTGGTAGGGCAGCGCCTCGCTTCCGTCGGCAGACGGCGCCCCGGTCTGGCCGCCGGTCGACGTCGGCAGCGAGCCACGACCGGTGATCGCGGACAGCGCGCGGGCCGAGCTGCCGGCTGCCTCGAGGTACTTGCCGGTGAACTGGTCCCACGACAGCCGGACCGGGTCGACCTTGCGCGGGCTGCCGAACTCGATCGGCACGGTGCACGGGCCGATCTCGAACTCGACCCGACCGGCGAAGTCCGGACCCCAGACGGAGATGGTGGCGCCGAGGGTCAGGCTGAGGCTGATCGAGAACAGCCCGAGGTCGATGTCGATGCCGGCGGAGATCCGCGCGTACGCCGACACCTCGAACCAGAACGGGTCGAAGTAGACGATGCCGTCGGCACCGAATGCGACCTTCGCCCACACCCAGCCGAGGTCGAGGCTGGCCTCGACTGCTGTGCCGGCCATCAGGGCCTCGGACGTCAGCGCGAAGTACGACCCGCCCTTGATGACGAGGTAGTCCGAGATCCGCCACATGATCCCGAGCCGCGGGACGTCGGGGTACCCGTCGCGGTGGAAGCTCGGGTGGTAGCCGCCCATCGTCAGCACGAACTGGCCGGCGAGCGGCCCCTTCCACCAGATCGCGAAGGCGAAGCCCCCGGTCAGCCGGACGTCCTCGTAGAGGAGCCACGAGTTGTCGGTGAGCTGCGCCTTGATCATGAACAGGCCCTCGCTGGTCGAGAACCGCGCGAGCAGCGCGAGCTCGATCGAGACCAGCGCGGCGCCGGGGCGCGGCAGCGCCATCCGGGCCAGGCCGAGCAGGTTGATGTCGAGCCCCTCGCCGAACGACACGGCCACCACAGCGACGCCGTCGACCAGCGAGAAGCAGGTGAACGAGATGCCCGCGGCGAACCAGAAGTTGCCCATCTGGTGCGGGAAGTAGCCGGCGAGCTTGTGCAGCTCGTCCATCGGGTTGGCCGGTGGCTGCGCACCCGGGTCGAGGGCCTGGATGAACGGGTAGCTGGCGAACTGCGAGATGTCGGTCGGGATGATCAGCCCGCGGTTGATGCCCAGGCCGCCGCCAAGACCGGTGAGGAAGAACGCCGGGGGGCCGCCGATGGGGCCGTTGATGGCGCCGAACAGGAAGAACGACGCCTGCCCGTTGTCGTTGGTGTAGCCGCCGAACACCGACAGGCCGTACACCCCGAACCGGCCCATCAGCATGCCGACGTACGACGTGCTGCTGCCGTCGACGATCTTCAGCAGGCCGCCCGACAGGCTGATGCCGGACATGTCGGCCGAGATGGCCAGCCCCATCAGGTCGACCGACCAGCTCGAGATCGAGAGGACGTCGCCGCCGTTCCACTTGATCATCAGCTGGTCGACGGCCGCGGTCAGGCCGAACAGCGAGAGCTGGCCGCTGAACAGGAGCGAGATCTCGGTGACGTGGCCGCCGGTCTCGACCGTGTTGAAGCCGATCCGGTCGACGTACAGGGGGCCGAGCTGGCGCTGGATGACGATCCACCACGGGCCTGGCGGGTCACCGGCGCGCAGCCGGATGCCGACGTCCTGTCCGACTCCCGGGTGCTTCTGCACGGCGAACGACGGGCTGAAGACCGGCCGGTTGTTGGCGCTGGCCGAGCCCACGTCGTTCATGATGTTGTTCGCGACGCCGCTCCCCTGCCCGCCGCCGGGGGCGACCGCGAGGCCGTCGAGCTGGATCTTCGCGCCGCCTCCGACACCCTGCGGCCCGGCTTCGGCGTAGACGTGGAACGCGATGCCGTCCAGGGCGATCGAGCCCAGCTCGAGCAGCGGGCCGCTGGCCTTGGTGAACCGCAGGCCGACCCCGCCGATCGAGAAGCCGGGCACCAGGTCGAGGTGGTCCACGTCGGGGCCCTTGAGCACGAGCACCGAGATGCCACCGGTGACGTGCGGGTCGATCCAGGTGTCGTCGACCTCGAGCGCGACCTTGACGCCGGAGGTCGGGAACTCGAACTTCTTGCCGGGCGCGAGCGAGACGTTCAGGCCCAGGTGTTGCTGACCGCCGCCCAGGTCGACCGCCGTCAGACCCAGCACGACGGTGTCGTCGATCGTCAGCGACAGCGGCTTGGGCGGTGAGCCACCGTGGTGCGGGTCGACGGCGCAGTTCCAGAGCAGCGTCTTGAGCCGGGCGAACAGGGCGTCGGGGTTCACCAGGTCGGTGAACAGGGTCGGGTCGATGGTGCGACCGCCACCGGTGAACAGGACGTCCTGCAGCATGTTGGTCGCCCGGGTCGTCACCACGGAGCCGAGCTGGTCGGTGATGACGCTGGAGGCGAGTGACACGGCGACGCCCAGCACCTTGAGCGCGACGACCTCCACCTCGTCGACCACTGCTGTCTCGACGCCCTGGACGTCCCGGGAGACGGAGACGACCTCGGGCGGCTGCCCGTCGAGCGTCCAGCGGAACTCGAGCGACTCGGCACCAGCGGGATCGAGCCCGACGCCGATGCCGATCGCGCGGCTGAAGCCCCCGGCGGTGACGCCCGCGCGGGCGACGACGAGCGGGTAGAGGGTCAGCGCGCCCAGGTCGATCGCGAACGGGCCGGCGCGGCACTCGACCTGGACCCCGTCGCCCGACAGGCGCAGCCGCTCCAGGACCAGGTGGCCCATGGAGGTGTGGGTAGCGTCGAAGAGCTCGACGTCGCAGCCGATCTCGAGCGCGGCCGCCGTACCGTCCAGGTCGATGTGCACGTGCCCCGCGGCACCGAAGGTGATGCGTCGCTTGCCGCCGCTCGCCGCCGCCACCTGCACCAGCGCGTGCGTCGGGTCGACGGCCTCGGCCACTGCGCTGATCCCGCTCGTGACCAGCTGGGGCAGCCGGTCGAGCAGAGCCCCGGCGGGGTTCGCGGCGAAGCCCGCGATGGTGGCGTCGGAGAAATGATCGGCGACCAGCAGACCGAGCCCGTCGCCGAGCTCGTGCACCGCGCGGCCGACGGCGCGGACCGGCGTGGCGGTGCCGTCGTTGCGGTGGTCGACGAGCGCGTTGAGAGCGAGCCGTACGGCGGACTCGGCGGCCGCCTCGATCGCCTGGCCGAGCCCCGGGCCACCGGGGTAGATCCGGATCGGGGTCGCCGGGGCGGCCCGCACGAGGTCGAGGACCGGCGTCGGGGCGACCTGCAGGCGCAGTCCGGTCTCGTCGACCGTGACCGCCGCGTCGACCAGCGGCGCCACGGAGCCGTCCGCGCCCACCGAGAGCCCACCCGTGACGGCGGTCGCGATCGCCCGGGCGTCGATGGTGGTCCCGAGGGTCAGGTGCGCCGCCAGCTCGAGACGGCCGGTGACGACGGCGTACGTCACCGTCAGCTCGTCGGACAGCGGCCAGCCAGCCACTCCGTCGCCGCGGGTCGGGACGACGACCGGCGCCAATGCCTCGAGGACGGCGACGGTCGCGGTCAGCGGGTCGACCCTCGTGCGCAGCCACGCTCCGGGGTTCGCGACCAGACCGAGCGGCAGCACCACGTCGCGCCAGCCGCTCGCCCTCGGCGGCCCCAGCAGGCCGACCGCGTCGAGCGCCGCGTCCAGGACCGGGGCGGCGCTGTCGGACGCCTCTGTCCGGCAGTACTCCGCGACCGCCTGCACGACGACAGCGGGTACGGCGGTGGTGGCCAGCGCCGTCAGACCCGTCGTGTCCACCGTCGGGTAGAGCCC
>DASYEF010000049.1:0-11672 GCA_036499185.1 Actinomycetes bacterium | reverse complement strand
AACGTGGCGTTCTCGGGCGACGAGGCGCGGGCGCTGACGACCCGGGCCGCGGACCTCGGCCGGCACACCTCGGACGGTGCGCGGGTCGCCGGGCGGCTCGCGGCCGACGTGCTGGCCGCCGCGCCCGAGGCCGGCCGCGACCGAGCAGCACAGATCGCGGTCGGGCTGGCCGGCGTACCGCGAGCCGACCGCCTGGTCTGCGGCTACGCCCGGTCTGCGGTCGAGCCGCAGCGGCCGGCCCCGAACGGCCTGGTCCCGCGGGCCAATCTGCTGCGCGCGGCCTGGACTGTCGTGTTCGGCCCGCTGCCGGCAGGAGGCTTCGCGCCGGGCGGAGTCAGCACGGGTCACGTGGACGGTTCCGCGCACTACGAGGGCCGGGCGGTCGACGTGTTCTTCCGTCCCCTCGGTGACGACGAGCAGCGGCGGCGCGGCTGGGTCTTCGCCCAGTGGCTGCTGGCGCACGCTCCCGAGCACCAGGTCTTGTCGGTCATCTACGACGACCACATCTGGACGTCGTGGGCGGCCGGTTCGGGGTGGCGGGACTACGTGCATCCCGGCCAGTCCTTCGCCCACCGCGGCAACGCCGTGCTGCGCCACCTCGACCATGTGCACGTCGCCGTCGAGAGCGGCCAGCCCTTCACCGGCTGACCAGAACTGCCCACGCGTTCCGTGGTCAACTGCGGGCGGGTGTGGCCCTCAAGCGGTCGGCGGCGGCGGCGACGCGCTCGTCGACCGCGGTCAGCGCGACCCGCACGTGCCGGCGCCCGGCGGCGCCGTAGAACTCTCCCGGCGCGACGAGGATCCCGACGGAGGCAAGCGACTCGACCGACGCCCAGCAGTCCTCGTCCCGGGTCATCCACAGGTAGAGCCCCGCGGCGGAGTCCTCGACCCGCCAGCCGGCGTCGGCGAAGGCCGACCGCAGCAGCGTGCGCCGTGCGCCGTACCGCTCCCGCTGCTCGCGGACGTGCGCGTCGTCAGCGAGGGCGGCCACCATCGCGGCCTGCACCGGCGCGGGCACGATCATCCCGGCGTGCTTGCGCACCGCGAGCAGCTCACCGACGAGAGCCGGGTCGCCGGCGACGAACGCGGCTCGGTAGCCGGCCAGGTTGGACCGCTTGGACAGCGAGTAGACCGCCAGCAGGTTGTCGTGGCTGCCGCCGCAGACCCGCGGGTCGAGGACCGAGGGGGCGCCGGACTCGGCGAGCTCGTCCCAACCGAGCTCGGCGTAGCACTCGTCCGAGGCAACAACGACGTCGCGCTCGCGGGCCCAGTCGACGACCTTGCGCAGGTGCTCGACCGGCAGCACGCGACCGGTCGGGTTGCTCGGCGAGTTCAGCCAGAGCAGCCGCACCCGCTGCGGGCCGATCGCGGTCAGCGAGTCGCTGGGCAGCGGCGTCGCCCCCGCGAGGCGAGCGCCCACGTCGTAGGTCGGATAGGCGATCTCCGGATGTACGACGACGTCGCCGGGCCCGAGCCCCAGCAGGGTCGGCAGCCAGGCGACCAGCTCCTTGGACCCGATCGTGGGCAGCACCGCCGCCGGGTCCACCCCCGGAACGCCGCGACCGGCGTACCAGGCGCTGACGGCATGGCGCAGGGCCGGCGTGCCCGCGGTCAGCGGGTAGCCGGGCGCGTCAGCGGCGGCGGCCAGGGCCCGCTGGACCGTCTCAGGCGTCGGGTCCACCGGCGTACCGACCGAAAGGTCGACCACGCCGCCGGGGTGGGCGCGCGCTCGCTCGGCGAGGGGGGCCAGCCGGTCCCAGGGGAACTCCGGCAGCCGCCCCGACACCGGACCGGCTGCTGCCGTCACCGGACTGCTCAGTGCGCTGCGTCGGTGATCTGCGGGGGAAGTGCCGCGATCAGCGGGTGGTCCTTGTCGATCTTGCCGAGCTTGGCGGCGCCGCCGGGCGAGCCGAGGTCGTCGAAGAACTCGACGTTGGCCTTGTAGTAGTCCTTCCACTGCTCCGGCGTGTCGTCCTCGTAGAAGATGGCCTCGACGGGGCAGACGGGCTCGCAGGCGCCGCAGTCGACGCACTCGTCCGGGTGGATGTACAGCATCCGGTTGCCCTCGTAGATGCAGTCGACAGGGCACTCCTCGATGCACGCCCTGTCGAGCAGGTCGACGCACGGCTGCGCGATCACGTAGGTCACTGTCGGGTCCCTCCCGGGAGCGTTGAACGGTCGGGGTCGTGCGGGTCAAGCACGGCCGCGCCCGGCGGGGCGGTCCGCGTCCCTAGTATCGCTGTTCAGTAAACAGGTTGGACACAAGGGGTGCACGATTTGCTGACCGCCGCCACGCTGGGGCGCCGCGTGTCGGTGCGCCGGCACGCCGAGGGAGCCCCCGGCAAGCAGACCGACGTGCTGGGCTACCTGCTCGACGTGACCCGCGACCACATCGATGTGCTCTCCCGGGGCGCCGTGGTGACGGTCCCGCGGGCCGCGGTGACGGCGGCGCGGGTCGTCCCGCCGGCGCCGCCGCGCCGCGGGTGGGCGGTGCCGGATATCTCCCCCGACGACCTGCAGCGGGTCTGCTGGGCCGGCTGGCCGGCCCGCGACCAGGAGCCGCTCGGTGACTGGGCTCTGCGGGCGCACGGCGGCGTCACCGGCCGGGCCAACTCCGCGATGGCCGTCGGCGACCCTGGGACGCCGCTCGCCGAAGCGCTCGCCCGCACCGCCGAGTGGTACGCCGACCGCGCCCTCCCGCCGCTGCTGCAACTGCCGCTGGCCGACCCGGCCAACGGCCCCATGGGCGACGCCGGCTGGGAGCGCGCTCACGTGACCGTCGTCCAGGTCGCGCCGATCGGGCCGGTCCTCGCGCTGCTGGGTGCACCCGAGGGGCTCCGCGCCGCAGTCGAGTCGACCCCTTCACCGGAGTGGCTCTCCCTGATGCACGACCTCGAGGCCGGCGACCCCGAGGCGCACGTCGCGATCCTCACCGGGCCGCGGGTGGTCGGCTTCGTCACGGTGTACGACGAGGGGGCCGGCGGCGAGCCGGTCGGCATCGGTCGCGTGTCGGTCGAGGGCACCTGGGCCGGCGTCACCTCGGTCGACGTCGCGCCCGCCGCCCGCCGGCGCGGTGTCGGGTCCGCCGTGATGGGCGCGCTGCTGGGCTGGGCCGGCGAGCAGGGCGCGGTGTCGTCGTACCTTCAGGTACGCGCGGGCAACCCGGGAGCGCTGCGGCTGTACGACGCGCTCGGCTACGTCACCCACCACCCGTACTGCTACCGGTCGCTCGGCGCCTGAGCGGGCTCCGAGCCAACGGTCAGGTGGTGCGGCCGTAGCGGCTGCGGTGGTACAGCAGCGCGGCGGCGTCGCGGTCGCCTTCCGCGGCGCGCACGACCCGGCCGAGCACGATGTCGTGGTCGCCGCCGCCGTAGACCGCCTCGGTGCGGCACTCGAGCCAGGCGATCGCCGCGTCGAGCAACGGTGCACCCGTGCTGCCGGTGTGGTGCGGGAAGGAGTCCAGCTGGCCGACCAACGGCCGACCCTTGGTGGCGAACCAGTCGGCCGCCCGGCGGTCGGCCGCGGCGAGGACCGAGACGCCCCAGAACCCGGCCTCGAGGACCGCGTCGCGGAACCGGGCCTCGGTGTCGACGCAGACGAGCACGAGCAACGGGTCCAGCGACACCGAGGTGAAGGCGCTGGCGGTCATGGCGTGATCGAGCCCGCCCACCCGGGTCGTGACGACGGTGACGCCGGACGCGAAGTGGCCGACGGTACGCCGGAAGAGGTCCTCGTCGACGACAGCATCCGGCGCCCCGGCCGCGGGCACGGCGGGATCCGAGGGGGGCTGCGAGGCAGGCACGGACATCGCCGCCGACCCTACCTAGCCCACGCAGTCGCAAACGGTGGGCGGGCGAGGGTCAGGCGTTGACGGTGCTGCCGGCCAGGCGGGCGTTGCTGATGACCACGGCGCTGGGCTGCTCGACCAGGCGCAGGGTGTTCAGCGAGGTCTCGCCGAACGCGTTCTTGGTGGCGCTGGACAGGGCCAGGCAGCCGACGACCCGGCCGCCGGCACGCAGCGGCATCGACAGGAAGGTCGCCATCCGGCCCTCGTCGTCCTGGCCGAGGTGGCCGTGCGGGTCCGCGACCCGCGGGACGAGGTCCCCGACCTGCACCGGTACGCCGGTCACCTGGGTGGCCGCGTCGGCAATCGCGCCGAAGAACTCGGTGTACTGCTGGTGCGAGGACTCCCGCGCGACGGTCAGGTAGGTCACCTTGTCGTCGAGCATGCATACGGCGGCGAGGTCGTAGTCGACGATCCGGCCGAGTACGCCGAGCACCGCGGCCACCGTCTCCTCGAACCCGCGCACGTCGGCGGCGATCTGGGTGACCTCGGCCGCCACCGACGCCTCGAACAGCTTGCGGTCCAGCAGCTCGGAGACCCGCGCCATGACCTCGTCGTCGGAGACCTCGACCGGGTCCGGACGCAGCGGGGGCCGGCCGCCGCGGGCCTCGTCGGCCGCCGCGATCACCTCGGCCACGGCGTCCACGAGCTCGGGGGCCTCGAAGTCCTTGGTCAGGAAGCGGTCCGCGCCGGTCTGCTTGCCCCAGTAACGGTCCGAGGCGGCGTCCAGCGACGTCAGCAGGATGATCGGGACGTCCGCGGTCTGCCAGTCGTCCTTGAGCAGCCGGGCGGCGACGTAACCGGAGAGCCTCGGCATCTGCACGTCGAGGATCACCGCGTCCGGCTGGGTACGGAAGGCGCCCTGCACGGCCTCGACGCCGTCCTCGGCGGTGACGACCTGGTAGCCGGACCGCTCGAGCACGGTCGACACGATCCGGCGCAGCGTGGGGCTGTCGTCGGCGATCAGCACGGTGGGCATCAGAAGCCTCGGATCTCTGGGTCGTGGAGGGGAACGCCGCTCCGGTGGTCGTTCATCGGCCGAGGAGACGGCGGACCGTATCGATGAGTTCGGCCTGGTCGAACTGGCTCTTGAGCAGGTAGGCGCTGGCACCTGCGTCCAGACCGGCCCGTTGGTCGGCCTCGTCCCCGCGCGACGTCATGATCACGACGGGCACGTCCTCCCAGCCCCGGGTGGCGCGGATGGTACGAGTCAGGGTGAATCCGTCCATGCCGGGCATCTCGACGTCGGAGAGCACGAGATCCACCGGCTCGTCGCGCAGCCGGGACGCACCGTCGAGACCGTCGACGGCAGTGGTGACGTCGTAGCCGGCTCCCTCGAGGATGACGCGCTGGAGCTCGCGGACGCCGACCGAGTCCTCCACGACCAGGACCCGCGGGCGACCGGCACCGCGCTGGGCGGGGACCGCGCTCCGACCGGACCGGGCCGGGGCCGGCGTACTCGGAGCTGTCTTGTTGCCCACGTCGAGCCCGCTGACCTTGGCTCCGGCGAGCTGGCCGACCGCGATCTCGCGCACGTCCAGGACGAGCACGACGCTGCCGTCGCCGTCGATGGTGGCGCCCGCGACGATCGGCAGCCGGCCGAGGAAGGTACCGAGCTCCTTGACGACCATCTCGGACTCACCCTCGAGCTCGTCCACGGCGAACGCGAGCATCTCCCCGGCCCCGCCGTGCTGCACCACGACCACGGCCCGCGGCTCGCGCGGACCAGGAGATCCGAGGATGGTGCCGAGGTCGACGACGGGCATGGCGCGGCCGTCGCGCACGATCACCGGCACGCCGGCGACCTCGTGGGTGTCCGCACCGGCCAGCCCGAGCGTCTCGATCACCGCCGTCACCGGCAGGGCGTAGCGGTCGTCGCCGACCCGGGCGACCAGGCACCGCAGGACGCCCAACGTGACGGGGAGGCTGATCGTGAAGGTGGTGCCGTGCCCGGGTTCGGCGTGGACCTCGATGGTGCCGCTGAGGTCCTCGACGACGGTACGGACGACGTCCAGGCCGACCCCGCGACCGGACGTCTGGGTCACCTCGTCGCGGGTGGAGAAGCCCGGCGAGAACAGCACCTGGAGCAGCGCGCTGCCGGTTGCCGTGCTCTCCGGAGCAATGGCGCCGCGAGCGACTGCCACCTCGCGCAGCCGCGACTCGTCGACGCCGCGACCGTCGTCGTGGACCTCGATGACCACGGTCGAGCCGGCGGCCCTTGCCGAGACGCTGACGGTGGCCTGGGCCGGCTTGCCGGCCTGCAGCCGCGCGGCGGGCGGCTCGCAGCCGTGGTCGACGGCGTTGGTGACCAGGTGGCGCAACGAGTCGGCGACGGCGTCGAGGACGCGCGTGTCCAGCTCCACGTCCTGGCCGGTGAGCACCAGCCGGACGTCCTTGGCCTCGCCCTCGCGTGCCAAGGACAGGTCGCGCACGAGCTGGGGGAAACCTGCGAGCACGCGGTGCAGGGGAACCATGGCCAGGCCCATGGCGCCGTCGCGAACGGCGGCCAGTCGCGCCTCGGCGTCCTCGGCGCGGGCCAGCAGCTCGCGTCCGGCGGCGCCCAGCTGGTCGCCGAGCGCCACCAGCCCGTGCAGTGCGTCGAGCGCCTGCTGGTCGACTGGCTGGTCGGCCAGCGCAGCGCGGGCCGCTCGGGCCGCCCGCTGGTGATCGGCGGCCAGGGCGGCCACCTCTCGGCCGTGGCGACCGATCCGGCGTACGTCGAGCTCGGCCTCCCCCACGACGTCGAGCAGGTCGTGCACCCGCCGGGTGGGCACCCGGATCGAGTCGCTGCGCAGGCGCCCCTCCTCCAGGTCCCCGAGGTCCTCCTCGAGGAGCCGGGGTACGGCGACGGGGTCGTCACCGTCGATGGCGGAGGTCAGCGCGGCGAGCACGGCAGCGATGTCGTCGGGACCCACCGGGTGCGGAGTCCCGGGTAGTGACCGGTTGATGCTCTCCGCGGCCACCAGCAGGACGTCCACGAGGTCCTTGCGCACGGCAACGCGGCCGTCCTTGACCGCTCCGAGCAGGTCCTCGGCCCGGTGAGCGACGTCGACGACCTCGTCGAGCCCGAGCATCCGGGCCGACCCCTTCACGGTGTGCGCATCCCGGAACAGCGCTGCGACCAGCTGGCGCGGGGCCTGATGGTCCTCGAGCCGGAGCAGCCCGTCGCAGAGCGAGGCGAGACGTTCCTCGACCTCGGCTCGGAAGGTGGCGACCAGCTCGGGGTCGTCGGCCCAGGCCGGCAAGCTCAGCTCACCCGGAACTGCTCGATCGAGGACCGCAGCTCGGCAGCGAGGACGTTGAGCTGGGCGGCGGCCGCGGCGGCCTGCTTCGACCCCACGGCATACTGCCGCGAGACGTCGGAGACCTGCGTCATCGCGGAGACCACCTGGTCGGAGGCCGACCGCTGCTGCTGGGTCGCGATCGAGATCTCCTTGGCGGCGGTGGTGGTCTCGTCGACCATGCCGGAAATGCGCTCGAGAGCGTCGACGACCTCGCGGGCCAGGGCGGCACCGCTGCGCACCTCCTTGGCGCCCTCCTCGCTGGCGAGGATGGTCATCGAGGTCTCGGCCTGGATCTGGGTGACGATCGCCTGGATCTGCCCGGCGGACTCCTGCGACCGCTCGGCCAGCTTGCGGACCTCCGAGGCCACGACCGCGAAGCCGCGGCCGTGCTCGCCGGCCCGGGCGGCCTCGATCGCGGCGTTGAGGGCCAGCAGGTTGGTCTGGTCGGCGAGGTCGTCGATGACCGTGAGGATCCGGCCGATCTCCTGACCCTTCTCGCCGAGGGAGAGAGCGCGGGTGGCGATCGAGTTGACCCGGTCGGCGATGGCGTCCATCGCGGCGACCGAGGTGGCGACGGCGGAGCGGCCGTCCTCGGCGTGGCGCAGGGTCTCGGCCGCGTAGCGGGCGACGGACTCGGCGGTGTCGGCGATCTGGGCCGCGGTCGCGGCCAGCTCCTCGATCGTCGAGGTCGTCTCGGCGACGGCCGAGGACTGCTGGGTGGCGCTCGCGGCGTGCTCCTCGGCGGTGGCCAGCAGCTCGCCGGCGCTGGAGGAGATCTGCTCGCCACCGGAGCGGATCTGGTCGACCAGCTGGCGCAGGTTGACCAGGGTGTTGTTGAACGCGTTGGTGAGCCCGCGCACGGACTCGTTCGCCGACTCCTCGGCTTGCACCCGGACGGCGAGGTCACCCTCGGCGGCGCGCGCCAGGACGGAGGACAGCTCGTCCACCCGGCTGCTCAGGTGGTCGCGCTCCTCGGCGGCGGTCCGGCGCTCGTCCCAGACCGCGGCGCAGAGCAGCCCGACGAACCAGGTGACGCCTGGACCGAGCGGCAAGACGAGCAGCAGGGCGCCGAAGTCCTTGTCGGTGAGTGGCCCGGCGGCAATGACGGCGATGAGCAAGGACCCGGTGGCGACGACGCCGATGAGCATGCTGCGGATGCGGGTCATCGAGACCGCGGCGATCAGCAGGGGGGCGACCATCAGGGCCCAGTAGGGGCGGGAGAGGCCGCCGGTGGCGGAGACCAGCCCGGCGACCCACACCACGTTGGCCATGACCAGGCCGGCCCGGTACCGCTCGACCAGCGCGTGGTCACTGACCAGCCGCTCGCCGTACAGCGTGAGCGCAGCGAGTCCCGCGGTGCTCACCAGCCCGACGGCGAGCCATAGCGCCACCGCGGCGAAGGTGTAGTCAAATCCCGTGGCGTGGTCCAGCGCGACCGCGGCGCCCGCCGTGGCCAGGGTGGCCGCGAGCGTCAGCGTCGAGGCTCCGTTGAGCTTCTTCCAGAAGTCCACGCTGTCCTCCGGGCAGGCCGACCCTGCCCGGCGGTAGCTGGGCGGGGGTTCTCCCTCGCTTCATCGGGCGCGAGCGGCCGGTTCTGTAGGCCGGACGGGGGAACGGCTGCGCTCGCGGTACGCCGCAGGAGCGTCAGTCGTGGCGGCGCCGGCCGACCCGGTCACGCAGCGCCAGGACGGCCCCCACGTCGAGCACCGCGAAGGGCCCGTGACGGTCGGTCAGCTGGCCGCAGACCAGCGAGCCCGCGTCACCGGACACGGTGGCCGGGGCGGGAGTGGCATCGTCGAGCGTTCCGTCGTGCACGCCTGGCACGGCCTCGGCCAGGACGCCGACGACGACATCGCCGCGGGTGAGCACGAC
The DNA here is from genome assembly GCA_036499185.1 of Actinomycetes bacterium. Classification (GTDB taxonomy): domain Bacteria; phylum Actinomycetota; class Actinomycetes; order JACCUZ01; family JACCUZ01; genus DATBDW01. The sequence goes on along the minus strand of DASYEF010000049.1, from coordinate 2,672 downwards.
GAGCCGCGCGCTGGTGGCCAGGGGGACGGTGGGCGTGGCGAGCAGCAGTCGCAGGTCGAGTACCGGGAGGATCCGGCCCCGCCAGTTGGCGACCCCGGACAGCCAGCCGGGGGTCCCCGGGATCCTGGTCACGGCCGGGACGCCGGCCACCTCCGCGACGTCGGCCATGCCGACGGCGTACCGCGATCCACCGAGGCGCAGCAGGATGCCGCCTGCTGCGGCGCCCGCGATCGGCTCGACCGCCGGGTCCCCGACGGTCTGCTGGGTGTCCACGGGCAGTTCATCGACCGTGGCCGCGCGACCCTGAAGGTGGTACGGCGACGATGCGCCCCAGCGGCAGCACGATGCACGCCCCGACGAGCGCCGTCCCGGCGAACAGCCAGACCTGGCCCGCGACGGTGTTGGCCACCACCAGGTCACCCTCGGGTCGCTGCCCGGCGAGGACGAGCACCACCGCCAGCCAGCCCACAGCGGCGGCTACGGCGGCCGACCGGCCCGCCAGCAGCCGCGCAGTGACGACCGCCGACCCGCTCAGTGCCAGGCCGACGACGAGCCCGACGGGAACCCACCCGACCTCGAGCGGGTGCACGAACGAGCCGAGCACACCGGCCGTGGCGCCGGCGAGGGCGGCCGCCACGACGAGCAGGGCGTGCACGGCACGGCTCACGCCCGGCACCGTAGACGGTGCCGGGCGAGCCACTCGCTGCGACCTCGGTGGTCAGTCCTCGGCGACGGCGGGCCGGTCGGCCCGCAGGTCGATGGTGGCGTCGCCACCGTCGCTCTCGTCGCTGTCGCTGCGCTCGTTGCTCTCGTCGCGGTCGCCCAGGTCGATCCGGTTCAGTGGCCGGGACGCCATCGCCTGCTCGAGCACGTCGGTGATCTCGGTCCCGATCAGCTCGTGCCGCTCGACCAGGGCGTCGCGCAGGGCGGCGACCAGGTGGGAGTGGGTCTCGAGCAGGCCACGGACCACGACCTTCTGCCGCTGGAGGAGCTCCTCCACCCGCCGGCGGCCCTCGGAGTCCCCCAGGACCCGGCCGACCAGGTTGGTGTCGCTGAAGCCGCTGCTCTGCACCGCGGCGTACGACACGAGGGTGTCGGTCATCCCGGCCGACCCCACCATCTGGGCGGCGACGTTGGTCGCGTACAGCAGGTCGCCTGCCGGACCGGTCGACACGTCGCCGAAGAACAGCTCCTCGGCCACCTGGCCACCCATCGCGATCTGGATCAGGGCGGTCAGCTCCTTGCGCGACCGGGTGTAGACGTCCTCCTTGTCGCCGTGGGCGAGCAGCCCCAGCGACTCGCGGCGCTTGATGATCGTGAGGATCTCGAGGCGCCGTTCCGGGGCCACCAGCCAGGCAATGGTCGCGTGGCCGGCCTCGTGAGTCGCGATCAGCTTCTCCTCGTGACTGGTGTACGTCACCGGCTGACCGAGCCCGACCTCGACCTGCAGGCGGGCGTGCTCCACGTCGGCCCAGGTCATCCGGGCCCGCTTCTCGCGGACCGCCTGGATGAGGGATTCGTCCATCAGACCCTCGAGCATGGCCGGGCTGTAGCCCTGGGTGACAGCGGCCAGCGCGTCGCGGCGCTCGTCCACGTCGAGCTCGGGCGCGTGGGCCTTGCGGGCGAGGAAGTGGTCGATGAGCTGGCGACGGCTGGCCTTGGCCGGCAGCTCGAACGTGAGCCGGCGGTCGAAGCGGCCCGGGCGCAGCAGCGCCGGGTCCAACGAGTCGGCCCGGTTCGTCGAGGCGATCAGCAGGATGTTCGCGTGCTGGCCGACCGGCCCGTGCAACTGGCGGTTGGGGGGCAGCAGCAGGTTGACCCAGCCGATGAGCTTGCCGGCCAGCTTCTCGCCGTTGCTGGGCTCCTCGAAGGACTGCAGCTGGACGAGCAGCTCGTTGACCGCCATCTGCAGGTCGTTGCCGCCTATGAACGCGCTCGTCGTCGTCGCTGCGGGCGAGCTCGCGGACATCGGCAGGCCCTCGAGGCCGCCGCAGCCGAGGGTGCTCGTTCGGGCCGCTGCGGGAGCGGCGGACATCCCGGTCACCCCGCCACGCGCGAGTCCGATCGCGTCGAACTCGTCGATGAAGCCGACGGCGCCGCCGTGCTTGCGGGCGGCCTTGCGCAGGGCCCGGAAGTACTGGCGCACCTTGCGGGCGGTCGCGCCCTGGAAGCTGGACTGGAACGACGTCGCCGTCGCGAACAGGAACGGCACGCCGGCTTCGGCAGCCAGCGCCTTGGCGGTGTAGGTCTTGCCGGTGCCCGGGCCACCCTCGAACAGCAGACCGCGGCGCGGCCGACCACCCATCTCGCGGGCGAAGCTGCGGTGGGACAGGAACAGCTGCAAGGACCGGACGACCTCGTCCTTGACGACGTCGATGCCCACGACGTCGGCCAGCCGGACGTCGATCTGCTCGGGGCGGATGACCTGGTGCGGTGAACGTCCCGTCATGAAGAACTGCCCGGCCAGCATGACGATCAGCAGGCCGAAGAACACGCTCGGAATGACCAGGAGCGGGTCGATGTGCGGCAGCTGGAACAGGTTGAACGGCTCGCCGCGCAGGATCCGGTACCACAGGAACACCGTCGGGATGCCGACGACCACCACGATCCGGAGCAGCCGGCCGCGGCGCATCTCCTCCCGGCTGCGGCCGACGTCGGCGCCGCCCTCGGTG
>DASYEF010000048.1:0-9107 GCA_036499185.1 Actinomycetes bacterium | reverse complement strand
TGTGGTGGCGACCCGCCGGCGGGTCGCAACCCGAACGTCGCAAACCGCGGGGTCTTGGGGCAGTGGCCGGCGGGTGAACGTAGGCTCGCCGAGCGATGAACGGTGCTCCAACCAGGGGAAACACAGGCGTGTAAGTCATCCACACGAGTTGTCCCCAGTGTGGACAACTCCGTTCCGGCCGGCTCCGGGAGCCGGCGGCTAGAGCGCCTCGAGGACGGTGGCGTTGGCCATCCCGCCCCCCTCGCACATCGTCTGCAATCCCCAGCGGCCGCCGGTCTGGCGGAGGTGGTGGATCAGCGTGGTCATCAGCCGGGCGCCCGAGCCACCCAGCGGGTGGCCCAGCGCGATCGCCCCACCGCGGGGGTTGACCCGAGCCGGGTCCGCGCCGGTCTCGGCCAGCCAGGCGCCGACGACCGAGGCGAACGCCTCGTTGACCTCGAACGCGTCGATCTCCGCCAGCCGCAGCCCGGCCCGGTCGAGGACTCGCGCGGTGGCCGGGATCGGTGCGGTCAACATGGTGATCGGGTCGACCCCGGCGGTGGCGAACGCGTGCAGCCGGGCCAGCGGCGCCCAGCCGTGGCGTGTCGCGATCTCCGAGGTGGTGACCAGGAGGGCGGCCGCGCCGTCGGAGATCTGCGAGGAGTTGCCGGCCGTCACCACCCCGCCGGCGCGGAACGCAGGGGTCAGTCCTGCCAGCGTGTCGAGGGAGGAGTCCGGGCGGATCCCCTCGTCGGCGGCCACGTCGGCCACCGGGGCGAGCTCGCCGTCGAAGGCGCCCGACGCGCGGGCCGCCGCCGCCCGGGCGTGCGAGCGCACGGCGATCTCGTCCAGCTCGGCGCGGGTCAGCGACCAGCGCTCGGCAACGATCTCCGCGCTGACGCCCTGCGGGACCAGCCCGTCTGGATAGCGGGCCAGCATCCGCGGCCCGAACGGCTCCCCGGGGCCCTGGGTCACGGTGCAGAGCATCGGCACCCGCGACATCGACTCGACGCCGCCGGCGACCGCGACGTCGTACTGCCCCGAGATCACCCCGGCCGCAGCGACGTGCACGGCCTGCTGCGAGGAGCCGCACTGCCGGTCCAGCGTCAGGCCGACGACATCCTCCGGCCAGCCGGCCGCCAGCGCGGCGTTGCGGCCCACGTTCACCGCCTGCTCGCCGGTCTGGGAGACGCAGCCCCACACGACGTCCTCCACCAGGCCGGGGTCCAGCCCGGTCCGGGCCACCAACGCGTCCAGGACGTACGCCGAGAGGTCCACCGGATGGACGCCGGAGAGCCCGCCGCCGCGCCGCCCCACCGGCGTCCGCACGGCGTCCACGACGACGGCATCGCGGCCGGTCACGGCATCAGCGGCATCAGCGACGTCATTGCAGCGCTGCTGTCCGGGCGAGCACGACGACGACCGCGACGGCCACGACCAGCACGATGCCCCCGACCTGCCACAGGGTGCGCCGGGCCGCCGGCGCGTAGGCGATCGCCGCGGCGCACAGGGCCCCCGTGATCATGCCGCCGATGTGGGCGCGCCAGTCGATGTTGGGCGCTATGAAACCGAAGGCGAGGTTGATGACGATCAGGACGAGGACGGCCGAGGAGTCCCGGCCCAGCTTGCGGTTCAGCACCAGGAAGGCGCCGAGCAGCCCGAAGATCGCCCCCGAGGCGCCGAGCGACGGGGTGCCGGGATTGGAGAAGTAGTAGGACAGGGCGCTGCCGCCGAGCGCGGACGCGAGGTACAGGGCCAGGAACCGGACCCGTCCGAGCGCGGCCTCGACCTGTGGCCCGAACAGGTACAGGGCATACATGTTCAGCGCGATGTGCAGGACGCTGCCGTGCAGGAACGCCGCGGTGAGCAGCCGGTAGTACTCCCCGTCCGCGACGCCGACGACCTGGTTGATCCGCGGGTCGAAGGCGGGGCCGGCGATCAGCCAGAACCGGTGCTCGAGGTCCGGTCCGACCGCTAGCTGGAGTACGTAGACGACGACGTTGATGCCGATGAGGATCTTGCTGACCCAGCCGGGGTCGTTGGTGACCCGGCCGCCGAAGACCGTCGTCGCCCGGCGGACAGTCTTGTTGCCCTCGCGCACACACTCGGGGCACTGGAAGCCGACCGACGCCGGGATCATGCAGTCCGGGCAGATCCGCCGCTCGCAGCGGACGCAACGGATGTGCGCCTCGCGGTCCGGGTGGCGGTAACAGACCGCGGGGTCGGCCGGCGTACCGTCCGCCGGCGGTGGGGCGCCGTCCTGGGGTGACTCCCCGGCGGCCGGGCTCTGCGACACCGGAGGTCAGGCGTCCCGGCGCTCGACGACGACCGACTCGACGACGACGTCCTCGACCGGCCGGTCCATGGCACCGGTCGGCGTACTCGCGATCTTGTCGACCACCTCGCGGCTGGGACCGTCGGCGACCTCACCGAAGATCGTGTGCCGACGGTTGAGGTGCGGCTGCGGGCCGACCGTGATGAAGAACTGGGAGCCGTTGGTGCCGGGGCCGGCGTTGGCCATCGCGAGCAGGTACGGCTTGTCGAACTGCAGCTCCGGGTGGAACTCGTCGGCGAACCGGTAGCCCGGCCCGCCCGTGCCCGTACCCAGCGGGTCGCCGCCCTGGATCATGAACCCGGGGATGACCCGGTGGAACACGGTGCCGTCGTACAGCTTGGCGGTGCTCTTCTCGCCGGACGCGGGGCTGACCCACTCACGAGTGCCCTCGGCCAGGCCGGTGAAGTTGCCCACGGTCTTGGGGGCGTGGTTGGGGAACAGCTGCACCACGATGTCGCCGTGGTTGGTCTTCAGGGTGGCGTAGAGCTCCTCGGACACGGGAGTCCCTTCGTACGTTCGTCGATCTGTGGGCGGGGACGACCATCCTTGCACGCGAGGATGGCCCGTTGCGGGGCACCGGGGCGCGGTCCGGCGCGCGACCCCCGGGTGGCGTAACGGTTTCGCCGGGGGGACGCTGGGCAGGAGCCGACCACTCGATCGTCCGACCGGAGGTTTCCTGTGTCCCGCCTGACGACCATGCAGAAGCGCAGTCGTACGACCGCGTCCCGGGCCCAGAAGCGTGCAGCGCACGCCCAGAAGCGGGCCGGGCGCGCCGTGGCGCCGGTGGCAACGGATGCGCGCGACGCGACCGTCCGGTACGCCGACGCGACCCGCGACTGGACCGCTCCCAAGGTCGAGTCCGCCGTGGACTGGGCTGCACCCCGGGTCGAGAGCGCCCGAGACTGGGCCGCTCCGCACGTCGAGACCGCCGTCGACTGGGCGGCGCCCAGGGTGGAACCCGCCGTCGACAAGATCAAGTCCGACATCCTGCCCGCCGTGACCGAGGCCGTCGCGAGCGTGTTCGCAGCGACCGAACCGGCCCGCTCTGAGGTCGCGACCCGGGGCAGCGCCGCCTTCGCTGCGATCAAGGGCGAGCTCGACCCGCCCAAGCAGTCCCGACACCGGTTCCGCAAGCTGCTGCTCCTGGGCGGCCTGCTCGCTGCGGCGTACGCCGGCTGGAAGGCCTTCACCCGCCAGTCCGCCGACCCGGTCGACGCATGGACCACCTCAGCGGGGCCGACCCGGCCGGTGCCGAGCCCGGTCGGGAGTGTTCCCGACGCGGCTGCACCTTCCCCCGCGATGACGATCCCGACCGACGATCCGGGCGGGGCCGGGCCCGACGAGGCACTGGCCGACGAGTCGGACGAGAAGTCCGGCGACCCCGCCACGACGACCACAGAGGCGGTCACGCGGGCGCAGGCCAAGAAGGTGTCCGCCGCAGCGGCGAAGGGCACGACCGGCTCGACGAAGTCCGGCGGCAGCAAGCCCGCCCCTAAGGGCTAAGCGACCCGACGCGGCCGGGCCGGATCGCCCAGTCGGCCAGCCGCGGTGGAGACGAAGGGACTCGAACCCTCAACCCCCGCCTTGCAAAGGCGGTGCTCTACCAGTTGAGCTACGTCCCCGGGTCGGGGTCGGCAACGACCACGCCGGGTCAGCCGGCCTCCTCGGCCGGTCGGTTAGTCGACCCGGTCGGTGGCCTCGGCCCACAGGTCGGCCTCGGCGTCCCGGTTGGCGGTGACCTTCTTCCATGCGAAGACGGCACCGGCCGCCGCCACGATCAAGACCAGCAGCTTCTTCATGCGAGCCCCTCCCGGAGGGTCCGTCTCTTCTGCGCCGCCGACCGGCGGTGCGGCCGGTCGCGCCGGAGTGGGCCTAAGTGGACTTGAACCACTGACCTCTGCCTTATCAGGGCAGCGCTCTAACCGACTGAGCTATAGGCCCCCATGTCGCGATCGCCGCAGCAGACTATCGCAGGAGGGTGTGCCCCCAGAAACCGGTTCCGACGCCTCCGCGCCGAGCCGGATCGGCGGACCAAGCGGGGTCAGACGTCCTCGGTGAACGTCACGTGCAGGCCGCCGACCAGGCCGGCCGCCATGTTGTAGAGGAAGGCCGCCAGCGTGCACAAGGCGGTCAGCAGCACGGCGTTCACGGCCGACAGGACGACGGTGATCGACAGCACCCGGCCGAGCCCGACGTACGTCAGGATGTCGATTCCCTGGGCGTTGTCGCTGGAGCGGGTCACGCTCTCGACCGTCTTGCCGACGGAGTCGAAGACCCCCATGGCGTCGAGGACCGACCACAGCACGAAGACCGCCACGACCGCGATGATGGCCAGGGCGATCGAGAGCAGGAACGCAAGCTTCATCACCGACCACGGGTCGACCCGGCTGAGCACCAGCCGGGCCCGCCGGGCGCGGGTCCGGGCGGCCGGCCGCGGGGCGGTCGCCGACGTGGAGCGCGCCATGGTGTCGGTCACTGGCGCCATCGTGGCGGTCGGCTGCTGCGCGGCGCGCCACTGGTCGCCACCGCTGTAGCCCGAACTGCTCACTCGGTCACCTCGTATGCCCGATCACTCGGCCGGCGGTGTTGCCGGGTCGGTCCCGGACTCGTCCTCGGCCGAGTTCTCGACCGATTCCTCGTCCGACACCAGCTCGTCCAGCTGCTCCTCAGTGGCTTCCCGCTCAGCGTTGCGCGCAATCGCCACGACGGTGTCATCCTCAGCGAGCGAGATGAACCGCACCCCCATGGTGACACGCCCGGTGGGATTGACCTCGCCGACCGACACCCGGGTGACCCCGCCGCTGGCCTTGATCGAGAACACCTGGTCGTCCTCGTCGACCACCAGCGCCCCGACGATGGAGCCCCGCGCCTCGCTGAACTTCATCGCCTGGACCCCGGTCCCGCCGCGGTTCTGCAGGCGGTACTCCTCGACCGGCGTCCGCTTGGCGAACCCGCCGCCAGTGACCGTGAAGACGGTGCCCTCGGGGCGCGCCACCTCCATCGCGAGGAGCTCGTCGTCGCCCTTGAAGCGCATCCCGGTGACTCCGGAGGTGGCCCGGCCCATCGGGCGGAGTGCCTCGTCGGTCGCGGTGAACCGCACTGACATCGCCTGCCGGCTCACGAGCAGCAGCTCGTCGTCGGCAGTCACCAGGCGGGCCGAGATGACCTCGTCGCTGGTGCCGTCGTCGTCCTCGCGCAGGTTGATCGCGATCAGGCCACCCGTGCGGTTCGAGTCGTACTCCGTCAGCCGGGTCTTCTTCACCATCCCGCGCCTCGTAGCGAGCACGAGGTAGGGCGCCACCTCGTAGTCCTTGAGGTCGATCACCTGGGCGATCTGCTCGTCCGGCTGGAACGCGAGCAGGTTGGCCACGTGCTGGCCGCGCGCATCGCGACCCGCGTCGGGCAGCTGGTAGGCCTTGGCCCGGTAGACCCGGCCCTTGTTCGTGAAGAACAGGATCCAGTGGTGCGTCGTGGTCACGAAGAAGTGCTCGACCAGATCGTCCTGGCGCAGCTGCGCACCGCGCACGCCCTTGCCGCCCCGGCGCTGCTGGCGGTAGAGGTCGGTCTTGGTCCGCTTGGCGTAGCCACCACGGGTGATGGTGACGACCACGTCCTCCTCGGGGATGAAGTCCTCGGCGGACATGTCGCCCTCGTACGGCACGAGCTGCGTGCGCCGCTCGTCGCCGAACTTCTCGACGATCTCGGCGAGCTCGTCGCGCACGATCTGGCGTTGCCGCTCCTCGGAGGCGAGGATCGCGTTGTACTCCTCGATGGCCCGCATGAACTCCTCGTAGCGGTCGAGGATCTCCTGGCGCTCGAGGGCGGCGAGCCGGCGGAGCTGCATATTGAGGATCTCGCCGGCCTGCACCTCGTCGATCTCGAGCAGCTCGATCAGGCCGTCGCGGGCCGCCTCGGCGGATGCACTTGCGCGGATCAGCGCGATGACCTCGTCGATGCGCTCCAACGCTTTCAGCAGAGCGCGCAGGATGTGCGCGCGCCGCTCGGCCTCGGCCAGCCGGTAGCGGGTGCGCCGGACGATGACCTCGATCTGGTGGGTGACCCAGTGCCGGATGAACGCGTCGAGCGACAGCGTCCGCGGCACCCCGTCGACGAGGGCAAGCATGTTGCAGCCGAAGGTGTCCTGCAGCTGGGTGTGCTTGTAGAGGTTGTTGCGCACCACGCTGGCGACTGCGTCGCGCTTGAGCACGACCACGAGTCGCATGCCGGTGCGCGAGGACGAGTCGTCGCGCAGGTCGGCGATCCCCTGCACCTTGCCGCTGTCGGCCAGCTCGGCGATCTTGCGGGCCAGCGCGTCCGGGTTCACCTGGTAGGGCAGCTCGGTGATGACCAGGACGGTGCGGCCGCGGCTGTCCTCCTCGACCTCGACCACCGCGCGCATGGTGACCGAGCCGCGGCCGGTCGTGTACGCGTCGCGGATGCCGTGCGTGCCGACGATGAGGCCCTTGGTGGGGAAGTCCGGCCCCTTGATCCGCTCGAGCAGAGCGCCGAGCAGTTCCTCGTGCGACGCATCGGGGTGCTCGAGGTACCACTGCACACCGGACGCGACCTCGCGCAGGTTGTGCGGCGGGATGTTGGTGGCCATGCCGACGGCGATGCCGCCCGAACCGTTGACGAGCAGGTTCGGGAACCGCGCCGGCAGCACCGTCGGTTCCTGCTGGCGCCCGTCGTAGTTTGGCCCGAAGTCGACGGTGTCCTGGTCGATCTCGCGGACCATCTCCATGGCCAGCGGCGCCAACCGGCACTCGGTGTTGTGGCTGACAATCCCGTTGGTGATGAACGCGTGGTCGTCTGTCTCGACCCGGAAGGACCACACGGCCTCGGTGCCGGCGTCCACGATGGAGGAGACCTCGGCGTAGTAGTACCGGCCGTCGACCAGAGGGTCAACTACTCGTTGCGCCTCGGTGTTCGCCACGTGGGACCAGATGAGCTTCCGGTCCCGCTCCCACCGATCCATCCGGTCGAGGTTGTGGTACTTCAGCCAGGACCGTGATGCGCCCGAAACCGGACCGCTCGCGCGGAGGTAGTCCGCGACGAAGGGCACGTGGTCCGAGGAAAGCGCGGTGCTGGTCTCTGGGATCCTCGAGAGCTCGCTGCGGAGCTTGCCGTCCTTGCGTCCGAGGAACCCGACCTCGCGCGCGAACATGCGCGCCTCTCGCCGGTTCCCGATGTAGACCTTGATCTCGCCGGAGGTGTGGTGGCACTGTCGGCTGATGATGCCAAACTCCAGCAGCATCTCCTGGACGTCCGCGGCGAGGCGCGGGCTGCGGGTGGAGTAGGAGACCTGGATGGTGTTGCGGGCGAGCAGCGACGAGGAGCCGTCGCCCTCAAAGAGCGACCGGAGGAACAGGCGTTTGGCGCCGACTCCGGACTGCCACACCGAGAGGGGAATCTCCTTCTGCGCGCTGCGCTTCCCAGTGAGGACCGCCAGCGGCGAGGCCATCAGAGCGGCCAGGTTCTGGATGTCGAGCTCGTAGATCCGTTTGCCCGAGGCGATCACGCGGTCGTAGACGTAGCGCGGCCCGCCAACAACTGTGTCGTAGGCAGCCAGCACCGCGCGGAAGTAGTCCTCGTCCTCGTTGTTGAAGCCGGCCCGAGTCGCAGAGACCCAGCCTTCCGACACGAAAGCACCGAGCAGGAGAGCAGTCGCTGCTGCCCGATCGGACAGGATTTCCTCCTCCTCGGTCGGCCCACCGCGGTAGAGCACCACGCGGTCCCCAGGGCCGACCTCCTCGAGGAGCTTCCAGAGCAGCGTCGGGACTCCCGCGACGTTGACGAGGCAGAGCACCGGGTGGTTGTACGTGCCCTGGACCGAGTAGCCCTCCCGAGTTGTAAGCCGGAGGGTCGGGTGCTCACCCGAGTGGAACAGCCGGGACGCCTCGACGGGCTCGCCGGAACGCCCGAGCAGCTTGACCCCGTCCAGGAGATTGTCGGAGTTGGGTGCCGCGTCGGGTACGACGTCAGCGATGCGCCAGGTCTCACCGCCAGCGGCCCGGACGCGAGTATCACCAGTGACGCAGTAACGCATAGCGGCTTGGCGGTCGTCGCCGGGCGAGCCGAAGTTGCCCTGGCTCTGGACCAGGGGGTAGCGCAACGACCACGGCTGGCCGAGCCGCACCAACGTGTCGTAGATCGCGGTGTCACCGTGCGGGTGGTACTGGCCCATCACGTCACCGACGACACGCGAGCACTTCGAGAACCCGCGGTCCGGCCGGTAGCCACCGTCGTACATCGCGTAGAGAACCCGGCGGTGCACCGGCTTGAGACCGTCGCGCACGTCGGGCAGAGCCCGCTGCACGATGACGCTCATGGCGTAGTCGAGGTACGACCGCTGCATCTCGACCTGCAGGTCGACCGGCTCGATCCGGCCGCCGGTCGGCGGCGGTGTCTGCGTCGTCTCGGTCACAGCTGGGCGCTCCTTGCGATGGTACGGCGGTGGGCTGACGGCCGGTGCCTCAGATGTCGAGGAACCGGACGTCCTTCGCGTTGCGCTGGATGAACTTGCGCCGGCTCTCGACGTCCTCGCCCATCAGCTCGGTGAACGTCTTGTCGGCGAGTGCGGCGTCGTCGAGGGTCACCTGCAGCAGCAACCGGTTCTGCGGGTCCATCGTCGTGTCCCACAGCTCGTCGTTGTTCATCTCGCCGAGACCCTTGTAGCGCTGGATGCCGTCGTCCTTTGACATCTTCTTGCCGGCGTCGAGACCGGCAGCGACCAGCGCGTCGCGCTCGCGATCGGAGTAGGCGTATTGCGCGTCGTCGCCTTTCTTGTTCCATT
>DASYEF010000047.1:0-3909 GCA_036499185.1 Actinomycetes bacterium | reverse complement strand
GCCGGGTCGAGCACCTCGCGCAGGTCGAGGAAGCGCACACCGCTGGACTCGGCGACCCGCTGGGCCGCTGCCGCGTAGTCGTCGAGCACGGCGTTGGTCCGGCCATGCGCGTCGTCGCGGTCCTCGCGCACCGGCGGTGGCCCCATCACCACCGTGACGGGCGACGCGACCCGGCCGAGGATCTCGGCGTACCCGATCGTGAACTCCTCGAGCGGCACCTGCTTCCACGGCGCGGCGTCATTGGAGCCGAACGACACCACCGTCGCGTCGGCCGCGGGCAACGGATCAGGCAGCAGCCGCAGTGCCGCGCGGGTATCGAGGCCACCGACGGCGAGGCTGGTGAGCTCCCAGCCCGCGCGCCGCAGCCTGGCCGCGACCGGCACGACAGCGCGCGTCGTGGCCTCGGCCAGGTGGCTGTCGCCGACGAGGAGCAGCGACCCACGGGTCACGGGACGTCGACGACCACACCGTCGCGGGCCGAGATGCGCGCGGCATCGAGGATCGCGAGCACCGCCACCGCCTCGCGGGGGTCGACCGGCAGCGTCGAGCCCTCGCGCAGCGCCTCGACCAGCGCGACGTAGAAGTCGACCCAGCCGCCGGGTGCGCGCGGCACCGCCTCGCGCTCCTCCCCGCGGACCAGCCAGCCGCGGTGCTCGGCGTCCTCGTCGTCCCAGTCCTCGCAGGGCGTCAGCTCGCCCTCGACCGCGGCGACGAGGTATGCCGCTTCCCGGCCGAGCAGGCGGGTGTGCGGCCCCGGGACCGCCGCCAGAGACGTCGCGCCGAGGTGGCTCACGACCCCCGACACGTGGCGCAGCGCGAGGAACGACACGTCGTCGGAGACCGTGGTGAGGGCCGCCAGCTCGGCGTACACCGTGGAGACCGGCCCGAACAGGTCGAGCGCGCTGTCGACGAGATGGGTCTGCAGGTCCATCAGCAGTCCGCCGCCCTGCTCGCTGGGCACCTGCTCACGCCAGCGGTCCTTGGGCACCGGCCGCCACCGCTCGTAGCGCGCCTCGTAGCGCACGACCTCGCCCAGGGCGCCCGAGGACAGCACCGTGCGGGTGGTGAGGTGCGCGGGGTCCCACCGCCGGTTCTGGAACACGGTCAGGGGGACGCCGCGCTCCTCGGCGAGATCGACCAGGTCGCGAGCGTCGGCCGCCGACACGGCCAGTGGCTTGTCGACGACGACGGCCAGGTCCCGGCGTACCGCCTCGCGGGCCTGCGCGGCGTGCGCACCGGACGGCGAGGCCACCACGACGACGTCGAGGCGGCCGGCCAGCTGCCACAAGGCATCCGGCTCGGGTAGGACGGTGACGCCGGGGTTCTCGGCACGGGCCGCTTCGGCGCGTTCCGCGTCGCCGGTGACGACGTGCGTGATGCGTGCGCCGGCCACCTCCCGCAGCAGCGGCGCGTGGAACTCCCGCCCCGCCATCCCGTAGCCGAGCAGGGCCACCCGCAGGTCATTCACGGCCCCGAGTGTGACAACCCCAGGTGTCCGGGCGCGAACCGGCCCGTCGGGCGCCCCGACGTACAGTGCACGGATGACCGCAAACCGCGGCACCGGGCTTGGTGCGCTGCAGATGGTGCAGGCCGGCGTGGTGCCGTACCTCGACGCGTGGGAGCGCCAGCGCCAGGTGCACGCCGAGGTGGCCGCCGGGACCCGCCCGGACACGGTGCTCCTCCTCGAGCACGAGCCGGTCTACACCGCCGGCAAGCGCACGCTGGCCATCGAGCGGCCCTTCGACGGGACGCCGGTCATCGACGTGGACCGCGGCGGCAAGATCACCTGGCACGGGCCGGGGCAGCTCACCGGCTACCCGATCGTGCGGTTGCCCGAGCCGCTCGACGTCGTCGGCTACGTCCGCCGCCTCGAGTCCGCCCTGATGCTCGTGTGCGCGGACCTCGGCGTCGAGACGACCCAGGTCGAGGGCCGCTCCGGCGTCTGGGTCGTCGACGGCAAGGGACCGGACCGCAAGATCGCCGCGATCGGGGTCCGGGTCTCGCAGGGCGTGACCATGCACGGTTTCGCACTGAACTGCGACTGCGACATGACCGCGTTCGCCAACATGGTGCCCTGCGGGATCGCAGATGCCGGCGTCACGTCGCTGACCCTCGAGGCGGGTCGTGACGTCACGGTTGCCGAGGCGCTGCCCTTCGTCGAGAAGCGGCTCGCCGAGGTCCTTCCCGCCCGGTGAGGTGCGGGGACGCTCCGGCGCGCGACGTAGGCTGGGGCGCGTGACCGTCGCTCCGGAGGGACGCAAGCTGCTGCGCGTAGAGGCCCGCAACAGCGAGACCCCCATCGAGAAGAAGCCCTCCTGGATCAAGACGCGGGCGAAGATGGGCCCCGAGTACACCGAGCTCAAGGCGCTGGTGAAGCGCGAGGGCCTGCACACCGTCTGCGAAGAAGCCGGCTGCCCCAACATCTTCGAGTGCTGGGAGGACCGCGAGGCCACCTTCCTCATCGGCGGCGACCAGTGCACCAGGCGCTGCGACTTCTGCCAGATCGACACCGGGAAGCCCGAGCCGCTGGACCGCGACGAGCCGCGCCGGGTCGCCGAGTCGGTGCAGGCGATGGGGCTGCGCTACGCGACCATCACCGGCGTCGCGCGTGACGACCTGCCCGACGGTGGCTCCTGGCTGTACGCCGAGACCGTGCGCGCCATCCACGCGCTCAACCCCGGCACCGGCGTCGAGAACCTGATCCCCGACTTCAACGGCAAGCCGGACCTCCTGGCCGAGGTGTTCGACTCGCGGCCGGAGGTGCTCGCGCACAACGTCGAGACCGTCCCCCGCATCTTCAAGCGGATCCGGCCGGCCTTCACCTACGAGCGGTCACTGGGCGTGCTGACGGCGGCCCGCGACTTCGGGCTGGTGACCAAGTCCAACCTGATCCTCGGCATGGGCGAGCAGCGCAGCGAGGTCAGCCAGGCGCTGCGCGACCTGCACGCGGCTGGCTGTGAGCTCATCACCATCACCCAGTACCTGCGGCCCTCGCCGCGCCATCACCCCGTCGAGCGCTGGGTCAAGCCCGAGGAGTTCGTCGAGCTGCAGGCCGAGGCCGAGGAGGTCGGCTTCGCGGGCGTCCTCTCCGGTCCGCTCGTGCGGTCGTCCTACCGGGCCGGCCGGCTCTACCGGCAGGCGCTCGAGGCCCGGGCCGGCGTGCCCACTGCCTGAGTCGGTCACCTGATGGCTCGGCAAGTCTTTGTCAGGACGTAGCGCTGACGACACACGCCGGTAACGCCGGTCGGGTCGGCTAGGGGCATGACCAGGTCACTGCCACCGCTCGTGTCGTTCACCGAGCTCGTCGGCACCCTCGTGCTCGCCGCCACCCGCCCGGTCACGGACGGGTCCCGTCGCAACGCCCGGGACGCGCTCGAGTCGCGCGGGTGGCCGCCGGTCGAGCTGCCGGCGCCCGTCGCTGTGCCGGACCGGCGTACCGCCTGAGCGAACCCCGACCCGGCGCGGCTCGCCGGGTCTCCTGCGCCACGTATCCTTCGGCGCATGGCGCGCAGGGGCAGCACGGACAAGGACAGCACGCAGAGTACGGACGACGCGGCGGCCCCCAAGGGGCGGCTGGGCCAGATCCGGGCGACCTACACGATGGCCCGCAAGGCCGACCCGATGATCGGCCTGATCACGGCCGCCTCCGGGGTGCTCGCCTTCCTCGTCGTGCTGGCCATCGGCTTCCTGGTGCGCCTGCCGATCTACTTCGGCATCCTGGGTGTGCTCGGCGGCGTGCTGGCCGCCACGATCGTGTTCGGCAAGCGCGCCGAGAAGGCCGCGTTCTCCCAGATCGAGGGCCAGCCGGGCGCCGCAGCGGCAGCCATGAACATGCTCCGGAAGGGCTGGAGCGTGACGCCCGCGGTGGCGGCGACCCGCAACCAGGACATCGTGCACCGCGCCATCGGC
>DASYEF010000046.1:0-10951 GCA_036499185.1 Actinomycetes bacterium | reverse complement strand
GAGCTCGTAGCCGGCGAAGCTGAACCAGAACGTCGTGTCGACGCCCTCGGCCTCGAGCACCGGCAGCACCTCGCGGAGGTAGCGCACCTGTTCCTGCTCGTCGCGCAGGTAGTCGTCGGCCAGGCGCGGCGGGTCGACGTTGCGGTCGACGACGGCCCAGCCGGTGCCGCCGCGGTCGGCGGCACCGCGGTAGGTGGCGCAGCCGAACTCGGTCACCGCAACCGGCTTGCCGTGCGTGTGCCAGCCGCGCACGGTCTCGGCAAACGTCGCGGAGTTGGTCGCGTCCCGGTAGGCATCGACGGACACGATGTCGAAGAGCGACCAGTCGACCTCCTCCCACATCCCGGCGGCGTAGGTGAGTCGGCCACCGAACACCGCACGGGCCGCACCGACGGTCGCCCGGTGGATGTCGCGCCACCGCTCCAGCCCGCGCTGCAGCTCGGCGAAGCGCGCCGGGTCGGCGAAGCTGGCGGGGTCGGTCAGCGCCGCGGCGCGCTGGTCCCAGGTGTCGCCTGGGACGAAGCCTCGCGCCGACAGGGACAGCTCGCAGCCGAGCACGAGGACCACCTCGGGCCCGTCCTCGGCCGCGCGGTGGGACCGCAGCGCCTCGGCGTCGGCGGCATATGTCTCGAGGTACGCCGGCAGGTCGCCGGCGTCGAGGTCCACCGGGAACGGCGCGAGCCACAGGTCCAGCCCGGCCTCGAGGGCGTGCGCCCCGGCCGTGGTGAGCCGGTCCCGCTGGTTGCCGTAGACCCGCACGGCGTCGGCGTGCAGGTCGGTGCGGATGATCCCGAGCTCCCGGCGTACGAGGTCCTCGTCGAAGGCGGCGCGGGTGGTCCGGTCCGCCAGCGCGATCCCCGTGTCGTAGCCGACCCCATAGCTGCGCATGGACACCACGGTACAAACGACCGATGTCGGGCGCCATCGGTCAAGGGCGGACAGAGCGGCCGTCAAGTGCCGGTGAGGGCTCGCGCCGGACCGACCAGGGACTCCTGCAGGCGGCGGGCCGCGTCCAGGTGGTCGCCGGTCCAGACCATCCGGACCGCGGTGGCGGTGGAGCGGCCGTCGTCGGTGCGCAGGTCGCTGCGGATCGCGTCGACCAGCCGGCCGTCGGCGACCTTGTCGTGCGGCACCGGGTCTCGCACGGGGCTGTGCGCAGCGATGCTCGCCGCGAGGTCGTCGTACCACGTGTGTACGGCGGTGGCGCTGGCCACCAGCTCGGCGCGAGCTCCTGCGCGGTCGCCCGGTGCCTGCCCGTCCTCGCGCTCCCAGAGGTCCAGGACGGCGTCCGCGGACAGGCGCAGGCCGGCCACGCCGGAGACCAGCCCGCTGACCTCGGCGAGTGGCACCGGCTTGGCCCCGCGCTCGGCGAGGAACGCGCGGAAGGCGTCGTCGAGCCGGCGCGAGGCCGCCGCCGACCGGGCCGCCTCGGCGGTCGGCGGCGGCAGAGCGGTGGCGGTCGCGTCACAGCGGACCATGCCGAACTCCACCGCGCGCGAGAGGTAGTCCGAGCTCTCGGTGTAGGCCTCGGACAGCGCCAGACTCAGGGCCGCACTCGCGCCGCGGGGCCAGAACAGCAGGCCGACGAGGAGGCTGACGGCGCAGCCGAGTGCGACGTCCTCGACCCGGACGATGCCGACCTGCCAGCCCGAGGGCGCGATGATGTTGAACAGGATCACGAGCACGAGGGTGAAGCCGGCTTGGCCCGCTGCGAACGAGATGACCGAGGGCGCCGCGCCGGCGACCAGGATGGCGATCGGCAGGAGCACCCAGAGGACGGAGCTGTTGGTGCCGATCGGCATCAGCAGCAGCGCGCCGAGCGCGACCCCGATGATGGTGCCTACCAGGCCGCGCAGGATGTTCTGGCCGGTGCTCAGCGCGTTGGAGCGCAGCACGGACAGGGTGCCGAGCACGACCCAGAACGAGTGCTGGACGCCGGTCACGTTGGCGACCAGCACGGCGATCCCGAGGCCGGCGGCGCCGCGCAGGCTGTTGTGCAGCCACACCGAGTGTCGATCCACGTGCGCGGCCGCGCGCTCCTGCGCGGCGGACAGGGTGCTGGGGAGCCCCTGGGGCTGGCGGCCGAGGAGGCGCTCGGGCCAGCTGCGTCCCCCCGCCGCCGCGGTCAGGTCCGCGGTCCCCCCGACGAGCGACACCGCGAAAGCGAGCTCCTGGGCCCGGAAGCTGGGGTCCAACGAGGTCAGGAACTCGCCGATCTGTGCGTCGGCGGGCCCACCGTCGGCCGGTGCGCCATGGGCGGCCGGTGTCTCGAATCGGCGTACCGGAAGGTCATGGGTGGCCCGGTGCTCCATCAGGCTCAGGCTCGCGTCGAGCTCGTCGAGGGAGGACCGCAGCGGCTCGGGGCTCGCGTGGTCGCGCTCCAGCAGGTCGGCCGAGCGGTCGAGCACTATCGCGGCCGCCGACCGCACGGTGCAGGCCGCCCGGTCCACCGGCACCCCCGGTGCGTGGTGACCGGCCTGTGCCACGATCGCCTCGAGCCAGGTGAGCTGGTCGACGAGGCGGACCACCGTGCGCGTCGCAGTGCTCAGCCCGGTCGGCCGGTACGGCGTCGCGAGGAACGTCCTCCGCAGGTCCTTCACGGCCTGGCTCGCCGCGGTGACCGTCAGCCGGTGCTGCTCGTCGGTCGGGGCGTCGGGTGCGCCCAACCGGCGGGCCACGTCCGCGTGCAACCGCGCGGCAAGCGCCCGGGACGCCACCACCGCGGCGCCGCGCAGCGGGTCGCGCACGGGTGCCGGCCACAGCAGGGCGGCCGCGGGGACCGCCACCGCCGAGGCCAGCAGCCAGCCGGCCAGCCGGTCCGGGATCGCCGAGGCAGGCGCGGTCAGCGACACCGGCAGGATGAACGCGAGCAGCAGCGAGGTCGTCGCGCCGGCGAGCACCGAGCTCACGACACCGGCGAAGATGACCCCGAATCCGACGACCGCCATCGAGGCCGCGGCCAGCCAAGGGCTGCGCGAGGCGAGTGTGCCGACGACGACGAACACCGCGCCGGCGGCCGCGAGCGCGATGGAGGACAGGACCCGGTCGGCGATCGGGCCGCCGAAGTCGACGAGCAGCAGCATCGCGAACGAGCCGAAGGCCGCGAAGGTGGCGAGCTCGGCGTTGTCGAGCAGTTGGCTACCGATCGCGAACATCGTCGGCATGACGATGGCCGCGCGAGCGGCCCGGCGCAGCGCCGCGAGGTCAGGGTCTCGCGCGCGCAACCAGTCCAGCGGAGCCATCCCTCGCGCCCCTTCTTCCGGACGGTACGACGAGCGGCCGGACACATCATTTCGCCCCGGCGGGCTGGGGCGAAAGCCTCGCCCACTGGCCGGAATGGTTCCGGCGGGGCGACGGGGGCACACTTCGCAGCCATGAAGGCGCAGGGCTGGCGTGGCGTCGTCGACGAGTCGGTGGCCGCCGCCCTCGGCCAGGAGCAGCGGTCCGACCCGGTGCTACCTGGGACCGGCGGGCCGGCCGGCAACGCGCGCCTCACAGCCTGGACCGGCCTCGTGCTGCTCGTGCTCTTCGTCGCCGAGCTGCTCACCCTGCTCGACGTTCACGGCCTTATCCGGTGGCACCTTGCGCTCGGCGTGATCCTGGTGCCGCCGGCACTGCTCAAGACCGCAAGCACGGGCTGGCGAATCCTGCGCTACTACCGGGGCGACCGGGCGTACCGGCAGGCCGGGCCGCCGCCGCTCGTGCTTCGCGTCCTGGGCCCGCTGGTGGTGCTCGGGTCACTGACCTTGCTCGGCAGCGGGGTCGCGCTGGTATGGCTTGGCGAGCAGCGGTCGCGCGAGACGTTGTTCACCGTCGTGGGGTGGCGCGTCGACGTGCTCACGGTGCATCAGGCGTCGTTCGTGCTGTGGGCGGTCGTGACTGGACTGCACGTACTCGGCCGGCTCCTGCTCGCCGCGCGCACCGCAGCCCGAGGTCCGGGCGGCGTCCCAGGACCGGTCGCCCGCGGCGCGCTGGTGGTCGGCTCGCTCGTGGTCGCGGCGCTGTGCGCCGTCCTCGTGCTCGCCCATCCGGGTGGGTGGAACCACGACGACCGCTTCCGGCCGCACGACCGCGACCTCAGCCCGCCCAGCGCGCCGGGGCCAACGCTGGCCGGTTGACCCGAGGGCGGCCGGCTGGCGAGGACAGCGAAGTGGCCCGGTTGTGTCGGGCGTGCTGCCTGCCCCGCGGCGCCGGGTGCCAATGCGTCGACCGGCGCGTTGCGGCCCACTGTGGTCCGTCACACCCGACCGGAACGCGCCAGTCAACACGGACGGGCAGTGGCGGACGGCGGGACGGCCGCTCCCTCCTCCCAACCGCCCTGACCCAGCCCGCACGGAGCCAAGTGGCCCCGCTCGGCCCTTGCTTCTCAACGGCGCGGCGGGGCCAGTTCAGCTATGTCACGGGAAGAGATCGGCCACAACGTTCGTTAGCACAAGTAATGAGTTATCCTCGCAGCATGCCGACTTTGACCCGAACCGCCGAGCTCGCCAGCTCCATGCGGGTGTCGGTGATGCGGCTCTCGCGGCGGCTGCGGGTGGAGCGAGCCGACCACGGCCTGACCCTCACCCAGATCTCGGTCCTCGCGACGCTGGATCGTCACGGTCCCCTGACGCCGCGCGAGCTCGCCCAGCACGAGCGGGTCCAGCCGCCGTCCATGACCCGCACCCTCGCGGGGCTGGAGGAACGCGCCCTGATCGTGCGTACGCCGCACGCGAGCGACGGCCGTCAGCACCTGATCTCCCTCGCCGCCCCGGCCGCCGCGCTGCTGCGCGAGGACCGCCGCCGCCGCGACGCGTGGCTGGTCCAGCGTCTCGCCGAGCTGACCCAGGCGGAGCGCGACGTACTCCGTGCCGCGGCGCCCATCATCGACCGCATCACCAGCGCATGAGCCCGACGTTCACCGCGCTGAAGAACCGCAACTACCGGCTCTACGCCACTGGCGGTGTCGTCTCGAACACCGGCACCTGGATGCAGCGCGTCGCCCAGGACTGGCTGGTCCTGCAGCTGTCCCACCACAACGGTGTCGCGCTCGGCATCACCACCGGCCTGCAGTTCCTGCCGATGCTGGTCCTCGCCCCGTTCGCGGGCACCATTGCGGACCGCTACCCCAAGCGCAACGTCCTGATGGTCACCCAGACCTGGATGGCGACCATGGGCGCGATCCTCGGCGTGCTCGACCTCACCGGGGTCGTGCAGGTCTGGCACGTCTACCTGCTGGCGCTGATGTTCGGCATCGGCGCGTCCTTCGACGCACCCGCGCGGCAGTCCTTCGTCATCGAGATGGTGGGTCGTGAGGACCTCACGAACGCCGTCGGCCTGAACAGCGCGTCGTTCAACCTCGGGCGGGTCGTGGGCCCGTCGCTGGCCGGCTTCCTCATCGTGCTCGTCGGCACCGCACCCGTGTTCTTCATCAACGCGGCGTCGTTCCTCGCGATCATCTTCGCGCTGACCAAGATGCGGGTGGCCGACCTACGCCCGGTGCCTCGTACTCCCCGAGGACCGGGGCAGATCCGCGAAGGCGCGCGCTATCTGTGGGGCCGGCCGGACCTGATGATGATCCTGGTCGTGGTGTTCTTCGTCGGGACCTTCGGGCTCAACTTCCAGATGACGTCGGCACTGATGGCCACCCAGGTGTTCCACAAGGGCGCAGGTGAGTACGGCGTGCTCGGCTCCGTGCTCGCCATCGGGTCCCTGTCCGGCGCACTGCTCGCCGCGCGGCGCGCCAAGCCGCGACTGCGCCTGGTCGTCGGGGGCGCGCTGGTGTTCGGCGTCATCGAGGTCCTCGCGGGTCTGATGCCGACGTACCTGAGCTTCATGGCCCTGCTGATCCCGCTCGGGCTCGCGCAGATGACGATGCTCAACTCGGCGAACTCCACGATGCAGCTGGCCGTCGACCCGGCGATGCGCGGCCGGGTGATGGCGCTCTACATGGCCGTGCTCGGCGGGGGTACGCCGATCGGTGCCCCGATCATCGGCTGGCTGGCCCAGGCCTTCGGTGCCCGCTGGGGCCTGCTCGCCGGGGGCATCATCTCGGCGGTCGCCGCGATCATCGCCGGGCTGGTGCTCGCCCGCCGCGAGGGTGTCGTGCTCCGCGACGAGCTTCAGCTGGCCTGGTCGACCTGGCGCCACGACGACCCGGTCATCGAGGTCGAGGTCGAGGAGGCCGGCGAGCGGGTCCAGCAGGCCTGAACTGCGCCCGCCGGGCGGGTTTCTGTCTGGCGCCCGTCGGCGCCAACGGACAAGATGACGCCATGACGACCAGCCCCACCAGCCGGACCGGCCAGACCATTGCCACCAGCGCGACCACCGGACGTACCCCGGAGCAGTACGCCCTCTACCTCGCCGCACTGCGCGCCGACAGCGACCGCATGCTCGACGTCGTCACCGACCTCGAGGCGCCGGTGCCGACCTGTCCGGGTTGGACCGTGCGCGACGCGATGGTGCACACCGGCTCCGTCTTCAGCCACAAGGTGGCCTGCATGCGGCTGCCCGAAGGTCCCCAGCAGGAGTCCGACTGGGACCAGGGGCCAGCCGAGGGAGCCGACCTCGACACCGTGCTGAGCTGGTTCCGGGAACGTCGCGACGAGCTCGTCGACCAGCTCGAGACGCGCGGGCCCGACGCGTCGGCGTACACCTGGTACGACGACGACCAGACCGTCGGGTTCTGGTACCGACGGATGGCCCAGGAGGTCGCCGTCCACCGGGTCGATGTCGAGAGCGGCACCGGCATGGAGTCACCGGTCGGGCACGACCTTGCTGTCGACGGCATCGACGAGGTGCTCGACTGGTTCCTGCGCTTCCAGGCCGACGACGTCGGGCCGGACGGACCCGGTCACGGCACCGTCGCGGTCCGCACCGGCGACCACATCTGGCGGGTCACGCTCAACCCCGACGACATCGACCTGTCGCGTGAGCCCGGGCCGTCCGACGCGCTCGTGACCGGCGAAGCGTCCGAGCTCTACCTGTGGCTGTGGGGCCGCCGCCCCGACAACGCCGTGCGGGTCGAGGGTGACGCGGACCTGCTCGCCGGCCTGCGCGCCCGGCTGCAGGTCGTGACGCAGTAGGGACGACGATGCCGGCGCACGACGTGGTCGTCGCCGGCCTCGGCGGTGTGGGCAGCGCCGCGGCCGCCCACCTCGCGGGTCGCGGGCTTCGCACGATCGGTCTCGACCCGCGCCCGGCCGCACACAGCGAGGGCGCCAGCCACGGCGAGAGCCGGATCGTGCGCCAGGTCTACTTCGAGGGCGCGACCTACGTGCCGCTGCTGCGGCGCACCTACGAGCTGTGGGCCGAGCTCGCCGAGCCCGACGGCACACCCCTGCTGCGGGCCACGGGCGGGCTCTTCCTCGGCGGCCCGGACACCCGGGTGTTCGCCGGCAGCCTGGCCACCGCCGACGCATGGGACCTCGAGCACGAGGTGCTGTCCGCGACCGACGTGGCCCGGCGGTTCCCGGCGCTGAGGCCGCCGCCCGACGTGGAGGCGATCTGGGAGCCCGCCGCGGGGACTGTTCGGCCGGAGAGCGCGGTCCTCGCGCACCTGCGGCGCGCCGCGGCGAACGGCGCAGAGCTGCGCCACGACGAGGCGGTCACCGGTTGGGAGGCGACTGCGGACGGGGTGCGGGTGACCACCACTCGCGGCGTCGTCGAGGCCGGTGCGCTGGTGCTCGCGCCCGGCCGCTGGACGCCCGACCTGTTGCAGCTCGACCTGCCGCTCGCGATCGAGCGCCGCGTGCAGCACTGGTTCGCCCCGGAGTCGGTGGCGGACTTCCTGCCGGGCCGGCTCCCGGTGTGGATCTGGGACCGGGCCGACGGCACGTCGCTCTACGGGGTGCCCTCACAGAACGGCATCGACGTCAAGGCCGCCGTGCACTTCTCGACGCTGCGCGAGCCCGCCGACTGGTCGGTCGACGAGGTCGCGACGACGCTGGCCGAGCTCGCGCCGACCCTCGGCAGCCGCCACGTCCGCTCGGCGCCCTGCTGGTACACCCTCACGCCCGACCAGGACTTCGTCGTCGGCGCGCACCCGGAGGCGCCGCGGGTCCTGCTGGCCTGCGGGTTCTCGGGGCACGGCTTCAAGTTCACGCCGGTGCTCGGTGAGGTGCTGGCCGACCTCGTGACCGAGGGCGGGACGCAGTTCGACCTGTCCACCTTCGACCCGACCCGGTTCGCGGTCACCACGGCGTGAGGCTCTTCGTCGCGATGCGGCCACCGACCGGCGCGGTGCGGCATGCGGCAGCGGCCGTGGACGCGGTGCGGGCCGCGCACACGGGACCGCACTGGGTGCCGGCGGAGCGGTGGCACCTGACGCTGGCCTTCTACGGCGAGGTTGCCGAGCGCGACGTGGACCGGACCGCACGGCGGGTCGGCCGGGCGGTCACCGGCTCCGGGCCGATGGACTTTGCGCTGGCCGGCGCCGGCTCGTTCGGGCGCCGCGCGCTGTGGCTCCGCGTCACCGGCGTACCGCCGGATGGCGCGGCCGGCGACGACACCGGCAGCATCGCCCGGCTGCGAGCGCTGGCGCGGGCGCTGTCCCGCGAGCCACACCCGCGTGCGTACCGGCCGCACCTGACGATCGCCCGGCTGCGAGCCGACACAGACCCGGCCGTGGCCGATGCAGCGGTTGCGGCGCTGGCGGGCTACGCCGGACCGACCTGGCGAGCCACCGAGGTCCATCTCGTGCACTCGCAGCTGGGCGGCAGCACGGGACCGGTGTACGACGACCTCGCTACGTGGACGTTGCCGCCGGCCACCTCCGCGGACCGGTCGTAGGGTCGGCGGGTGGACCCCCGGACCAGGCGGCGCATCGTGCTCGGCGCCCTGGTCCTGCTCGTCCTCCTGGTCGCCGCGAACGCCCTCCTCTGACCCGCCGATCGCGCGCAGTCAACAGGACGGCGGGACTCTGACCGCGGCTACCAGGCGTAGGCCTCCGGCGCGGGGCCGCCGGGCCCGGGGAAGATGTCGTCCAGCCGGGCCCGCTCGTCGCGGTTGAGCCGGATCTTGAGGGCTCGTTGCGCGCCCTCGAGCTGCTCGATGGTCCGCGGTCCGATGATCGGTGCAGTGACGGCGGGCTGGTGCAGCAGCCAGGCCAGCGCGACGTCGGCGGGCTGTTCGCCCAGCTCGTCGCAGAAGTCCTCCCACGCCTTGATCGCCTTGCGGTTCTCCTTGAGCCCGTCCTTCGCGCGGCCGGTGAGCCGGCGCTTGCCCTGTTCGGTCTTGCGGATGATGCCGCCGAGCAGCCCGCCGTGCAGCGGGGACCACGGGATCACACCGAGCCCGTAGTCCTGGCACGCGGGCAGCACCTCGAGCTCGACGTCGCGGGTCAGCAGGTTGTAGATGGACTGCTCGCTCACCAGCCCGGTCGAGCCGCGCCGGCGGGCGGCCTCCATGCCCTTCGCGATGTGCCAGCCCGCGTGGTTGGACGAACCGACGTAGAGCACCTTGCCCTGCTGCTTGAGGATGTCGAACGCCTCCCAGATCTCGTCCCACGGCGTGTCCCGGTCGACGTGGTGCATCTGGTAGAGGTCGATGTAGTCGGTCTGGAGCCGCCGCAGTGATCCGTCGCAGGCCTTGCGGATGTTGCGCGCGGACAGGAACGTGTCGTTGGGCCAGTCGCTCATCGACCCGTAGAGCTTGGTGGCGATGACGGTCTTGTCGCGCCGACCGCCCCCCTGGGCGAACCATCGGCCCACGATCTGCTCGGTGACGCCCTCGCCCTTCTTCCAGCCGTAGACGTTCGCGCTGTCGAAGAAGTTGATGCCGGCGTCGAGGGCCGCGTCCATGATCGTGTGCGAGTCCTCCTCGGAGGTCTCGGGGCCGAAGTTCATGGTGCCCAGGCAGAGCCGGCTGACGGACAGGCCGCTGCGGCCGAGGTGCGTGTATTCCATGTCTTGCTCCTGCCTCGCGTCGACGCTGCCTAACCCTGCCGAGGGAGGTGGTCCCTAGGGTCGACGGGTGCAGGACCACCTCGCGGGGCAGCAGTCCGCCACGGTACGCCGGCAGGCCTGGGCCACCCGCGTCGTGTTCGCCGCCAACGGCGGGCTGTTCGCGACCTGGGTGTCCCGGCTGCCGGCCGTCAAGGACGAGCTGGGGGCCGACGAGCGCGGTCTGGGCTTCGCCCTGCTCTTCGTCGCGGTCGGGTCGCTGATCGCGATGCCGCTCTCCGGGCGGCTGGTCGCCCGGGCCGGAGCCCGCACCGTCATGACGGTCTGCGTGGTGACCTGCGCGCTGGCCTACCCCTGCCTGGCCCTGGCTCCCGACCTCGCGGTGCTCGCGGCGGTCCTCTTCGTCGTCGGCGCCGGCACCGGCGTGTGGGACGTCGCGATGAACGTCTCGGGGCACGAGGTCGAGCGCGCCGCCGGCCGTGACCTGATGCCCGGCTTCCACGCCGGCTGGAGCATCGGCACCGTGCTCGGTGCCGGCATCGGCGTGCTGGCAGCGCGAGCCGGGATCGGTCCGGCCACCCAGTTCACCGTCGTCTGCGCGGTCGTAGGCGCCGGCACCCTGGTCGCCGTCCGTGCCATGCCCGACGGGCGGGGAGAGCCGGCCACCGAGTCGGGCGACGACGCTAGCGGGGAGCATCACCTGGCGTCCCCCGTCGGCCCGCTGATCCGCGACCCCCGGCTGCTGGCCCTCGGGCTGATGACGTTCTGCGCTGCCTGGGCCGAGGGCTCGGCCAACGACTGGCTCGCCCTGCTGCTGCGCGACGGGCGGGACGCGTCCGGTGCCGCCGCGGCGGGCGGCTTCGCGGTGTTCGCGGTGGCGATGACGGCCGGCCGGCTCGTGGGTACCCCGGTGGTCACCCGGTTCGGTCGGGTCCGCACCCTGCGGCTGGGCGCCGGGTGCGCGGCGGTGGGTGTCGCCGTACTGCTGCTCATTCCGACCCTCGCGGCCGGGTACGCCGGTGCCCTGCTGTGGGGCCTGGGCATCTCGGTCGGCTTCCCGCTGGCCATGA
>DASYEF010000045.1:0-3041 GCA_036499185.1 Actinomycetes bacterium | reverse complement strand
CGACGATCTCCGGCGGCTGGTAGCCGTCCTCGCTCACACCTGGACCCGGGCGGCCACCGCGGCGACGACCTCCTCCACGGCCTCGTCGACCGGTACGCCGTTCTTCTGCTCGCCGGAGCGGTAGCGGAACGACACCGCGTTCTTGGCGACGTCCTCGTCGCCGGCCAGGAGCATGAAGGGCACCTTCTGCTTCTGCGCGGTGCGGATCTTCTTCTGCATCCGGTCGTCGGACTCGTCGACCTCGACGCGGATGCCGCGGGCAGCCAGCGTCGACGCGACCTCGTGCAGGTAGGGCACGTGCTCGTCGGTGATCGGGATGCCCACGACCTGGACCGGCGCGAGCCACGGGGGGAACGCGCCGGCGTAGTGCTCGACGAGCACGCCGATGAACCGCTCGATCGACCCGAACTTCGCCGAGTGGATCATCACCGGCTGCTGGCGGGTGCCGTCGGCGGCCTGGTACTCGAGCCCGAAGCCCTTGGGCTGGTTGAAGTCGTACTGGATGGTCGACATCTGCCAGGTGCGGCCGATGGCGTCGCGGCACTGCACCGAGATCTTCGGTCCGTAGTACGCCGCACCACCCGGGTCGGGCACCAGCTCCAGCCCGGACTCGATGGCGACCTCCTCGAGCACCCGGGTGGCGACCGCCCAGTCCTCGTCCGAGCCGACGAACTTGTCCGGCTTGGAGTCGTCACGGGTGGACAGCTCCAGGTAGTAGTCGGACAGGCCGAAGTCGCGGAACAGGCTCAGGCAGAAGTCGAGCAGATGCTTGATCTCAGGGCCGGCCTGCTCCGGGGTGACGTAGGAGTGCGAGTCGTCCTGGGTCATGCCACGCACCCGGGTCAGGCCGTGCACGACGCCGGACTTCTCGAACCGGTAGACCCCGCCGAACTCGAACAACCGCAGCGGGAGCTCGCGGTAGGACCGCCCGCGCGAGCGGAAGATCAGGTTGTGCATCGGGCAGTTCATGGCCTTGAGGTAGTAGCTCGCGCCCTCGACGTCCATGGGCGGGAACATGCCGTCGGCGTAGTAAGGCAGGTGGCCGCTCGTGTAGAAGAGGCCTTCCTTGGAGATGTGCGGGGTCCCGACGTAGGAGAAGCCCTCCGCGATGTGCCGGGCCCGGACGTAGTCCTCCATGACGCGCTTGATGACCCCGCCCTTGGGATGGAACACCGGCAGCCCGGACCCGAGCTCGTCGGGGAACGAGTAGAGGTCCAGCTCGGCGCCGAGCTTGCGGTGGTCGCGCTTCTCCGCCTCCGCGAGCCGCTGCTGGTAGTCCTTGAGCGCCTCGCGGGTCTCCCACGCGGTGCCGTAGATGCGCTGCAGCTGCTTGTTCTTCTCGCTCCCCCGCCAGTACGCCGCGGCCGAGCGGGTCAGCCGGAACGCCGGGATGTGCCGGGTGCTGGGCAGGTGCGGGCCGCGGCAGAGGTCCTTCCAGGCAAGCGTTCCGTCGGGCCGGAGATTGTCGTAGATGGTCAGCTCGGTGCCGCCCACCTCGGCGTCGGCGCCCTCGGCGGCGTCGGCCGCGTTGCCGCCCTTCAGCCCGATCAGCTCGAGCTTGTAGGGCTCGTCGGCCAGCTCGGCACGGGCGTCGTCGTCATCGACGGGCCGGCGGACGAAGGTCTGCCCTTCCTTGACGATCTGCTGCATCCGCTTCTCGACGGCTGCGAGATCCTCCGGGGTGAACGGGACCTCGACGTCGAAGTCGTAGTAGAAGCCGTTCTCGATGGGCGGGCCGATGCCGAGCCTGGCGTCGGGGTGCAGGGCCTGGACGGCCTGCGCCATCACGTGGGCGGTCGAGTGGCGCAGGATCGCGCGGCCGTCGGCCGAGTCGATCGCGACCGGCTCGACGTCGTCGCCCTCGCGCAGCTCGTAGGCCAGGTCCTTGAGCTCGCCGGCTACCCGGGCCGCGACCACGGAACGCTCCCCGTCCAGGGCCTCCCCCGCCGTCGTGCCGGCGGCGACATGGCGCACGCTGCCAGCGACGGTGACGCGGAGGTCGGACACGATGGTTCCTTTCGGCGGTGGGTCGAGCAGACCTCGCGATGCTACCGACGGACCCGCATCCGGCTCGCCCGCGTTTCCGGGTCAGCCGAGCCGGACCTCGTCGCCGACGTGCACCTGGCCGGGAAGGGCGACCTCGGCGTAGGCGCCCAGGCAGTGGTTCGGGTGCTCGGTCATCCGCAGCACCGCGCCGCCCACGAAGACCGCGCGGCCGAGCCAGTCGCGCTCACTGACGTCGGTCCCGCCGACCAGGTCGAGCACGAGGTTGGCCCGCGGTGCGCGGATGTCGCAGGCGTCGCACTGCTCCGCGTGCTCGGCGTCGGCCATCGACCCGCGCGACACCACGTGCACCGGCGCCACGTCGACGTACCCCGTGCCGTAGCGGTGCTGCAGCCGCAGCGGCCGCCCCAGCCAGGTGCTCAGGGCCTCGGCGGCGGTACCGGGTGCGAGGTCCGGTGTGGCTCCCGGTACGTCGAGGCGCAGCTCGCCTCCCGCGAGGCGGGGGACGACCTCGCGCAGCCGCGGCTCCTCCGCCGCGGTCACGGGGCGGCCCTCCTCGTCGACGACGGCCCAGGACCGGTCACCGGCCAGCCCGCCGGCAACGACCTCGGCCGCGTCGAGGAGCGCACCGGCCATCGACTTCACCGGGAACACCCAGACCTGGGCCAGCCGGCCCACGTTCTGCTCCGTCATGCGGCCCTCACCTCGTACAGCCCGCCGGTCAGCGTCGTCGCCCACAGCTCGCGGCCGTCGTCGACTCCGAAGCTGGTGACCTGGTCGAGGTGGCCCACGGTCTCGACGCCGTCCGGGGTCCCGACGAAGACCTGGCCGGTCTCGTAGTCGCCGCCGAGATAGCGGCCGCCCAGCACGCCGGCGTACCGGGCGCCGCGGTAGACGAAGCCGCCGATGAGCGCCTGGCCGTAGGAGTGGTCGTACGTCCAGACGGGGTCGACGTAGGTCACGCCCGCATGGCATCGAGACTCGTCGTAGACCGATGTTCCTTCGCGACAGGACCACCCGAGGTTCGTGCCACCCTG
>DASYEF010000044.1:0-5455 GCA_036499185.1 Actinomycetes bacterium | reverse complement strand
GGTGATGGCCCACCGATCGGCCCCGGCGCGAGGAAAGGAACCCGCCCGTGTGTCGGTCTGTGTCCACCCTGTGTCCACAGCCCCAAAGCAGAGGGCCCCGACCAGGGAATCGCCTGGTCAGGGCCCTAAGAGGATCGTGTCCGAGGGGGGACTTGAACCCCCATGCCCGGTAAAGGGCACTAGCACCTCAAGCTAGCGCGTCTGCCAATTCCGCCACCCGGACAGGTGCTGCGTCGGAGTCTCACCCGGCTGGCTGACCGGTCCCGAACGCGGCCGTCACCCTAGCAAACCAGGCTGCCTCGACGCCCCGCCGTACAGGGACTGCCACGACGGCTCGCTGCTGGGGCAGGATGACGGGACCCGCCCCGAGGGAGGCACCAGTGCCCGAGCCCGCCGACGTCCCCAGCGCGCAGGACGAGGTCGTCGACCTGTGCCGCGACCTGATCCGCATCGACTCGTCCAACTACGGCGACGGCAGCGGCCCGGGGGAGCGGGCGGCGGCGGAGTACGTCGCCGAGAAGCTCGCCGAGGTCGGCCTCGAGTCCACCGTGCTGGAGTCCGAGGACCGCCGGACCAGCGTCGTGGTGCGCCTCGAAGGGGAAGACACGAGCCGGCCCGGCCTGCTGTTGCACGGGCACCTCGACGTCGTACCGGCGGAGGCGGGCGACTGGGCTCACGACCCGTTCGGCGGCGAGCTGGTCGACGACTGCGTGTGGGGACGCGGGGCCGTCGACATGAAGGACATGGACGCGATGATCCTCGCGCTGGTGCGCCAGATGCGCCGGGAAGGGCGGAAGCCGCCGCGCGATCTCGTCGTCGGCTTCCTCGCCGACGAGGAGGCCGGCGGAAGGAAGGGCGCGCACTGGCTGGTCGACAACCATGCCGACCTGTTCGAGGGCGTGAGCGAGGCGATCAGCGAGGTCGGCGGGTTCTCCTACACGATCGGCGATCAGCGCATCTACGCGATCGAGACCGCGCAGAAGGGCATCCAGTGGCTGCGGCTCGTCGCCAAGGGACGGGCGGGACACGGCTCGATGGTCAACGACGACAATGCCGTGACCGCCCTGGCCGAGGCGGTCGCCAGGATCGGGCGCCACGAGTGGCCGGTCCGCATGACGCCGACCGTCCAGCGCTTCCTCGAGGGGATGGGCGACGCGTTCGGTTTCGAGGTCGACATCAACGACCCCGAGCCGGCGCTGTCGAAGCTCGGCAGCCTCTCGCGCATCGTCGGGGCCACGCTGCGAAACACGGCCAACCCGACCATGCTGCGGGCGGGCTACAAGCACAACGTCGTCCCGCAGTCGGCCGAGGCGTACGTCGACTGCCGGTTCCTTCCCGGCTACGAGGAGGAGCTGCTCGCCACCATCGACGAGCTGATCGGTCCGGACGTCCAGCGGGAGAGCGTGATCGAGGACATCGCCTACGAGACGACACTGGACGGCAAGCTCGTCGACGCGATGCTCGCCGCCTTGCAGGCCGAGGACCCGGGCTCGAAAGTCGTGCCCTACTGCCTCTCCGGTGGCACCGACCAGAAGTCGTTCAGCCTGCTGGGCATCCGCGGGTTCGGGTTCTCCCCGCTGCGGCTGCCGGCCGACCTCGACTTCAGCGGCATGTTCCACGGCGTCGACGAGCGAGTGCCCGTCGACGCCCTCAAGTTCGGGGTCCGGGTGCTCGACCGGTTCCTCCGCACGAGCTGACCTGGGGAGTCGGCCGGGCCCGGCGCTGGCCGCCGGGCCCGACGTTCTATGAACGTGTTCGTCGCGCGTCGGGTGCCCTCGTCCCTGCGGGCCCTCAGGCGGTACGGACGGCCTTGATCACCCTGCGCCGCAGGATCACCCGGCGGCTGCCGTCAGCCGACAGCCGCAGCCGGTCGAGCTCCCAGTGGCCGTATTCGGCGTGGTCCGTGAGCAGGCGCCGCGCGGCGCCCCGGCTGGTCCCGCGCGGCAGGTAGAGCTGCTGGTACTCCCACTCCGCCATCGCGTCACATTGTGGCGCAGAGCCATCGCAGTCGTCCGCCGACTCTCAGGACTCGGGGTAGCCCGTCGGAGGTGCCGACACCTCGTCGAGGGCGCCGCGGATCTCGGGAGGCAGCGTGACGCGGTCCGAGGCCAGTGACGCGCGCAGCTGGGCAGCCGTGCGGGCGCCCACGACTGGAGCCGTCACACCCGGCGCATCGCGCACCCAGGCGAGCGCGACCTCGAGCGGGGAGGCCTCCAGGCCGTCGGCCGCGGTGCACAGCGCGTCGACTATCCGCCTGCTGCGGTCGTCGAGGAACCGCTCGATGAATCGCCCGAACTGCGGCGACGCCGCCCGCGAGTCCGACGGCGTCCCTCCGCGGTACTTGCCGGTGAGCACACCAGCACCCAGCGGCGACCAAGGCAGGACACCGAGGCCAAGTGCCTCGGCCGCCGGAAGCACCTCGCGCTCGATGCCGCGCTGGAGCAGGGAGTACTCGACCTGGGTCGACACGATCGGTGCGCGGGTCGGCGCGGCCTGCTGGAAAGTCACCGCCCGGGCGGTCTGCCAGCCGCTGTAGTTGGAGATGCCGGCGTACCGCGCGCGTCCGGAGTGCACCGCATGGTCGACGGCGGAGAGGGTCTCCTCGAGATCGGTGTCGGGGCTCCACGCGTGCACCTGCCACAGGTCGACGTGGTCGGTGCCCAGCCGGCTCAGCGACGCGTCCAGCGAGTCCAGCAACGCGCGGCGTGAGGTGTCGACCACCCGTTCCCCGGTACGCCGGGAGATGCCGGCCTTGGTCGCGAGCACCACCGACTCCCGCTGGGCGGTGGCGGCGAGCACGGACCCGAGGATCTCCTCGGAGGCGCCATCGCCGTAGCCGGCAGCGGTGTCCACGAGCGTCCCACCCGCCGCGAGGAACGCGGTGAGCTGGTCCTTGGCCTCGTGCTGGTCGGTGTCGCGGCCCCACGTCATGGTGCCGAGGGCGAGCCGACCCACCTTCAGTCCGGACCGGCCGAGCCGTCGCTGCTCCATGGACAGCGAATCTATAAGGTCAGCCACCATGCGACTCGGCGTGAACCTCGGCTACTGGGGGGCCGGCAACGACCAGGACAACCTGGCGCTGGCCCAGGAGGCCGACCGGCTCGGCTACGACTCGGTCTGGGCCGCGGAGGCCTACGGGTCCGACGCCGCGACCGTGCTCGCGTGGGTGGCCGCGCAGACCGAGCGCGTCGACATCGGCTCGGCCGTCTTCCAGATCCCGGCCCGGACGCCGGCGATGGCTGCGATGACCGCCGCGACCCTCGACAGCCTCTCCGGTGGCCGCTTCCGGCTCGGCCTCGGCGTCTCAGGGCCGCAGGTCTCCGAGGGTTGGCACGGCGTCCGGTTCGACAAGCCGCTGGCCCGCACCCGTGAGTACATCGAGGTGGTCCGGCTCGCCCTCGGCCGGGAGAAGGTCGCGCACCAGGGCACCTTCTACCCGTTGCCCCTGCCCGACGGGCCGGGCAAGGCGCTGCGTCTCACGGTGCACCCGGTACGCGACCGGCTGCCGATCTACCTGGCCGCGATCGGGCCGCGCAACCTCGAGCTGGCGGGCGAGCTCGCCGACGGCTGGCTGGCCATCTTCTTCGCTCCCGAGCACGCCGGCGAGCTGCTCGGTCACGTCGCGACCGGCCGGGCGCGTGTCGGGGCCGACCTGGCCGGGTTTGACGTCGTGCCGACCGTGCCGGTCGTCGTCGGGGACGACCTCGGGGCGTGTGCAGCGCCCCTGCGGCACTACGCCGCGCTCTACGTCGGCGGCATGGGCAGCAAGGAGCAGAACTTCTACAACCGGCTCGCGGTGAGCATGGGCTACGAAGAGGCAGCAGCGCGGGTGCAGGACCTCTATCTCGCCCGCAACCACCGGGACGCGGCCGAGGCGGTCCCGTTCGAGTTCATCGACCGGACCAGCCTGATCGGTCCCCGCGAACGCATCCGCGACCGCCTCTCGGCGTACGCCGAGGCCGGGGTCACGACTCTCTCGGTCGCCTCGTACGCCGGCAGCCTCGACGAGCGGGTCGCGGCGCTGCGGACCCTGGTCGACGCGCTCGACGAGTCCGGGCTGGGGGAGTAGCGGACGTGACCGACATCGGCGTGATCGACGCCGTCGTGCTCGGCGTCGTCGAGGGGCTCACCGAGTTCCTGCCCGTGTCGAGCACCGCGCACCTCACCATCGTCGAGCAATGGCTCGGGCTGCCCATCGACGACAAGGGGGTCACGGCCTTCACCGCGATCATCCAGGTCGGCGCCATCGCCGCCGTCCTGCTGTTCTTCTTCACCGACATCGTGCGCATCGTCCGGGCCTGGGTGACCGGGTTCTACCGCGCGGAGGTCCGCGGCTCGTTCGACTACCGGTTCGCGTGGTTCGTGATCTGGGGCAGCCTGCCGATCGCCGTGATCGGCTTCCTGCTCCGGGACTTCATCTCCGGCTCCCTGCGCAACCTGTGGGTCATTGCCGTAGCGCTCATCGCCTGGAGCGGGGTCATGGTCTTCGCCGAGGCGAAGGCCACCCAGGCCCGCAAGGAGCGCCAGACCAACCTGCGCGACGCCCTGGTCATCGGGGTTGTCCAGTGCATCGCGCTGGTGCCCGGCATCTCCCGGTCCGGCGCCACGATCAGCGCCGGTCTGCTGCGCGGCCTCGACCGGGTGGCCGCGACGAGGCTCTCGTTCTTCCTCTCGATCCCGGCGCTGGTCGGCGCCGGCCTCTTCGAGCTCAAGGACGCGGTGAAGGAGTCGGTGCCGGTGCTTCCGCTGGTCGTCGGCACCGCCGTGTCCTTCGTCGTCGCCTACGCGACCATCGCCTGGCTGCTCCGCTTCGTCGCCGGGCACAAGATCACGCTCTTCGTCCCCTACCGGGTGGCGCTCGGAGCGCTGCTCATCGTGCTGCTCGCCACCGGGGCCATGTCGGCGACCTGACGAGGGTCAGCCGAGGAAGCGCATCGGGTCGACGACGATGCCGTCCAGTCGCACCTCGAAGTGCAGGTGCGGGCCGGTCGCGTAGCCGGTCTGGCCGACGATCCCGATCGGCTCGCCGCGGTGCACGACCTGGCCCACGTGGACGAGGAACCGCGACTGGTGCGCGTAGCCGGTGGTCAGGTGGTGACCGCCGCGCATGCCGTGGTCGATGACGGTGAAGTTCCCGTACGCCGTGCTCGAGATCGTCATGATGACGCGCCCGTCGTCGGCGGCCCGGATCACCGACGTGCCGCCGGCGAAGTCGGTCCCGGTGTGCAGCTTGCGGTAGTGCAGGATCGGATGGAACCGCATGCCGTACGGCGAGGTGATGACCGAGCCCGGCAGCGGTGCCGTGAACGTGCCGGCCCCCTGCACCGTGTCCCCGCGCGCGGCAAGCCCGCGCGACAGCGACTCGATCTCGGTGCCGAGCTGCCCGGACTCGGCGAGGCGTTCCTGCTCGAGTGCCACATCGCTGCTGCGGGCCGCCTGCACCGCGGTCAGGGCG
>DASYEF010000043.1:0-42249 GCA_036499185.1 Actinomycetes bacterium | reverse complement strand
ACTCGTGAGCGCCGAGGTCGTCGGGCTGCTGCGCGGCGTCGGCGTACCGAAGGGTGATGCACTGGCGGTGGCGCGCATCGCGGGCATCCAGGCGGCGAAACGCACGCCGGACCTGGTGCCGCTGTGCCACCCGATCGCGATCCACGCCGTCGAGGTGGACCTGCGCGTGGACGACGACGCGGTCGCGATCACCGCGACCGTGCGCACGGCGGACCGGACCGGCGTCGAGATGGAGGCGCTGACCTGCGTGGCGGTCGCCGGCCTCACGCTGGTCGACATGGTGAAGGCCGTCGACAAGGGCGCGACCATCACCGACGTGCGGGTCGAGTCGAAGACGGGGGGCCGGTCGGGGACGTGGGTCCGGGGCGGCGCGACGCCGTGAGGGCGCTCGTGGTCAGCGTGAGCAACCGCGCGTCGGCCGGCGTCTACGAGGACCGCACCGGGCCGGTGATCGTCGAGGGGCTAGCGGCGCTCGGCTTCGACGTCGACGGGCCACAGGTGGTGCCCGACGGCGAACCGGTGGCCGAGACCTTGCGGGCGGCGGTCGCGTCGGCGTACGACGTCGTCGTGACCTCGGGAGGCACCGGCATCACGCCGACGGACCGCACCCCGGAGATGACCCGCGCGGTGCTCGACACCGACCTGCCGGGGGTGGCGGAGGCGATCCGCGCGTACGGCGTCGCACAGGGCGTCCCGACGGCAGCACTGTCGCGCGGGCTGGCGGGGGTGGCGGGGCGCACACTCGTCGTCAACCTGCCGGGCTCGCCGGGCGGCGTACGCGACGGGCTCAAGGTGCTGGCGCCGCTTCTCGTGCACGCGGTGGAGCAGGTGCACGGGAGCGACCACTGAGATGTCCATCATCGGGCCGGTCCGACGTGGGTGGCCGGCGACCTTGCAGGAGGGCCGGGTCGGGCTGCGCCCGATCCGCCGCTCGGACCGCACCACCTGGCTGGCCATCCGCGGCCGCAACGCGGCGTGGCTCGCGCCCTGGGAGGCGACTCCGCCAGGCGACTCCGGGCGCACGATGTCGTTCACGGCGATGGTCCGATCGCTGCACAAGCAGGCCCGGCAGGGGACGGTCCTGCCGTTCGTCGTGACCTACGACGGCGCTCTCGTCGGGCAGGTGACCGTCGGCGGCATCACCTGGGGCTCGCTCGCCTCGGCGCACATCGGCTACTGGGTGGACCAGCGGGTCGCCGGCCGGGGCGTCATGCCGACCGCGGTCGCGCTGGTGACCGACCACTGCTTCCGGGTGCTCGGTCTGCACCGGGTCGAGGTCAACATCCGGCCGGAGAACGCCGCGTCCCTGCGGGTGGTCGAGAAGCTCGGGTTTCGCGAGGAGGGGCTGCGGGTCGCCTTCCTGCACATCGCCGGCGCCTGGCGCGACCACCGGTCCTTCGCGCTGACCACCGAGGAGGTCCCGCAGGGCCTGCTGGCCCGCTGGCGGGCCACCCAGCAGCCGCGCTGACCCGGAGCCCTTCCCAGCTTTCCGCAAATGATCACGGAACCGTGATCGTTTGTCGCCAACCGCGCTGATATGAGCACGGTTCGGGTGAGGTGATCACGGAACCGTGATCGTTTCGGGGGGCTTGCGGGGTTGTTGGCCGAGACCCACGAGTCACACCAGTCACTCGAATGGTCTCGCGACACACCGGCTCGGGTCCGTGGCCGGGCCCGAGGTCCGCCCTACCGTGGCCCGCGTGGGCAGCGGGATCATCTACGCGTTCCTCATCGTCATGTGGGCGGCCTACTTCATCCCACGCTGGCTGCGCCGCCACGACGAGCTCTCGGAATCGCGCTCGGTGGAGAAGTTCGACACCGCGATGAAGATCCTCTCCCGCCGGGAGACCACCCCGGACCGCCGGTACGTCGTGATGCCGCCACGCCCCGAGGCCGCCCGCCGATCCGGCCCGAACCGCACGCCGCTGCCGGCCGCGCGCGGCCAGGTCCGCCGCCGGCCGGTCAGCGCCAAGGTCCGGCGAAGGCGGATCCTGGCGGGCCTGGTTCTCACGACGCTGGTCGTGTCACTCCTGACCCCGCTGACGCCGGTGCCGTGGTGGGCTCCTGCGCTGCTGGTCGTCGTCACCGTCGGCGACCTGGCCCACCTGCGGCTCCAGGTCCGTCGCGGCCGCGAGGTCGACCGGTCCCGCCAGGCGGTCCGGCGCACCATGCGGTCCCGCCTGATGCGCTTCGACGCGCTCGACCGCCTGATGTCGGTACGCCGGGAGATGGCCGAGGAGCGCGCTGCGGAGGAGGCCCGCTGGGCCGAGGCGGAGGCGGCCGCGGCCCGGCTCCGCGAGCAGGAGGCCCGCGAAGCGGCCGAGGCCGAGGGCCGCTGGGAGCCCGTGCCGGTCCCGCTGCCGACGTACGTCACGAAGCCACCGGCACCGCGGCGCGCCCCCGCGATGGACCTCAGCGACCCCGGTGCCTGGTCCGACACCGAGCTCGCCGGTGCTCGCATCGCCGAGCAGCGCCAGCCGTCCGACCAGCCGGCGCGCTCCGGCATGGCGGCCCTCGTCGAGGACGCCGACGAGGCCGAGGACCAGCTCGAGACGATCCTGCGCCGCCGCGCCGTCAACGACTGAGCGGCGCTCTTCGCACGGCTGCCGACCGGCGCTCGGCGAGGTGAACCGGTCCCAGTTGCCCTGATAACCTCGTTGCTCCACCTAGGGGCTGTAGCGCAGCTGGTAGCGCACCTCGTTCGCAACGAGGGGGTCAGGGGTTCGAGTCCCCTCAGCTCCACCACCAAGGTCTGGTCAGAGCGCGTCCGCGGTGGGGATGATCTTCGAATCACCCGAGTACTGCAGCGAAGTACAGCAGCAGATCCTGGCGAGGTCATGAACGAGCAGGGCCAGAAGGTGGTCATCGTCACCGGGGGCTCTCGGGGCATCGGCGCAGGCATCGTCGCCGAGTACCGGCGCCGAGGCTGGGCGGTCGTCGCTTGCTCCCGCACGGCTGAACCCGCGGCAGATCCTGCCGTGCTCACCGTTGAGGGAGACGTCTCCGATCCCGACACCATCGATCGGATCATCAGCGAGGCACTCGAGAGCTTCGGGCGCATCGACACCCTCATCAACAACGCTGGCGTCTTCATCTCCAAGCCCTTTACGAACTACACGGTGGACGACTACGCGTCGGCAGTCGGTGTCAACCTCACTGGATTCTTCAGGCTGACCCAGCGCGCCATCAGCGAGATGCTTGAGCGAGGCAGCGGCCACATCGTCAACATCACCACGACGCTGGCCGACTACGCCAACTCCACCACGCCCTCCGTCCTGACGTCACTCACCAAGGGCGGGCTAGCCTCGGCCACCAAGTCACTGGCCATCGAGTACGCGTCCCGCGGCATCCGCGTCAACGCGGTCTCTCCGGGGATCATCCAGACGCCGGAGCATCCTCCGGAGTCGTACGACGCACTTGCGGGGCTCCAACCGCTCGGACGCGTTGGTCAGGTCAGCGATGTGGTCGACGGGGTTCTCTTCCTGGAGTCATCACCATTCATCACGGGGGAGATCCTGCACATCGACGGCGGCCAGATCGCCGGCCACTGACCCGAAGTCATGCCCTCGCTCAGAGGTCGACGGCGAGATCGCCGCGAGGCCGGGAGCAGCACGCCAGGAGGTTGCCGACCGCGGGCGGCTCGAGGGGTTCGGGCGCGTAGGCGACGTCGCCCTCCAGCAGGCCGGTCTCGCAGGTATGGCATACGCCCGTCCGGCACGACCAACGAACGGGCACGTCGCAGGCTTCGGCAAGCTCGAGGACGCTGGCGAATCTGTCATCCCAGCGGACGCTCATGCCGGTCCGCACGAAGGAAACGACCGGGCCCGTGCCTGGGATGCCCTCCGGCGGGTGTGGTGGCCTGGTGGGTTGCTGAACGATGCCCGGCGTGATCGGAGCCTCCGCGCCGAACGTCTCGGTATGCAGGCGGGCGGTCGGCACGCCGTACCTGCCGAGGCCGGCGAGGACCGCAGTCATGAACGGGGTGGGCCCGCAGAGGTAGAACTCACCGTCCGTCGGTGCTCCGGCCGCAGCGATCGCCTCGGACGTTAGGTGCCCGAGCTCGTCGAAGTCGGTCCCGATCTGGTCGCCAGGACCGGGTCGGCTGTACCAGACGCGGCTGCGCGCGTTCGGCAGTGTCGCGAGCAGGGACCGTGTCTCCTGGGCGAAGGCGTGCTCGGCGCCGCTGCGTGTGCCGTGGAGCCACCAGATGTCACGCGTCGACCTGCTGTCGTGCAGCGCGTGCAGCATCGCCAGCACGGGTGTCACGCCGACGCCCGCACTCACCAGCACGACGGGCTGTGCACCATCGTCGAGCGTGAACTGTCCACGCGGCGCGGCGACGTTGATGCGGTCACCGACGTCGACCCTGGCGCGCAGGTACCTGCCGGCCGCTCCGTGCGGTTCGACCTTGATCGTGATCCGGTAGCGACTGCTGTCAGGTGGCCCTGACAGCGAGTAGCTGCGCACGACCGGAGGCGCGCCGTGACCGGGCTCGAGCTTCAGCGTGACAAATTGCCCTGGTAGCGGGCGCGCCAGGGTGGAGCCGTCGTCGGGCTCGAGCTGCAGTGACAGCACGGTGGCGTTCTCCGGACGCTTCTCGACCACCCGCAAGGTCCGGAAGCCTGGCCAGGCTGGTGGCGGCCCGAGGAACTTCAAGCCCGCGTTCCCACCGCTCGCCGCGCCGCTGCGCTGCTGCTTGAGCAGTGCGAGCAAGGAGGCCTGCCAGCCCGGGCTGAGCGCGGGGATCTCCAACGCTCGCTGAAGCAGCTCGGGGTCGGGCCGACGGTCCACGTACAGCAGCGCGTTGGTGGCCGCGACGGTCATCCGCCCCACTCCGGTCGTGACCTTGACGACGTCGTCGCCGGCTTGTACGACACCTTCTTCACGGACTCGGAAGTAGAAGCCGGGGCGGCCGTGCCCGGTGAGCAACGCGGCCATCCGAGGCTCGTTCATTCGGATTCCGACCCGGTAGCACGTCACCCGCGGTTGGGTGACCTCGAACACGGCGGAGCCGATGCGGTACTGGTCGCCGATGCACACCTCGTCGTCGCGGAGCCCGTCCACCGTGAAATTCTCACCGAACTGGCCGAAGTCGAAGTCGTCGCGCTGGAGCTGGTCGCGCCAATATCCGTACGAGTCGAGCTGATATACGTACACGGCGCGCTGCTCGCCCCCGTGCCCGGCCCGATCGCCCTGGCCGTCCCCGTCGATGTTCAGCCGACGGACCTGGCGCGGACCATGCACTGCGTCTTTCCAGATGCCGGTGAAGACGGTCTGCCCCTGCCAGGCGACTTCGCGTGGCATGCCGACATTGACCGAGACGAGTGTCGCGGGCAGCTCAGACATCCGGACAGAGCACCTCCTGACCTCGGTCGCACCCCGGGGCGCTCTTTCAGGTTAGGTCCGACTCCCGATCTTGGAAACAGACTGGGAACAGGGGCCTCGCGTCCGCTGCCGACGACCTTGGCAGCCGTCGGAGAACGGGTGCACTATCGGAAAGGGCGTCACTCGTCGCGAGCTGGTTCCAGGGGGCTTGGTGGCCTGCGCCGCGCAGTGTCCTCACCCGTCTCCTCCAGTGAAGGGTC
Organism: Actinomycetes bacterium; assembly: GCA_036499185.1. Lineage (GTDB taxonomy): Bacteria > Actinomycetota > Actinomycetes > JACCUZ01 > JACCUZ01 > DATBDW01. The sequence goes on along the minus strand of DASYEF010000043.1, from coordinate 36,664 downwards.
GCCATGAGCAGCGTGCAGGTGAACAGCGATGGGCAAGCGACGACCGCCGAGGTTTCAGTAGTCGACCTGAAGCTCGAGGTGCTGGTCATTCCCGTCTCGGACGTAGACCGCGCCAAGGACTTCTACTCCCGCCTCGGCTGGAGGCTGGACGCCGACGTGGCCACCGGCGAAGACTTCCGGCTGATCCAGCTCACCCCACCCGGCTCCGGGTGCTCCGTGCAGTTCGGTACGAACCTCACGTCGGCCGCCCCGGGATCGCTCCAGTCCACCTATCTGATCGTCGCCGACATCGCCACAGTGCGCGACGAGCTGGCCAAGAGCGACGTCGAGGTCACCGAGGTGTTCCACTGCGACACAGGGTTCGCCTGCCGGTTCGGGGGCGTCGACGCACCAGGACGCGTCACCGGGCGTGGCCCCGACGACGGCAGCTACAGCTCGTTCGCCTCGTTCAGCGACCCGGACGGCAACACCTGGCTGTTGCAGGAGGTGACGACCCGGCTTCCCGGACGCCTCGACCCCGCAAGGACCTCGTTCGCGTCGGCTGCTGACCTCGCCGAGGCATTGCGGCGCGCTGCCGCAGCGCATGGGGAGCACGAGGCTCGGACCGGGCAGGCCGATGCAGACTGGCCGGCCTGGTACGCCGAGTACATGGTCCGGGAGCAGGTCGGGCAGGAACTGCCTACATGACACCCGACTACGACGTCATCGTGATTGGTGGCGGCTCGCCGGGGGAGCATTGCGCCGGAGAGCTGGCCGAGGGGGGTCTGCGGGTCGCCCTGGTCGAGCGAGAGCTTGTCGGCGGCGAGTGCTCGTACTGGGCCTGCATCCCATCCAAGACCCTGCTGCGTCCTGGTGAGGCCGTGCACGCCGCACGTGACGCCACCGCTACGGCCCAGGTCGATGTCCAGGCGGCGCTTGCATGGCGGGACTTCATGGTCTCCAACTACTCCGATGCGGGCCAGGAGAGCTGGCTGAAGAGCAAGCACATCGACCTGATCCGGGGACCCGGTCGGCTCGCGGGTGTTGGCGTGGTCGAGGTCGACGGCGTACGCCACACCGCGACTCACGTCGTGGTGGCAACCGGCGCCGACCCGGTCATCCCGCCGATCCCGGGCCTCCGGGAGCTCGACGGGATCTGGACGAACCGCGAGGTCACCGGGATGAAGGCGGTGCCTCGCCGCCTGCTCGTGCTCGGCGGCGGGCCGGTCGGCGTCGAGATGGCCCAGGCTGTCACCCGCCTCGGCGGGGCGGTCACGATCATCGAGGGTTCGGACCACCTGCTCGGTCGCGAGCCCGCCCCGCTCGGTGAGGCACTCGCCGAAGTCCTGCGCAAGGACGGCATCGAGGTCGTCCTGGGTCAGCATGCTGCAGCCGCCCGGCGGGACGGGGACGACTACGTCGTGGTCGTCGAGGACGGTGGCGAGCTGCATGGCGACCGGCTGCTGGTCGCCACCGGCCGTCGCCCCCGGGTGGAGGGGATCGGTCTGGAGACCGTCGGCGTCACCGTCGACGGCCATGGCATCCCGGTCGACGCCCGGCTGCAGCTCGGTGAGCGGCTGTGGGCGATCGGCGACGTCACCGGCATCTGGCCCCTCACCCATGTCGGCAAGTACCAGGGCGAGGTGGTCGCCGCGAACATCCTGGGCGAGCCACGCGAAGCCGACTACCGGGCCGTGCCCCGCGTCACCTACACCGACCCGCACGCCGCGGCGGTGGGGGCCACGGAGGCCGAGTTCAGTGCAACGGTCCCGGTGTCGGGGGTGGCCAAGACCGAGACCTACACGCGCGCCTACGCCGAGTCGAACGGCTTCTTGACCCTCCTCAGCGACGGCAAGGTGCTGACCGGCGCGTACGCGCTCGGCCCCGAGGCCGGTGAATGGCTGCAACAGGCCACGCTGGCGATTCGCGCCCGGGTTCCACTGGAGATCCTGCGCGACACCATCCAGCCGTTCCCCACCTTCTCCGAGATCTACGTAGCCGGGCTGAAGGCCCTGCGCGAGACGACCTCGACGGCGACACCATGACCAGCGTCGCCGAGCTGCTCGGGCAGACCGTCGTCGTGATCGGCGGCAGTGCTGGCATCGGGCTCGAGACCGCCAGACGGGCCCGCTCAGAGGGGGCCGAGGTCATTCTCACCGCGCGCGACCCGGGGCGCCTGGAGCGTGCGGCGACCGAGCTCGGTGCGAAGGGCAGCGTGGCCTTCGACGCCACCGACTTCGAGCGCCTCGACCGGTTCTTCGAGGAGCTGCCCGCACCGATCGACCATCTGATGTTGACCGCCGGCGGCCCCTACTACGGGCCGCTGGCGACGATGGACTTCGACCAGGCACGCCGCGACGTCGAACAGCACCTGTGGCTGACGCTGCGGGTCGCCCGCAACGCGGCCGGCAAGGTGCGCCCCGGCGGCACGCTGCTGTTCATCAGCGGCACCGGCGGTCGTCGCCCTGCCGTCGGCTACACGGTCCTGTCTACGTTCACGGCCGGGGTGCCGGCGCTGGCGAAGGTTCTCGCGCTCGAGCTCGCGCCGGTCCGGGTCAACGTCATCGCGCCCGGTTTCGTCGACACACCGCTGTCGGCGTCGATCCTGGGTGATCAGCTGGACGAGCGGCGGGACCAGCTGCGCAAGATGCTGCCGATCGGGCGGGTCGTCGGACCGACCGACGTGGCCGCCCTGGCCGTGCACATCATGACGAACACAGCCCTCACCGGGGCAACCTTCGACATCGACGGCGGCCAGCAGCTCGTCGCGGGGTGAGCGCCAGCCGGACTTCCCCGACGCCACGTGAGAGGCGGTACATCCTGTGCGTTCCGACATCGTTCCCGGCGCCACGTTCCCGGACTACGCGCTCCCCGACCACACGGAGAACGTCCGCAGCCTGAGCGAGCTGCAGGGCGACGACCCGATGGTCCTCACGCTCGCGCGTGGTCACTACTGCCCGAAGGAGCACCAACAGCACCTGGAGCTAGCGGCCTTCCAGCCGAAGCTCGCGGTGGCCTACACCCGGATCGTCACGATCGCCACCGACGAGCACCACACCCTGCAGGAGTTCCGCGCGTCGGTCGGCGCCCAGTGGCCCTTCCTGTCCGACCCCGGCCGCACGATCCAGCAAGACCTGGACATCAAGGAGTACACCGACCCCGAGCACGATCCGATGATCCCGTACACGCTCGTGCTCAACCCTGGACTGGTCATTCACAGCATCTACAACGGCTACTGGTTCTGGGGTCGGCCGTCGGTGTCTGACCTGTGGAGTGACCTGCGTGCGGCCAGCAGCGAGATCCGTCCGGACTGGGACCTGAGCAAGCCAGGACTACGCGAAGCTTGGGACGCGGAGGACTACTCCTCCTTCCACGGTTGGGCCCGGCAGACCCGCAGCCGGCGTGGAGGCTGAAGATGCCGTGGTTCCCGGAGTTCTCCAGTGCCGTGGAACTGGCGCGCATGCAGACCCGCGCCGCCGATCAGGCCGACCCGGTCGCGCAGTACTTCACAGCACTGAACGACGGTGACGCCCGCGCGCTCGAGGACGTGTGGCCCGGTGAGGTGGTGATCTACGATCCCCGCGCAGGCGAGATCCGCGGCCACAAGCAGCTGCGGCAGTTCGTCCGCACGAACCAGTCCTGGATGGCCGAGCACCACGTTCGCACCGACACGGTGGCTGCCACGTGTGCCGACGGGCGTGCCGTCGTGGAGCTGCTCGCTCACCTGGAACGCGACGGGCAGGACCTGGTCTGGCCCGTGGCGGTCGTGGCCGAGTCCCCGAACGATCGGTCCGTGGTCTTCCGCACGTACTGCTCCCAATGGCCGGTCGACGGACGCCGCCACGTCCGGCCGCCCATCCTCGAACCCGGGAGTGCCAGCCTCGGTGAAGTCGTCGGCCGCTACCACAGCGCGCTGGACGCTGGTGACGCCGACGCGATCGTGAGCACCTTCGAGCCCGATGGATACCTGCGTGAGTTCGTCGGCCCGCACTCGGCGCACCGCGGCACAGCCGAGCTCCGCTCGTACTTCAGTCGGTGCTTCAGCGCCGGCGGCGGCATCGGCCTTGAGCACTGTGCGGTGACGGACGACGGCGTGCGCTCTGTCCTCGAGTACAACTGCGTCCGTTGGGGCAACCACGAGCTGCCCCCGCAGGCCGGGATCGGGGTGTACGAGCGCGGTCCGGATGGCCTGTTGGCCGCCGTTCGCATCTACGACGACGTCGAGGCACCCGCGGAACCTCGCCCCTGAAACTCAGCCGCCGAGCCCTCCGCCACCAAGCCCCAGTCGTGCAGTGACCGGTGGCACGGCAGGGCCTCGACGAGGCGATCACGACAGGTCCGACCGCCGCTTCTCGAGCGCCTCGCGTCGGGCGACCGACGAACTACCGCCCCAAGCCGGGTCGTGGGGACGGGACTGCTGCTTGGCAGCGCGATAGCTCTTCAGCTCCAGGCGCCACTCGGCCGCAAGCTCAACCTCGCCGAACGAGTCGGCCTCAGAGATGTCCGTCAGGAGCTCCAGTTCGAATTCGTCAGGCACATCCTTGAGCCTAGGCACAGACCTCGGTTGTGTGCTTGGTACGGGCCCGCCTTGGTGACCCGGTGCGGAGTGCTGGACAGCCGGGTGAAGTAGGTGCTGAATGCCACCTATCACGTTGGTAACCGGCGGTGCGTGCACCGTGCCGCCGCGGAGAGCCGGAGGCCGGCCGATGGCAGCTCGTGGCGTCACCCCGATGACGGCGGCGCTGCGCCGCACCCTCGCTGCGCACGGCGTGGCCCGGCGTACCGGGATCCCGGTCGAGGAGGTGCTCGGCGAAGGTACGGCGTCCGCGACCGCTGGCCCGACCCGACGTGACGTGCTCAAGGCTGCCGGAGCCGTGGTCGCCGGCGCCACCGTCGTCGGCTCAGTGCCGGCCCGCCGCGCGAACGCCGCGACCAACCCCAGCGTCCTCGTGGTCGGCGCCGGGCTGGCGGGGCTGCGCGCGGCGCACTACCTGTGGCGGGTGAAGGGCATCGCCGCCGCCGTCTACGAGGGCAGCAACCGGGCCGGTGGCCGCTGCTACTCGCTGCGGGACTACTTCCCCGGCCTGGTCGTCGAGCACGGCGGCCAGCTCATCAACACCGACCACAACGCCATCCGCAACCTCGCGTCCAGCCTCGGGCTCGGGCTCGATCCGGTGTACGGCGGTAACTACGGCGGGATGGTCGACAAGTACCAGATCGACGGCGCGGACTACAGCTACGACGCGGCGAACGCCGATTGGGGCCAGGTCTACAGCGCCATGCGCAACGCCCTTCGGTCGGCGCCGTACCCGCAGACGTTCGACAACCACACCAACGCCGGCATCACGTTGGACAACATGACCGTCAACAAGTGGCTCGACACGAACGTGCCGGGCGGTCTGTCGAGCCGCTTCGCGAAGCTGATGCAGTCCAACGCGGTCGCCGAGTACGGCCTGGACCCGGACCAGCAGAGCGCGCTCAACCTGGTCTACCTGCTCGGCTGGAACTCGCAGAACAGCCTCGCCCCGCTCAACGGCTCGGACGAGAAGTACACCGTGCACGGCGGCAACGACCAGATCGTGACCCGGATGCTCGACCAGCTCCCGGCCGGCACCGTCAAGTACGGGAACAAGCTGGTCGCGGTGAAGACCAACGCGAACGGCTCGGTGCGGTGCAGCTTCCAGGCCGGGAACAAGGTCTCCGACGTCACTGCCGACCGGGTCGTCCTCGCGCTGCCGTTCAGCACGCTGCGCGACGCCGACCTCAGCCAGTCCGGGTTCTCGTCGGTGAAGCTGCGCACCATCAGCGAGCTCGGGCTCGGCGCGAACGCCAAGATCCACGTCGGTGTCAGTCGGCGACCGTGGGTCGAGCAGGGGTACGGCGGCGCGGCGTACACCAATGTGTCCGGGTTCCAGTGCGGCTGGGACGACAGCGTCAACGCCCCGCTCCCGGCCGGCGCGTTCGTGTTCTTCCCTGGCGGCCGGCAGGTCAGCGACGGCTGGTCGGGCGCGACGCACGGGACGGCGCCGGCCGCCCAGGTGAGCGCCTACCTGGCGCAGCTGGAGCCGATGTTCCCAGGCGTGACCGCCGCCTACACGGGCAAGGCGTACCGCGACTTCTGGTGGTCGAACCCCTGGTCCAAGGGCGCCTACACCTGCCAGCAGCCGGGCCAGTACACGACGCTGTTCGGCGCCGGTGCGGTGCCGGAGCGCAACGTGCACTTCGCCGGCGAGCACACCAGCCTCGAGGACTTCGGCTATCTCAACGGAGCCGTGGAGACCGGAGAGCGCGCCGCGCGAGCGGTCGTCGGCTGACGGCGAGATCCTCCGCGACGCAGGAGGCCCGGTAAACAGCCGGAAGCTACGGTCCGAGAGCGATGCGGATGAATGCGGTTGTCCAGCCGCTCGCGATCATCATGGGCCAGCATGTCCGGGTCGGCATCGAGGACAACGTCTGGAACAGCAGGCGCGAGCGGATGACGTCGCTGGAGCAGATCGGGGCGGTTGTCGGGCTGGCCGAGCGGTTCGGCCGACCAGTCGCCACGCTGCGCAGGCGCGGGAGATCATGAAGATCGGCGTCTGGTACGACAGTGTGGACGAGACGCTCCGTGAACTCGGGATGCCGCCCAACCGCGGGGCTGACGACAAGGGCTTCATGGTCTGGGAGACCGACGGGAAGAGGGGCGTCGCGGAATCGATGTCCGACTCGCACCCGATGGCCTACTGCATGGTGCCGCCAGAAGCGGACAACGTTCCCGCCTAGCCTGCGCCGCGCTTTGGAACCGGTCAGGCACGACGACTGCGCACACCGGAACGGAGGCCAGAACCATGACTGCTGCCGTGACGCACTTCGAGATCTATGCGGAGCACGCTCCCGAGCTCGCAGAGTTCCATTCACAGCTGTTCGGGTGGCAGATCGACAAGGCTCCCGGTATCGACTACTTCCAGATCCAGACCCGCTCGGCCGAAGGCGTGGGCATCCGGGGCGGCCTGCTGCAACGCCCGATCGAGGGGCCGCGCAGCTGGGTGCACTACGTCTCGGTGGACTCGCTGGACGACACCGTCGAGCGGGTTCAGAGCCTGGGCGGGAAGCTGGTCCGCGCGAAGGCGGCGGTACCCAAGGTCGCGTGGTACGCGGTCGTGGAAGACCCTGACGGCAACATCTTCGCCGTCTGGCAGGCCGACCCGACCGCCTTCCCGCCTCACGAACCTGAGCTCTGATCGTCGGTGAGCCCGCGGACTACTGGTCCGTCGGGTTCGGACCGTCTTCCTGGGGCTCGGTCGCGGAGGCGTCCGAGGACCGACGGCGCCGGGCCACGATCAGCCAGGCGACGCCCCCGACCACGATCACGGCAAGGAGCAGCCAGACCCACCAGGGAAGGCTCGACGAGTCATCGGACGTAGCGGCGGGGACCGCAGTCTCGGTCGGGCTGGCGACGGCACTGGTGGTCGCCGTCTCCGATGTGGTGACGGTCACGGTCGGTGGCGGGCTGCTGGTGGGCGTCGGCGTAGGCGTGTCCGTCACGGTTGCCGTCACGGTCTCGACGTCCGTCGCGGTTTCGGTCCTCGTCGCGGTCCGGGTGGCCGTCGCGGTGGGCGTCTCCGTCGTGGCGGTGAGGGTGGGTGTGGCGCTCGGCGTGGGCGTCGTGGTGTCCGGCGAAGGTGCGGTCGTGCTCACGGACGGGACGACGCCGGTCCGGCTCACGGACGGGAGGGACGCCGTCCGGGTCGCCGACGGGAGGCTGGGCGACCGCGTCGGCCGGGGGAGGTTGCTCCCACCTCCGCAGCCGGCGACCAGCACCGCGGCCAGCACGGCACCGAGCGCGAGGCACGCGTGCCGGCGATGGTCGGTCATACCTGATTGGCTCATCGAGGCTGTCCAGGGCCGGCCGTCTACTGCCTCGCCATCGCGATGCGGAGGCGTTCCTCGGGCTCGATGAAGTGGTCGTGGTCGTCCTTGCCCAGGTCGATCTGCACCCAGTGGATCTTGCCGATGAACCGGCTGCCATGAGCGGTGTAGTCCGGCGTGACGGTGGTGCCGGACTCGTAGCCGATATCGGTGGTCTCATCGGCGGAGAAGATCATCGGCTGGGTGGCGCCGACCCGGCCGGTGCCGACCGTGGTGCCGTCGTAGTAGAGGCTGACGTCGCCGCCCTTGGCCAGCCCGCCACCGTCATAGGCGAACTCCATCCGGACCTGGTGGGTGCCGCTCGGCAACGCAGCGTCGGCCTCGGTGGCGAACTCCTGGATGCCCAGCACGTTGTAGACGAACTTGGCCTTGCCCTGCTTGGTGTAGAGCGCCCAGCCGCCGAACCGGCCGCCCTGGGCGATGATCACGCCCTCGGCGCCGTCGGCGGGGACATCGATCTCGGCGGTGACGGAGAACGACTTGTTCTTGATGCTGACCACGCTGTTCTCCGACAGGCGCCCCATCCCGGCGAAGAACAGCTGCGAGTCGCCATGGATCAGTGTCGGTCTGCCGGCCATCGCCGGCTCAAGGCGTTCGCCCGTGCGGTCGTCGAGCGGCAGCACGTTGTACTTGGTGGCCTCGATCAGCCACCGCCGCTGCAGCTTGGCCAGCATCTCGGGGTGGTCGGAGGCGAGGTTGTGCGCCTGGCTGTAGTCGGTATGGCCGTCGTAGAGCTCCCACACGTCGTCGTCGAACGCGGGCATCGCGCCGCCGAACATCACCCAGGGCGTCTTGTGCTTGGTGACGGCGCTCCAGCCCCGGTGGTAGACGCCGCGGTTGCCGAACATCTCGAAGTACTGCAGGTCGTGGCGCTCCGGAACGTCCGCCTCGTTGAAGGCGTAGAGCATGCTGGTGCCCTCCATGCGGGACTGCTGCAGGCCGTTCACCATCGTGGGCTCGGGCAGCCCGGCCGCCTCGAGGATCGTCGGGGCTACGTCGATGACGTGGGTGAACTGCGACCGCAACCCGCCGGGCTCTTCGATCCCGTTCGGCCAGTGCACGATGGTGCCGTTGCGGGTGCCGCCCCAGTGCGAGGCGACCTGCTTGGTCCACTGGAACGGGGCGCACATCGCCCATGCCCAGCCCACCGAGTAGTGGTTGTAGGAGGTGGGTGAGCCGAACTCGGCCACCTTGCTCAGCATGAACTCGGGGGTCTCCAGCGCGGCCATCCCGTTGAAGTTGGCGATCTCGTTGAAGGCGCCGTTCATCGTGCCCTCGGCCGACGCGCCGTTGTCGCCGATGATGTAGTAGATGATCGTGTCCTCGAGGATCCCGAGGTCCTCGATGGCGTCGATCAGCCGGCCGACGTGGTGGTCGGTGTGCTCGAGGAACCCGGCGTAGACCTCCATCTGACGCGCCAGCACCGGCTTGAGCTCGGCCGGCATGTCGTCCCACGCAGTGATCTCGTCGTGCCTTTCGGTCAGCTCGGCGTCGACCGGGATGACTCCGAGCTCTTGCTGCCGGGCGAACGTGCGCTCCCGCTGCACGTCCCAGCCGTCGTCGAACTGCCCGGCGTATCGGTCCGCCCACTCCTTGGGGACGTGATGGGGCGCGTGGGTCGCCCCCGGCGCGAAGTACATGAAGAACGGCTTGTCCGGCATCAGCGCCTTCTGCTGGCGCACCCAGCTCACGGCCCGGTCGGCGAGGTCCTCGGTGAGGTGGTAGCCCTCCTCGGCGGTGGCCGGCGGTTCGACCGGTGTCGTTCCGTCGTAAAGGGCAGGGTCGTACTGGTTGTTCTCCCCGCCGATGAAGCCGTAGAACGTCTCGAACCCGCCACCACCCGACGGCCAGGCGTCGAACGGGCCCATCGGGGAGCTCTGCCAGACCGGAACCTCGTGGCACTTCCCGAACTGCGCAGTGGAGTACCCATTCAACTTGAGCGTCATGGCCAGTGGGGCCTTGGTGTTCGGGCGCAGCGAGCTGTTCCCCGGGGCTGAGGTCGCGGTCTCGGTGATGCTGCCCATCCCGACCGAGTGGTGGTTGCGCCCGGTGAGCAGTGCCTGCCGGGTCGGTGCGCACAGGGCCGTGGTGTGGAACCGGTTGAACCGCAGCCCACCAGCGGCCAGCCGGTCCGCTGTCGGCGTCCGGCACGGGCCTCCGAAGGTGCTGGCAGCGCCGAAGCCCACATCGTCGAGCAGCACGATCAGGACGTTCGGCGCCCCCCTGGGCGGGCGCAGCGGCTCGATCGGCGGGAACGCCGTGTCGGGGTCCTTCGCGTCATACGTCGTCAGGCCGTGAGGGGGACGGTCCGGGATCGGCAGCATCGTCCGCGCATGCCTGTCAGGGCTCATCACAGTCGTCCGATCGCTCGCCACGAAGGTCTCTCTCCCGGCGAACGTACGGCCGGAGGGCGCGGGCGGGCATCACCCGACCTGGATGATCCGGGCGCCCGAGCCGGCGGGTGCGGACGGGCGTCACGCCACCTGGACGATCCGTCGGGCCTGAGCCGGGCGGCGCGGGCTCATCCGAGACGGGTGAGGTGATCAGGTCCCGGGCGCGCCACTATCGCGGTGCACCCAAGATCGGGTCGTGACGGCAAGCCAGGCGAACGAACTAGAAGGAGAGTGGCAATGTCATTCGGCGATTTCCTCTGGAGCTTGCTGATCTTCTACTTCATCTTCTTCTACTTCATGATCCTCTTTCGGATCATCGGGGACCTGTTCTCCAACCATGACGCGAGCGGCTGGACCAAGTTCCTCTGGATCCTCTTCCTGCTCTTCTTCCCGTTCATCGCGATCCTCGTCTACATGATCACCCAGGGCCAGGGCATGACCGAACGGGCCATGGCCCAGGCCAAGGCTGCCAACGCCTCGCAGCAGGCCTACATCCGCGAGGTCGCCGGCGCCGGCGCCGACCCGACCGACCAGATCGCCAAGGGCGCCGAGCTGCTCAAGTCGGGAGCAATCACCCAGGCGGAGTTCGACGCGCTCAAGGCGAAGGCTCTCGCCTAGGCCGAGCGCGGGACGCGTCAACGAGTTCGACGTCTCAGTGGACGTCGGACTCGTTGCCATGTCCTAGACGCGGGCGAGGAACGCGAGGGCGCGCTCGGTGACCAGGGTGGCGGCCTTCTCGTCGTACGTCGCCAGCGAGCTGTCGGCGAAGTAGTGCTGGTCGCCCGGGTAGAGGAAGAGCTCCGCGTCCTCGGCCTCCTTGACGAGTGCGCGGGCCGCGTCGACGTCGCCCTCGCCGATGAAGATCGGGTCGTTGTCCATCCCGTGGATCTGGACCGGGACGCCGGCTGGCCACCCGCCGAAGTACTCCGTGGGTACGCACGAGTACAGGAACAGCGCGCCCCGGGCACCCGGGCGGGTCTGGGCCAGCTGCTGGGCGCTGACCACGCCCAGCGACATTCCGGTGTAGACCAGCTCGTCGGGCAGTCCCTCGGCGGTGGCCACACCGCGCTCGCGCATCGCGTCCATGCCGATCTCTCCGACGAACGCCTCACCCTCGGGGATGCTGGCGAAGGTGCGACCCTCGAACAAGTCGGGCGTGTGCACGGTGTGCCCGGCCGCGCGCAGCTCGTCGGCGAACGCGACGACTCCGGGCGTCAGGCCCTGGATGTGGTGCAGCAGGAGAACCTCGGTCATGACTGTCCCCTCGTGATAGCGGTGGTTGGCGTTGTCGGCTCGGCTGCCTAGACCCGGTCGAGGAAGACGAGCACCCGCTCGGTGAGGAGCGCGGCGGCCTTCTCGTCGTACCCGTCGACCGAGCTGTCCATGAACAGGTGACCGTCACCCGGATAGACGAACAGCTCGGCGTCCTTCGTCTGCTCGGCGAACCCGCTCGCGGCGTCGAGGTCGCCCTCGCCGGCGAAGTACGGGTCGTTGTCCATCCCGTGGATCTGGGCGGGAAGCCCCTCGGGCCAACCCCCGAACTCCGCCGGGTCCATGAACGCGCACAGGATCAGCGCACCCGCCGCGCCGGGCCGGTTCTGGGCCAGCTGCTGGGCCGGGCCGACGCCGAGCGAGATCCCGGCGTAGACGGCCTCGGCCGGGAGCGCCTCGGCCGCCTCGACGCCGCGGGCGAAGACCGTGTCGAAGCCCAGCGCGCGGACGTGCGCCTCGCCCTCCTCGATCGTGGGGAAGGTGCGCCCCTCGAGCAGGTCCGGCGTGTGGACGGTGTGGCCGCGCGCGCGGAGCCGGTCGGCGAACGCGACGACCCCGGGCGTCAGGCCCTGGATGTGGTGGAACAGGACAACATCGGTCACCCGACACGCTCCTCAATCGACTCCCTCGAACGATCCAGGGCGTCCAGGTCGCGTTCGGCGAACATGCGGTGCCACCACTCCTCGTTGAGGACGACCAGCAGGCACTGCCGCACCGGGTAGCTGCGCGACTGCGGCCAGCCGGGGCCTTCGACCGGCTCGGTGTCGGCGGCCAGCGACTCATCGGTGAGGCCGTCGAGGAAGTCGCGTACGCCGGCCACCCGGTCCCGGCGGAGCTCGAGCACCGTGTCGAGCGACGGCCGGACCCCGCGATCACGGGGCACGCCCGGGGTCTCCGGCATCTCGTCCCACGGCAGGTCCAGCGGGTCCCACGGCGCCGGGTCGCCGAGGATCCCCCGCCTGATCCAGGCGTCGGTCGCAAACGCCAGGTGGCGCAGCGTCTCGACGAACGACCACTCACCGTCGACCGACTCGTGCAGCAGGGCCGGGTCCATGCCGCGGGCTCGGTCGACCGTCCCGGCCCACAGCCGCTCGAGCACGGCCCACGCCTCGCGGAACCCGGCCGGGTCGCTCGGGCGCATCTTGGCCAGGTCTGGATAGCGCCGGTCGAGCTCGGCGTCGATCAACGGGGCGACGTCCACGCCGTTGATGGTCAGGTTCGAGATGTCGCCGGTGATGTCGACGTCCATCAGCTCGACGCCGCGCATCTTGACCCGTCCGAACATCACGTCGCGGAACTCGGTGTCCAGCAGGTACACGCTGTGGAACCGAGCCCCGGACAGGTCGACTTCGCGGAACGTGGACCCGCGCATCCGCACATCGTCGAACTCCTGCGCCTCTGCTGGCTCTGCCATCGGTCACCCCGTCCTGGTCGTGCTGCCGACCGTCCGCGGGTACGACGGACCGTGCCCGCGGCGGGCACGCTAGCGCCGGTCCCGGACAATCTGCGTCCGGAACCGCGATGCCCTCCGGAAACGGGGACCGGCGGTGGACGAGACTGTGGGCCAGGTGTCCTTAGGACCTGCCGTTGCCCGCGAGGTCGACGCAGACCGATCCCGTCACCACCTCGGTGAAGCTGCCGGCCGGGTCGGTCAGGTCCTGCACGCCGGCGAGCGTGAGGGTCCCGGTGGCGCCGGACAGCTTGCCGGTCGAGGCCACGACCGGGCCGGTCCCACTGAACTGGCCGGTCGTCACGTCCAGTGTTCCGGTGAGGTCGAGGGTGACGTTCCCGCGGTTGGCCGACACCGTGATCGGGCCGGCGAAGGTGAAGCCGGTGCTTGTGAGGCCCGTGATGGTGAAGGCAGCGGCGGTCGTCCCTTGGAGCAGCCCGGCATCGGCGAGCCGGGCCTGGGTACGGACGAGGTTCGGCGGGTCGCCCGGCCGTGCCGGTGCTCCGCTCCCCGTGCCGGTCGCGGTGACGGTGTGGCACGACACGCCTGCCATGGCCGAGCTGGGCACGACCAGCAAAGCCAAGGGCAGCAAGAAGATGACCAACGCGATGCGACCCATGACCCCGTCCCCCTCGATCTCGGGCGGACCCGCCGGTCTCCCTCTGCGAAGGTAGCCGCCGCCCACGCGGCGTCGAGGCCGACAGCGTGACCTTTGCTGGCAGGTAGCCGGCGCGGCGCGGCACCCGGTGGCGACGTGGCTCAGTGCGGCGGGGTCAGGCTGCGGACCCAGGTGGCCACCGTCAGGCGGTAGCCCTTGCGGCTGCGGTCGACCAGCGGGACGTCGCCACGCCGGAAGTCGGCAGCGAGGGCGACCCGCTCGCTCGGGGCGTTGTCGACCGCGATCGTCGCGCGAGCCATGGTGGCGCCGGCCGCAGCCGCGAGGTCCAGGACGGCGAGCACGCTGCGCACGGCCAGGCCCCGGCCGCGGTGGTCCGCCCCGACGGCGTACGCGATCTCCACTGTGCGCTCGGTGCCGCCGGGGAACACGAGCACCTCGCCCAGCGGACGCTCACCGTCCTCGGTGATGGCGAGCTGGAGAGTGCCCTCGGCCCGGGCCCGGTGGGCGCGCTCCACGTACGCGGTCGCGGCGGCCTCGTCGAACGGTGACGGCAGCGGCGTCCACCGGTCGATTTCTGCGGTGTCGAACAGCTCGACCATCACCGGCACGTCCGAGGCCCGCCACTCGCGCAGCACCAGGCCGTCACGCGCGACGAGGACGGGGCCATCGTCGGGCCACAGCTCCAGCACCTGGCTGAGCATGCCAGGCGCCCGAGGTCGGCCTCACATCCGGTACGCCGGGAGGGCACCATGACCGCGCCGGGGTTGCGGCGGTTCCCACCCATTGACGACGACGGAATCCGTCGTCTGGCCCGGCCGCGGGCGACGCGCGCACCGGGTGACCTCTAGATTGCGGCGCACCGAGTCCTGCCGCATGGAGGCGACCATGGGTTCTGACGACCTCGTCCCGGTCCTGGAGAAGGTCGACCTGTTCCACGGCCTCAACCGCAAGCTGCTGCAGCGCATCGCCGACGCCGGGCGCGAGGAGACCTTCGCCGCCGGCGAGAAGGTTCTCTCCGAGGGCGAGGAGGTCAGCGGCTTCCGGTCGTTCTCGTCCAAAGGCGTCGAGATGCACGTGGTGCTCACCGGGGGAGCGGTCGCCAGCGTCGACGGGGTCGAGCACGCGCGCCTCGGCCCTGGCGACTACTTCGGCGAGCTGTCCCTCATCGACGGCAAGCCCCGCTCGGCCGACGTGGTCGCCGGCGAGGACGGCATGACGACGCTGGGCCTGGCCAAGTGGACGTTCAACGAGCTCCTCGAGGCCCACCCCGAGGTGGCGGTCCCGATGCTGCGCGTGATGGCGGCCCGCCTGCGGGCCGCAGAACACCCGCGCACCTGACCGGACTCCTCGGCCTGCTCAGGCGGCCGCGTCTCCGGTCCGCAGCCGATCGACGTGGACGGCCGTCCGCTCGGCGAGCGCCGGGTCGGGCCGGGTGGCGTCGAGGAAGACCTGGGTGATCTCCGGGTGCGCCTCGCGCAGCTCGCGGTCGGCACGCTCGCTGAAGGCCTCGACCTCGGCTCCGGTGAGCGAGTCGGTGAGGTCGATCCGGGCCGCCACGAGCACCGAGGCCGGCCCGAGGTGCATGGTCAGCAGCTCGACGACGTCGGTGACCTCGTCGTGCGCGCGGAGCCGGTCGTGCACGTCCACGACGAGGTCCGGTTCGGCCGTCTCGCCGATGAGCAGCTCGGCATTGTCCCGCCCCAGGACGAAGGCGACGTAGGCCAGGAGCAGGCCGATGGCGACTGCTGCGGCGCCGTCCCAGGCCGCGTGGCCGGTCGCGTGATGCAGGCCGACGCCGACCGCGGCCAGCACCAACCCGACCAGCGCGGCGCTGTCCTCGGCGAGCACGGTCTTGACGCTGGGGTCCTTGCTGGCCCGCACGTGCGACGCGAAGGACCGCCCGTCGACGCGGGCCTCGCGCCGGAGCTGCATCACGGCCCGCAGCCAGCTGGTGCCCTCCGCGAGGAATGACACCCCGAGCACGAGGAACGGCAGCAGGATCCCGACCGCTTCGCCGCCGCCGAGGATGGTGTGCACGCCGTCGTAGATCGAGAAGACCGAGCCCGCCACGAAGATGCCGACGGCGGCGAGCAGCGACCAGAAGAACTGCGCCTTGCCGTAGCCGAACGGGTGCACGCGGTCCGCCGGGCGGTCGGCCGCCTTGAAGCTGGTGAGCAGGAAGACCTGGTTGAGGGTGTCGGCGAAGGAGTGGGCCGCCTCGGCGAGCATCGAGCTCGAGCCGCTGACCAGGCCGGCGACCAGCTTGGCGCCCGCGATGGCGATGTTGGCCGCGAAGGCGACGATCACCGTGCGCTTGCTCTCCGACGCCACCCGCCACCTCCTCCGGGGTGACGACTACCCGCGCGGGTGGACCGGCAAGCCCGGGCGGCCGGCCAGATCCCGGTGGCTGTCCTCAGGTCCCGCTGGTCGCGGGCTCAGATCCAGGACTTCCACCACATCCGATGGGCCCAGTCGGCGTACGGGATGACCTTCGCGGACAGCACCGGCAGCAGCCAGGCGAAGTTCGCGACGGCGAGCAACAGGTAGGCGCCTGCGGCGGCGGCGCCCCACTGTCTCCGGCGGGCGCTGGCATCCGGCGGGCCGAGCACCAGGCCGAGGCACATGGTCACGGCGAGGACGAGGAAGGGCACGAAGGCGACCGCGTAGAACGAGTAGACGGTGCGCTGCTGGAAGAAGAACCACGGGACCCACCCGGCGAGCACGCCGGAGAGGATCGCGCCGGCCCGCCAGTCGCGACGGGCCCCCCAGAGGAACACCAGCACGGGCAGCGCCAGGCAGGCGGCCCACCAGATCGCCGGCGTACCGAGCGCCGTGACCGCCGACGAGCAGGTCTGGACCGCGCACCCGTCGTGACCGAGCGTGGGCCCTTCGTAGTAGTAGGACACCGGCCGGGCGAGCACCAGCCAGCCCCACGGGTTCGAGCGGTAGGGGTGGAAGGTCGTGAGGTGCGTGTGGAACTCCCACGCCTCGTGGTGGTAGTGCATCAGGCTCCACAGCGCGTCCGGGATGAACCGTGGGCCGGGGTTGTCCTTGGCCCAGTAGCGCAGGTAGGCGTGGTCGCCGCCGAGGAACCACCCGGTCCAGGACGCGAGGTAGACCGCAAACGCGACGACAACCAGGGAGACGAAGGCGGGCGCGGCGTCCTTGACGATCGCACCGCCCCAGGGGCGACGGACGCCGGCGGTGCGCCGGGCGCCCATGTCCCACAACAGGGCCATCAGGCCGAAGACCGCGACGAAGTACAGCCCGCTCCACTTGGTGGCGCAGGCCGCGCCGAGGCAGACGCCGGCCAGCAGCCGCCAGGGTCGCCAGCCGAGGCTCGGGCCGAACCGGGATCCGGCGACGGCGTCGAGCGCCTCGGCCAGCCGCGCACGGCTGCGGTCGCGGTCGATGAGCAGTGCGCCGAAGGCGGCCAGCACCCAGAACATCAGCAGCGGGTCGAGCAGCGCGGTGCGGCTGTGCACGTACTCCATGCCGTCCACCGTCAGCAGCAGCCCGGCCACGCAGCCGAGCAGCGTGGAACGGAACAGCCGCCGCCCGATGCGGGCGGTCATCAGGATCGCCAGTGTGCCGGTCAGCGCGACCATGAACCGCCAGCCGAACGGCGTGAAGCCGAACAGCCTCTCCCCGACCGCGATCATCCACTTGCCCAGCGGCGGGTGGACGACGTAGGAGGGGTCACCCGTCCAGAGCCCGTGCAGGTTGCCCGCCAGGATCTTGGCGTTGGCCGGGTCGGGTTTGCCTTTGGCGGCGGAGATGTAGTTCTGCTCGACACCGAAGTGCAGCAGCGACCAGGCGTCCTTGGCGTAGTAGGTCTCGTCGAAGATGAACGCGTGGGGCGTGCCGAGCCGCCAGAACCGCAGGACCCCGCCGACCGCCGCGATGAGCAGCGGCGCGATCCAGCCCCAGATGCCGTCCTCGGGCATCGGCGGGGTCAGCCGCTCCCGGGCCCGCAGTCGGTCGAGGGTCGGCTGCAGCACGCGGCCAGGGTACGCAGGTGACCTGGGGGAGGATGGCCCGCGTGAGCGACGCCAAGGTGCCGTCCGGTCTGCTGGTCCTGGCCGGTACGCCGATCGGTGACCCGGCCGACGCCTCGCCGCGGCTGGTGGCCGAGCTTGCAGGGGCGGACGTGGTGGCCGCCGAGGACACCCGGCGGCTGCGCCGGCTGGCCCGCGACCTGGGCATCGAGGTGCCGAGCCGGGTGGTCTCCTACTTCGACCAGAACGAGTTGTCGCGCACCCCCGAGCTGGTCGAGGCCCTGGTCGGCGGCGCGCGCGTGCTGCTCGTGACCGATGCCGGGATGCCGTCGGTCTCCGACCCGGGTTACCGGCTCGTAGCGGCGGCGGTGGCCGCCGGCGTACGGGTGACCGCGGTGCCCGGGCCGTCGGCCGTCCTGACCGCGCTGGCCCTCTCCGGTCTGCCGGTCGACCGGTTCTGCTTCGAGGGCTTCCTGCCCCGCAAGGCCGGCGAGCGGGCCCGGCGGCTCGCCGAGCTGGCCGGCGAGCCGCGCACGACGGTGTTCTTCGAGGCGCCGCACCGGCTGGCCGCGTCGCTGGCTGCGATGGCCGAGGCGCTCGGTGCCGACCGCGCGGCCGTGGTCTGCCGGGAGCTCACCAAGACCTACGAGGAGGTACGCCGAGGACCGCTGGGCGAGCTCGCGGCCTGGGCCGCCGACGGCGTACGCGGCGAGGTGACCGTCGTCGTCGCCGGCGCACCCGCGGCTGAGGGGCTGGCGGCGGCCGACCTTGTCGGCGAGGTGGAGGCGCTTGTCGGGTCGGGGACCCGGCTCAAGGACGCCACCGCGGCGGTGGCCGAGCGGCACGCCGTCTCGCGCAAGGACCTCTACGACGCCGTGCTCGCGGCGCGGGCCTGAGGGTGAGGCCGGCGCGACTCCCCGTTGTCAACGGCGCGCGTTAGGTCAACGGCGGCTTTGGAGGGGAGGACCCCTCTCATGCCGGCGTCCCGCCGTTGGTGGCGCGGTCAGACATCCCAGGTGCTGACGGGTCAAGCGACGAGGTCGCTGGCGGAGGGCCAGGCTTGGTGTTCGTCGTAGGGGATGCCGGTGTGTAGGCAGCCGTGCAGGATGCCGACGAGTCGGTTGGCGAGCTGGCGCAGCGCGGTGTGGTGTCCTTTGCCGCGGGCACGCAGAGCGTCGTAGTAGGCGCGGGCGCCGGGTGAGGCGGTCAGCGCGCAGAACGCCTGCTGGTGCAGGGCGTCGGCGAGGCGATGGTTGCGCGCGTAGCGGGCCAGGACGACTTTCTTGGTGCCCGAGGCTCGGGTGATCGGGGACTGCCCGGAGTAGTTCTTGCGCGCGCGGGCGTCGGCGTAGCGGTCGGGGTCGTCGCCGAACTCGGCGAGCACCCGGGCGCCGAGGATGACACCGAGACCGGGCTGGCTGGTGATCACCTCAGCGGCCGGGTGCCGGCCAAAATGCTCACCGACCTGCCCTTCAAGTTGGCCGATCTGGGTGTTCAGCACCGCGATCAGCGGCAGCAGCGCCTGCACCGAGGCGGCATAGGCGTCCTCGACCACCGGCGGCTGGCGCAGGGCGGGCGCGCGCAGCAGGCTGCGCAACGCCGGGGCCTTGGTCTCGACGTCACGACGGCGGGCCCGGCGCATCGCGCCGGCGATCGTGGTGGTCGACAGCCTCCCGGCCGGGCCCGGACCCGGCGCCCGGGACAGCAGCTCGAGGGCGTCCGGCGCGGTCAGGTCCGGGAACGCGCTCAGCGCGGCGGGGAAGAACTCCCGCAGCAACGCCCGCAGCCGCAACACCTGCCGCTGGCGGTCCCAGATCAGCGTCTGATGGGTCCGGGCCAGCAGCTTGATCGCCTCGGCCAGGTCACTGTCACCGGCCAGCCGGCGGTGATGATCCCGGTCCAGGCGCACGATCTCGGCCAACACGTGCGCGTCCCCGGCGTCGGACTTGGCGCCGGAAGTGGAGTGCCGTTCTCGGTAGCGGGCCACCGACATCGGGTTGATCGCCAGGACGGCGTAGCCCGCGGCGACCAGCGCCTGCACCCACGGGCCGCGGTCGGTCTCGATCCCGACCAGCACCCGGCCCGCAGCATCGGCGGGCTCCAGCTGCTCCCACTCCGGCGGCGCGTGCTCAGCCAGCAACCCATGCAGCCGAGCGATGCCCTCGATGCCCTCCGGCAACCGAGCCCTCGACAGCCGATGACCCGCCTCGTCGACGATCTCCACGTCGTGGTGGTCCTCGGCCCAGTCGTCTCCCACGAACAGCACTGGCCCCTGCCTCTCTAATCGACCTGACAGTCGATAGCGGGAGGAGACACCCAACGACCTAATGGTCAAGTGCTCACGCGCGAGGGCGGGCACGTCATCCCAGCAGTGGTTAGGTCTCCTCACGACCGGCGGGGACACGATCTGACCGTAGGGCTCCAAGCCCAAGTCAAAGGAGTGCTCACCCACCAGCCGCTACCGGGCGCCGAGCCTGCCAGAACAAGCCCGGCGGGACCCATTAGGTCAAGAGCGCCGGGACGACGGAGGCAGGGGAGTGGTGCGCTTGGTGCGCGGCTCTCTCGCCGTTGGTCCCGTCTCGGCATTCGAGACGGAACGACTTTGCGCGACCCCTGCCGTGCCTTGTGGTCGCCGACCGGGGTCTGTTCACCGCGGTCGGCAGCAACTCGGCGCGGCAGGGACCGACCCTCGTCTCGACTGCCGAGACGTGACCAACGGCGAGGTCCCGGCACCACGAGGGTCGTCCGTGTCCGAAGCCGCCGTTGACCTGAGCGCGCCCCGTCGACCACGGAGAGGTCCCGGCACCACGAGGGTCGTCCGTGTCCGAAGCCGCCCTTGCCCTGACGCGCGCCGTCAACAACGGACTCGCCGTGGCGGCCCGCGAGTTTGTCCTCGGCCGCTCTGACCCGCACCACGACGGCGGGAGAGACGCATACCGGTCCGCCCCGCGCGAGCGGACGGACTCGAGCAGGACAGCACCGCCTAGCCTGGGGTGATGGAGTTCCGCCGGATCCCGGGCCTGCCGCCGTACGTCTTCACGATCATCGACGGCCTCAAGCAGGAGGCGCGCCGCGCCGGCCGCGACGTCGTGGACCTCGGGTTCGGCAACCCCGACCTGCCGTCGCCGCAGATCGCGGTCGAGAAGCTCGCCGAGGCGGCGCACAACGTGCGCAACCACCGCTACTCGGCGTCCCGCGGCATCCCCAAGCTGCGCCAGGCCGTGGCCGCGCTCTATCAGCGCAAGTTCGGGGTCTCGCTGGACCCCGACACCGAGGTGCTCTCGACGATCGGTGCCAAGGAGGGCTTCAGCCACCTGATGTGGGTGCTGCTGCAGCCCGGCGACGCAGCCCTGGTGCCCAGCCCGTCGTACCCCATCCACATCTGGGGCCCCTACTTCGCCGGTGCCGACGCGCGGCAAGTGCCCGTCGGCACCGGCGAGGACTACGTCGCCAACGTGATGGAAGCGTGGGAGCTGGGCTGGCCCAAGCCGCGGGTGGTCGTGCTGTCCTTCCCGCACAACCCGACCACCGCGACGATCGAGCTCGCGGACATGCAGCGGCTGGTCGACTGGGCCCGCGAGCGCGACGTCGTCCTGGTGCACGACTTCGCCTACGCCGACGTGGCCTTCGACGGCTGGCAGCCGCCGTCGATCCTGCAGGCCGAGGGCGCCAAGGACTGTGCCGTCGAGCTCTACTCGATGACCAAGTCGTTCTCGATGGCGGGTTGGCGGGTCGCGTTCCTCGTCGGCAACGCCGAGGTGGTCGGCGCTCTGACCAAGCTCAAGTCCTACCTCGACTACGGCACCTTCCAGCCGATCCAGATCGCCGCGACGGTCACGATGAACGAGGCGTCGGACTACCCGGCCGAGGTCAACGCGGTCTACCAGTCGCGGCGCAACGCCCTCGTCGACGGCCTGGCCCGGATCGGGTGGGACGTCGAGCGGCCCCGCGGCACGATGTTCGTCTGGGCGCCGATCCCCGAGCCGTACGCCGAGCTGGGCTCGATCGAGTTCGCCACCAAGATCGTGCAGGACTGCGACGTCGCCCTGTCGCCGGGCGTCGGGTTCGGGCCGGCCGGCGACGGCTTCGTGCGGTTCGCCCTCATCGAGAACGAGCAGCGGATCGTCCAGGCCGTCCGCCAGCTCAAGCGCGGCCTGCCCAAGCTCGGCTGACTCCCTTCGCGGGCGGGCGACAAAACGGCTGGCGACGCGACCGTAGGCTGGGCGCATGACCGACGCCGCTGCCGCCGTGCCCACCGGGACCGCCGGCGGGAAGGCGTTCTACGTCACGACGCCGATCTACTACGTGAGCGCTCCGCCGCACATCGGCAACGCGTACACGACCGTCGCTGGCGACGTCATCACCCGCTGGCACCGCCAGCGTGGCGAGGACGTCTGGTTCCTCACCGGGACCGACGAGCACGGCGAGAAGGTGCTGCGCTCGGCCGAGGCGGCCGGCAAGACGGCCAAGGAGTTCACCGACGACCTCGTCGAGAACGCCTGGCGACCCCTCCTGCAGACCATCGACGCCGCCAACGACGACTTCATCCGCACGACCGAGCCACGGCACACGGCCCGGGTCCAGGAGTTCTGGTCCGCCCTGAACGAGAAGGGCGACGTGTACCTCGGCAGCTACGACGGCCCCTACTGCGTGTCCTGCGAGGAGTTCAAGCTCCCGGCCGAGCTCGTCGACGGCGAGAACGGCGAGAAGCTGTGCCCGATCCACGGCCGCCCGGTCGAGTGGATCTCGGAGGAGAACTACTTCTTCCGGCTCTCGGCGTACGCCGACCAGCTCCTCGCGCTCTACGAGGAGCACCCGGAGTTCGTCCAGCCGCCGAGCGCGCGCAACGAGGTCGTCTCGTTCGTCAAGCAGGGCCTGCAGGACCTCTCGATCTCGCGCTCGACGTTCAACTGGGGTATCCCGATCCCCTGGGACGACAAGCACGTCCTCTACGTATGGATCGACGCCCTGCTCAACTACCTCACCGCAGCGGGGTACGGCGACGAGGCAGCCACCGAGAAGTTCGCGCACACCTGGCCGCCGGACATCCACCTGGTCGGCAAGGACATCCTGCGGTTCCACGCCGTGATCTGGCCGGCCATGCTGCTGGCTGCCGGCGTACCGCTCCCGAAGACCGTCTTCGCCCACGGCTGGCTGCTGGTGGGCGGGGAGAAGATGAGCAAGTCCAAGCTGACCGCGATCGCCTCGAGCGAGATCGTCGACGTCTTCGGCTCGGACGCATTCCGCTACTACTTCCTGCGGGCGATCCCGTTCGGGCAGGACGGCTCGTTCTCCTGGGAGGACCTCAGCGCGCGCTACAAGGCCGAGCTCGCCGACCAGCTGGGCAACCTCGCCTCGCGGCTGACCTCGATGGTCGGTCGCTACCGTGACGGCGTGCTGCCGGCTCCGGTCGACGAGCCGCTGCTGGCCGACGCGGCGCTGAAGGCGGTGGCTGACGCCGACGCCGCGATCGACCGGCTCGAGCTGCAGGCCGCGATCGTGGCCGCGATGGACTACGTCCGGATCGTCAACAACTACGTGACCGAGTCGGCGCCCTGGCAGGTCGCGAAGGACGATGCGCGCGCCGCAGACCTCGACCGGATCCTCTACGCGACCGCCGAGGCGCTGCGGGTCGTCGCCGTGTTGCTCAACCCGGTGATGCCCAAGGCGTGCGCGGTCCTGTGGCAGGCGCTCGGCGCCGAGGCAACCTTGGGGACGATCGCGGACGCCCGGGTGCAGGACGCCGGCCGGTGGGGCCAGCTGCCCGCCGGGGCGCCGGTGGTGAAGTCGGCGCCGCTGTTCCCGCGCATCGAGGATCCCGAGTCGGCATGACCGAGCGGCCACCGGCGCCCGCACCTCTGCTGGTGCCGGTGGCCGACTCGCACTGCCACCTGGACATCGCCACGGCGGACGACGACCGGCTCGAGGTCGACGACGCACTGGCGCGGTCCGCGGCTGTCGGCGTACCGAGGATCGTGCAGATCGGCTGCGACCTGCCCGGCGCGCGATGGGCGGTCGAGACCGCGCAGCGGTACGCCGACATCGTGGCCGGCGTCGCCCTGCACCCCAACGAGGCACCTCGCCTCGCCGAGGTCGGCACCCTCGACACCGCGCTCGCCGAGATCGACGCCCTCGCCGGCGACGACGCGGTGCGCGCCGTGGGCGAGACCGGCATGGACTTCTTCCGCACCGGTCCGGCGGGCCGGGCGGTCCAGGAGGAGTCGTTCCGCGCGCACATCGAGATGGCCGACAAGCACGGCAAGGCGCTCGTCATCCACGACCGGGACAGTCACGACGACGTGCTGCGGATCCTCGAGGACGCCGGACCGCCGGAGCGGGTCGTCTTCCACTGCTTCTCCGGCGACACGGCGATGGCCGAGCACTGCGTGGGGCGCGGCTGGTGGCTGTCCTTTGCCGGCACCGTCACCTTCAAGAACGCGCAGGGCCTGCGCGACGCACTCGCCGTGACGCCGCTGGACCGGGTGCTGGTCGAGACCGACGCGCCGTTCCTCACCCCGACGCCGTACCGCGGCCGGACCAACGCGTCCTACCTCGTCCCGCACACCGTGCGCGCGATGGCCGAGGTGCTCGGCGTCGGCGAGGACACGCTGTGCACCGCGCTCGCCGCCAACACCGAGGCCGCCTTCGACCCCTGGTGACCCGCCAGGTTCGCCGTTTGCGACCTTCGGGTGCGACACGCCCGGCGTGTCGCACCAGAACGTCGCAAATGACCATGAAAGGCGGCCCGCCGTGGGGCCGGTGGGACTCGTGTTGCCCCTGCCCGATCCCGCCCGCTACCGTCGTCGGCTTATGGGCCAGCAGCCGGGAGCCGGGCGGCACGCCGCCGGGCGCCACTCAGCGGGGTGGAGCTCCCGCCTGCGATCAGCCCCTGTCGTGGTCCTGCAGGTCGCCGTCATCGTCGCGCTGCTCGCCGGCACCACGGCCTTCGTCCAGCTGGACAAGACGGTCACTGTGTCCGTCGACGGGGACGCCCGCCACGTCCACGGCTTCGCCCGCACGGTCGGCGACCTCCTTGACGACCAGCGCATCGGCTACGACGTGCAGCACGACCTCGTCTCACCGTCGCCGGCCAGCACCCTGCACGACGGCGAGACCGTGCTGGTCCGCTACGGCCGGCCGGTGGTGCTGACTGTCGACGGCGAGACGCGCACGGTCTGGACGACGGGGCGCACCGTTGCCGAGGCCCTGATGCTGCTCGGCGTCCGATCCGGGGGCGCCTACGTGTCGGCGTCGCGCAGCAGGCCGATCGGTCGCGGGGGCATGTCACTCGACGTCCGGATGCCCCACCACCTGACGTTCCTCGCCGACGGCAAGCGCCACGAGATCACCACGACCGCGACCACGCTGCGCAGCGCGATGCAGGACGCCGGCGTGACCGTGCGCCGCCAGGACCGCACGTCGACCGACCTCGCGAGCCAGCCGTTCTCGGAGGAGGTCGTATCGGTCACCCGGGTCGACGGCAAGCGCTCCGTCGAGCAGCGCCCGATCCGGTTCGACACCGTGAAGAAGAAGTCGAAGAGCATGTACGTCGGCCAGACCAAGGTCGTCACCCCGGGCAAGGTCGGCATCGAGGTACGCACGTTCCGCGAGACCTACCTCGACGGCAAGCTCGACTCGCGCAAGCTCGTCGAGAAGAAGGTCACCGAGGAGCCGGTGACCCAGGTGCTGATGGTCGGCACCAAGAAGCTGCCCCAGCACGCGCCGTCGGCCGACGGGCTGAACTGGGCGGCGCTGGCCAACTGCGAGTCCGGGGGCAACCCGCAGGCGTACAACCCCGCCGGACCGTTCTACGGGCTGTACCAGTTCATGGAGAGCACCTGGCAGGCGGTCGGCGGTGTCGGCCTGCCGTCGGACGCGAGCTCGTCCGAGCAGACCTACCGCGCGCAGATCCTCTACAACCGCAGCGGTGCCGGCCAGTGGCCGGTCTGCGGCCACTACCTGTTCAGCTGACGCGGCCGCCGATGGCCGCCGAGGACGCCGCCCTGCTCGGGCCGGCCGAGGTCCGCGAGATCGCGGCTCGGCTCGGCGTACGCCCGACCAAGACGCTCGGGCAGAACTTCGTCATCGACCCCAACACCGTGCGCCGCGTCGTGCGCGCCGCCGAGGTCACGCCCGAGGACCACGTCCTCGAGGTCGGTCCGGGCCTCGGCTCGCTCACCCTTGCGCTGCTGCCGGCGACGGCCGGCGTGACAGCCGTCGAGATCGACCCGGTGCTGGCGGCCGAGCTGCCGGCGACGGTACGACGGTTCGCCCCGACGCTTGCCGACCGCCTGACCGTCGTCACCGCTGACGCGTTGCGGATCGACGCGCTGCCGGGCCCCGACCCGACCGCGATGGTCGCCAACCTGCCCTACAACATCGCCGTACCCGTGCTGCTGCACCTGCTCGAGCAGGTGCCTTCACTGCAACGGGTGCTCGTCATGGTGCAGGCCGAGGTGGCCGACCGGCTGGTCGCCGGGCCCGGCAGCAAGGTCTACGGCGTGCCGTCGGTGAAGGCGGCGTGGTACGCCGACCTACGGCGCGCCGGCGCCATCGGGCGATCCGTGTTCTGGCCCGCGCCCAACGTCGACTCCGGGCTGGTCGCGATGTCGAGGCGCGAGCCACGGGCCACGACTGCGAGCCGGGCCGAGGTGTTCCGGCTCGTCGACGCGGCGTTCGGCCAGCGGCGCAAGACGCTGCGGGCCGCTCTGGCCGGGTGGGCCGGGTCGGCGCCGGCCGCCGAAGAGGCCCTGCGCGCGGCAGGCATCGACCCGCGGACCCGCGGCGAGCAGCTCGGCGTCGCCGACTTCGCCCGGCTGGCCGAGCACGGCCCTCCTAGGCTCCCCACGTGACGTCGGTGACCGTGCGCGCGCCAGCGAAGATCAACCTGGCGCTGGCGGTCGGGGCCGCGCGGGCCGACGGCTTCCACGAGCTCGCCACGGCGTACCACGCGGTCTCGCTGTACGACGAGATCGTCGCGGCCGAGGCCGACGAGCTGTCGATCAGCGTGACCACCTCGGAGGGCGAGCCGGTCGACGGCGTACCCCAGGACCGCACCAACCTCGCAGTCGCGGCGGCCGAGCTGTTGGCCGAGCGAGTCGGGCTCGCGGCCAACGTGCGGCTGCACGTCACCAAGGCGATCCCGGTCGCGGGCGGGATGGCCGGCGGGAGCGCCGACGCGGCGGCCACCCTCGTGGCATGCGACGCGCTGTGGCAGACCGGGCTGGGCCGTTCCGAGCTGCTCGGCCTCGCGGCGGCTCTGGGCAGCGACGTGCCGTTCTCGCTGGTCGGCGGCACGGCGCTGGGCACCGGGCGCGGCGAGGTCCTGACGCCGGTGCTGGCGCGGGGGACGTTCTCGTGGGTGATCGCGGTGTCCGCCGAGGGTCTGTCCACGCCGACGGTGTACGCCGAGTGCGACCGGCTCCGCGACGGCGTACCGGTGCCGGAGCCGCGGGTCCCCGACGGGCTGATGGCTGCGCTGCGGTCCGGGGACGCCGACGCGCTCGGCGCGGCGCTCACCAACGACCTCGAGGTCGCGGCCGTGTCGCTGCGGCCCGAGCTGCGGTCCACCCTGGAGACCGGCGTCGACGCCGGGGCGCTGGGCGGCATCGTGTCGGGCAGCGGGCCGTCGGTCGTCTTCCTCGCGCAGGGGCCGGAGCACGCCATCGACATCGCGGTGGCGCTCAGCGCGACCGGCACCTACCGCGCGGTACGCCGGGTGCACGGCCCCGTGCCCGGGGCGCGGCTCGTTGGCGGCGAGGGCTGAGTCGGGGTGGCCCGCAACCTGGTCAACCTCGAGGACGCCACGAAGGCCTACGGCACCCGGGTGCTGCTCGACGGCGTCTCGCTCGGCGTCGCCGAGGGCGACCGGACCGGGGTGGTGGGCCGCAACGGCGACGGGAAGTCGACCCTGCTCCGGCTGCTGACCCGCCGGGAGGCGCCGGACACCGGCCGCGTCACCCATGCCGGCGGCCTGCGCGTCGCCGAGGTGCTCCAGCACGACGACCTCGACCCCACGGCGACGGTCCGCTCCCTCGTGGTCGGAGAGGGGCCGGCGCACGAATGGGCCGCCGACCCGCGGACCCGCGACGTGCTCGGTGGCCTCTTCGGCGACCGGGACGACCTCGACGCCATGCTCGACCGGACGGTCGGGCCGCTCTCCGGAGGCGAACGGCGCCGGGTCGCGCTGGCCCGCGCCCTGGTCACCGACCACGACCTGCTGGTGCTCGACGAGCCGACCAACCACCTCGACGTCGAGGGCATCGACTGGCTGGCGACTCACCTGGCCGGGCGCCGCGAGGCGCTCGTCGTGGTGACCCACGATCGGTGGTTCCTCGACGCCGTGTGCCGCACCACCTGGGAGGTGCACGACGGCGAGGTGCGGGCCTACGACGGCGGCTACTCGGCGTACGTCCTCGCGCGCGCCGAGCGGGAGCGGATGGAGGCGGTCACCGACGCGCGACGGAGCAACCTGCTCCGCAAGGAGCTGGCCTGGCTGCGCCGCGGACCGCCGGCCCGCACGTCCAAGCCGCGGTTCCGCATCGACGCCGCCAACGCGCTGATCGCCGACGAGCCCGAGCCGCGGGACCGGGTCGAGCTGGTGCGGTTCGCCAGCTCCCGGCTCGGCAGGACGGTCTACGACGTCGTGGAGGCCACCGTCGAGCTCGGCGGCCGGACGCTGCTCGACCACCAGACCTGGCTCGTCGGGCCCGGCGACCGAATCGGCATCGTCGGGGTCAACGGCTCGGGCAAGACCTCGCTGCTGCGGCTGCTGGTCGGTGAGCTCTCGCCCACGTCCGGCCGGGTCGTGCGCGGAGTGACCGTGCGGCCGGCGTACCTCTCCCAGGACGTCGCCGAGCTCGACCCGGCGCTGCGGGTCCTCGAGGCCGTCGAGTCGGTCCGCCGCGAGGTCGACCTCGGGCGTGGTCGCACGATCACGGCCACCCAGATGTGCGAGCGGTTCGGCTTCGTGGGTAACGCGCAGTGGACCCCGGTGGGCGAGCTCTCCGGCGGCGAGCGGCGGCGCCTGCAGCTGCTGCGCCTGCTGATGGACGAGCCCAACGTGCTGCTCCTCGACGAGCCCACGAACGACCTCGACATCGACACGCTGACGGCGCTGGAGGACCTGCTCGACGGGTGGCCGGGGACTCTGCTGGTGGTCTCGCACGACCGGTACGCCGTCGAGCGGATCTGCGACCGGACGGTAGCGCTGCTCGGCGACGGCCGGCTGCGCGACCTGCCCGGCGGCATCGACGAGTACCTCACCCTCCGTCGTACGGCTCACTTGTCAGCCGGAGAACGACCCCCCGGTCGTCCAGCGGCTGACAACTCGGCGGGGGTGTCGGGGGCGGCGGCCGCGAGGGAGGCGCGCAAGGAGCTGGCTCGGGTGGAGCGGCGCCTCGA
This sequence comes from Actinomycetes bacterium, assembly GCA_036499185.1. Taxonomy (GTDB): domain Bacteria; phylum Actinomycetota; class Actinomycetes; order JACCUZ01; family JACCUZ01; genus DATBDW01. The sequence goes on along the minus strand of DASYEF010000043.1, from coordinate 7,642 downwards.
GCGGCTGCGGGCCGACGAGGGCCGGCTGCACGAGGAGCTCGCCGCGGCGGCGACCGACCACGAGCGCGTGCTGGACCTCGACGCCCGGCTGCGCGCGGTGACCGACGAGCGGCACGGGCTCGAGGAGCGCTGGTTGGACCTCGCCGAGGCAGCCGAGGGCTGAGCCCTGGGCGTACGACGGGCGGCGTCCGCCGTTCGGTCGGAGATCTGCCGTCCCGGGCGTGCCGAGCCGGCGGGCGGTTACGCTCCGCCGCATGCCGGTCGCGCTGGAATGGGGACCCGTCGGCGCCCGGACCCTGGCCGAGCGCAGCGACGTCGTCGTCGTGGTCGACGTGCTTTCCTTCTCGACTGCGGTAACGATTGCCGTCGAGCGCGGCGCGAAGGTCTGGCCGCACACCGGCGGCGAGTCGGCCCGGCAGCTGGCCCGCGACATCGACGCGGTGCTCGCCGGCACCCGCTCCTCGCACGAGGGGCTGACGCTGTCGCCCGCGAGCCTGCTCGGCGTCGACCGTGACACGCGGCTGATCCTGCCGTCGCCCAACGGCTCGTCGATCGCGTTCGCCGCGGTGAACGCCGAGGTGCCGGTCGTCGCGGGCTGCCTGCGCAACGCCAAGGCGGTCGCGCTGGCCCTGCAGGAGGTCGAGCGGGTCGCGATCGTGCCCGCGGGGGAAAGCTGGTCGGACGGGTCGCTGCGCCCGGCGTACGAGGACCTGGTCGGTGCTGGCGCGGTCATCGACCGGTTGATGGCGGCGAACCCCCAGCTGGAGCTCACGCCGGAGTCGGAGGTGGCCGCGATGGCGTTCCGCTCCTTGCGCCCGCTGGAGAGCTGTGTGTCGGGGCTCGAGCTCGTCGAGCGGGGCTTCGCCGAGGACGTGGCGATCGCGGGCGAGATCGACTCCAGCGACGTGGTCCCGCGCCTGGTCGAGGGCCGCTTCGTCGCCGTGTGACAGCGGTCTCGAGGGCGCGCCGGCACCTGATGTCGCCGTCCTGCTTGGCGGGGCCCAGCGGTGCTTGGCGGGCCCTGCACGGCCCGCCAAGTTCCGGGGTTGACCACCTACACGTGGTCAACCGCGGAGGCGGGGGGGCGGTCAGGTGTCGGTCTCGAAGGGGGCGACCAGGGCACGCAGCAGCGTCGAGAGCTCCTGCTGCTCGGCCACGGTGAGCGAGGCGAGCAGCTCGCGCTCGCGGGCCAGCAGGTCGGCCAGCGCGGCGTCGACCCGCTCCTTGCCGCGGGGGGTGAGCCGGACGTGCACGCCGCGGCGGTCGGTGGGGTCCGGCAGCCGCTGCACCAGGCCGCGCGACTCCAGTCGGTCGACCCGGTTGGTCATCGTTCCCGAGGTCACCAGAGTCTGGGCGAGCAGCTGGCCGGGGGAGAGGACATAGGGGCTGCCGGCGCGGCGCAGTGCGGCGAGGACGTCGAACTCCCAGACCTCGAGCTCGTGCGCCTCGAAGGCGCTGCGGCGGGCCCGGTCCAGGTGCCGCGCGAGCCGGGTGACCCGGCTGAGCACCTCCAGCGGCGCGACGTCGAGGTCGGGGCGCTCCCGGGCCCACGCCGCGACGAGCCGGTCGACCTCGTCCGGCACCTCGCCACCTCCTCGCCGCTCGCCCGATCGACATCCGGCTGACCCACCCGGGCTGATCCACACCGAGTATCGACGCCATGTCTCTTGACATCAAGACAGTGACCGGGCACGGTTGTCTTGACGTCAAGATACTTGATGGAAGAGGGAACGTCGATGCGCTGGGACCCGGAGCAGTACCTGCAGTTCGCGGCCGAGCGGGGCCGCCCCTTCCACGACCTGGTACGCCGGGTCGGCAGCGCGGACGCGCGCCACGTGGTCGACCTGGGGTGCGGGCCGGGCAACCTCACCCGGACCTTGCGGGACCGCTGGCCGGACGCCCGGATCGAGGGGCTGGACTCCTCGCAGGAGATGATCGGGCAGGCGATGGCCGGCGGGGCCGAGGACGGGCTCTCGTTCGCGGTCGCCGACCTGCGGGAGTGGGCACCCGCCGAGCCGGTGGACGTGGTCGTGTGCAACGCGACCCTGCAGTGGGTGCCGGGGCACCTCGCTCTGCTCTCGCGGCTCATCGAGGCGGTCCGGCCCGGCGGCTGGCTGGCCTTCCAGGTGCCGGGCAACTTCGGCGACCGGACGCACACCGCGATGGCCCTGGTGGCAACGTCCCCGCGGTGGGCCGCGGTCTTCGGCGGCACCGACCGGGCTCGCCCCGCAGTGGAGCAGCCGTCGACGTACCTGCGGACCCTCGCCGAGCTCGGCTGCGCGGTCGACGTCTGGGAGACGACCTACCTGCATGTCCTGCGCGGCCCCGACGCCGTGGTGCGTTGGGTGTCCGGCACCGGGCTGCGGCCCTACCTGCAGGTGCTCGGGTCCGAGGAGGAGCGCGAGGAGTTCCTCGCCGACTACCGGCGGGCGATCGCCTCGACGTACCCGGAGCGGCCATGGGGGACGGTGCTGCCGTTCCGGCGGATCTTCGCGGTCGCCCAGCGGGTGGGGTCGTGAGCCTCGTCGGGCTGCACCACGTGCAGCTCTCGGCGCCGCGCGGGTCCGAGGACGTGCTGCGTCGCTTCTATGGCGAGCTGCTCGGCATGGTGGAGGTGGCCAAGCCGCCGGTGCTGGCCGCGCGTGGCGGGGCGTGGTTCCGGTCCGGTGCGCTGGAGCTGCACCTCGGGGTCGAGGAGGACTTCCGGCCGGCCCGCAAGGCGCATCCGGGGCTGCTCGTCGAGGACCTGGACGGGATGGCCGGACGATTGGTCGCGGCAGGGGTGGACGTCGTCTGGGACGACGACTTCCCCGGCTACCGGCGCTGCTACGCGCACGACCCGCACGGCAACCGGCTCGAGCTGCTCGAGCCGCTCGCAAGCTAGGTCGGACTGCCGGCGCTGCGGAGGCCGGGCTCCGGCTCGAGGCCGGAGAGCCCGTTCCACGCGAGGTTGACCAGGTGCGCCGCCACCACTGCCTTGTCCGGGTTGCGTGCGTCCAGCCACCACTGGCCGGTGAGCGCGACCATCCCGACCAGCATCTGGGCGTACATCCCGGCGAGCTTGGGGTCGAACCCGCGCGACGTCAGCTGGTTGCCCATGATGTGCTCGACCTGGCTGGCGGCGTCGCTGAGCAGGGATGCGAAGGAGCCGGTCTGCTGGGCGACGGGAGAGTCGCGGACCAGGATCCGGAAGCCGTCGCTGGAGCTCTCGACGTAGTCGAGCAGGGCGAACGCGGCCCGTTCCAGGAGGTCGCGCGGGTGGCCGCTGCTGGCGAGGGCGCCGGTGATGGCGTCAAGAAGGGCGCTCATCTCGCGGTCGACCACGACGGCGTAGAGGCCCTCCTTGCCGCCGAAATGCTCGTAGACGACGGGCTTGGAGACGCCGGCCTTGGCGGCGATCTCCTCCACCGACGTCGCGTCGAAGCCCTTCTGCGCGAACAGCGACCGGCCGACATCGAGCAGCTGCTCGCGCCGCTCCCTGCCGGTCATCCGACCCCGCCCGTCGCGGCGGGTGCGAGTCGCCGGCCCCCGTTCCGTCTCTTCGCTCACCACCTCAGCACCGTAGCCCCCGGTGCGCCCGGGGTCCCGTTGCGAGGTTGTGTCCGGGGTCGTTGCTCAGATGTTCCATGGCCACCAACCCCGCGCTGCGCGAGCAGGCTCGCGCATTGCGCCAGCAAGGCTTCAGCATCGAGCAGATCGCCGCGCGCGTCGGCGTGCAGAGTCGAAGTACGGTCACGAGGTGGGTGGCTGACCTCCCGACTCCGGCTTGGACCGCTCGTCCGAGGGCCAAGGACGAGCTGCGAGCGCGAGCCCGAGTCATGCGTGCGGAGGGGGCCACCTATACCGAGATCATCGCGGCCCTCGGTGTCGCCAAGAGCTCGGTCTCGCTCTGGGTGCGGGATGTTCCCCCGCCACCGGACCTGGTGGCGCGGGTCCAGCATGCGAGGCACATGAATCTGGCGCGCTGGAGCATTGAAGTGATGGCCAGCCGCGAAGCCGACCGCCGTGGCATCAAGGAATCGGCGAGACAGCGTGTGGCCGGCATGGCGGGTCGGGACCTCATGATCGCGGGCGCGGTTCTGTATTGGGCTGAAGGCTCCAAGGACAAGCCCTATCGCAGGAGGGAGGAGGTGAAGCTCATCAACAGCGATGCCGACGTCATCAGGCTCTTCCTGAGATGGCTGGATCTCATGGGCGCACCCGAGGCCGATCGGCGATACCGCCTGTCCATTCACGAGTCCGCGGATCTCGACGCCGCACACCGGTGGTGGAGTCGTGAGCTTGGTGTCGCTCTCGATCGATTCGACAAGCCAACCCTCAAGCGGCATCGCCCGACGACGGTGCGTAAGAACATCGGTGACAGCTACCACGGATGTCTCGTCATCTCGGTCGTGAAGTCCCGCGTGCTCTACCAACAGATCGAAGGGCTCTGGAGAGGCGTGCTGGACGGCGTTTGCCAGACCCGGAAACGAACATGAAACGAGCTCTCGTGGCCAGACGTCTAACCTGGGCATTCGGTCCGCCTTGGGGTAACTGGCAGCCCACAGACCTTTGGAGTCTTGAAGTGCTGGTTCGAGTCCAGCAGGCGGAGCTCAAGTCTCACCCGCCGGACCTCCTGCGGTGGGGTCCTCAGACCTCCCGCGGGCAGGTATCCTGAAGGTGAATGACGCCCGTCTGCCGCCTCGCCCAGGAGCGCTCGCCGCGTGAGCCCCGCCCGACCGGCCGCCGTGGTCGTCCTCGCCGCTGGTGAGGGCACCCGGATGAAGTCGTCGATCCCCAAGGTCCTCCACCAGGTCGGCGGCCGCGCCCTCGTGCACCACGCGGTGCTGGCCGCCCAGGCCCTCGAGCCCGAGCACCTCGTCGTCGTCGTCGGCCACGGCCGCGACGAGGTCACCGCCCACCTCAGTGAGGTCGCGCCCGGCGTGCAGACGGCCGTCCAGGACCAGCAGCACGGCACCGGCCACGCCGCCCTGTGCGCGCTCGAGGCCTTGCCGCCGCTGACCGGCACGATCGTGGTCACCTACGGCGACGCCCCGCTGCTCACCGCCGACACGCTCCACGACCTGCTCGAGGAGCACCAGGTGCACGGCGACGCCGTCACGGTGCTCACCGCCGTCGTGCCCGACCCGTCCGGCTACGGCCGGGTGATCCGCGACGCCCATCGCGCCGTGGCGCGCATCGTCGAGCAGAAGGACGCCACCGAGGAAGAGCTGGCCGTCCACGAGATCAACTCCGGCGTCTACGCGTTCCAGGCCGACGCGCTGCGCGAGGGCCTCGGCCGGCTCGACACCGACAACGCCCAGGGCGAGCTCTACCTCACCGACGTCGTCGCGCACGCCCGTGCGGCCGGCGGCCGGGTCGGGGCGGTCGCCGTCGCCGACACCTGGCAGGTCGAAGGGGTCAACGACCGGGTCCAGCTCGCGGCCCTGCATCGCGAGCTCAACCGCCGCACCGTCGAGCGCTGGATGCGCGCGGGTACGACGGTCATCGACCCCGCGACGACGTGGATCGACGCCGACGTCGTCCTCGAGCCCGACACCACGCTCGAGCCATCGACCATCCTGCGCGGCCGCACCACGGTCGCGCGCGGCGCGAGCATCGGACCCGACTGCCAGCTGGTCGACACCACCGTCGGCGAGGGCGCCCAGGTGACCCGCACGACGTCCTACGGCGCCGTGATCGGCCCGGAAGCCACCGTCGGCCCCTACACCTACCTGCGCCCCGGAACCCGGCTGGGCCGCGGCGCCAAGGCCGGCGGCTTCGTGGAGCTGAAGAAGGCCGATGTGGGCGACGGGGCCAAGGTGCCGCATCTCTCGTACGTCGGCGACGCCACCATCGGGGCCGGCGCCAACATCGGCGCGGGGACGATCTTCGCCAACTTCGACGGCGTCGAGAAGAAGCACAGCACCGTCGGCGAGCACACCTTCGTCGGCAGCGACTCGGTGATCATCGGCGGGGTGCACATCGCCGACGGCGCCTACATCGCGGCCGGCTCGACGATCACCAACAACGTGCGGCCGGGCGAGCTGGCCGTGGCGCGCGGGCGGCAGCGCGGCATCGCCGGGTGGGTCGCCCGGCGCCGGGCCGGCACCAAGACAGCTGCCGCGGCGGAGCGGGCCGTCGCGGCCGAGCAGGCGAGCAACGACGAGAGGTCCGGCGGATGAGCTTCATCAAGACCACGGGCGAGAAGAAGCTGATGCTCTTCTCCGGCCGCGCGCACCCCGACCTGGCGGAGCAGGTCGCGGTCGAGCTGGGCATCGAGCTCACCCCCACCACGGCCTACGACTTCGCCAACGGCGAGATCTACGTGCGCTACAAGGAGTCGGTCCGCGGCTGCGACGCCTTCGTCCTCCAGTGCTGCACGTCGCCGATCAACACCTGGGTGATGGAGACGCTGATCATGGTCGACGCGCTCAAGCGCGCCTCGGCCAAGCGGATCACCGTGGTGCTGCCGTTCTTCCCCTACGCCCGGCAGGACAAGAAGGGCCGCGGCCGCGAACCGATCTCCGCCCGCCTGATGGCCGACCTGTTCGCGGTCGCGGGCGCCGACCGGATGATGGCCATCGACCTGCACACCGCACAGATCCAGGGTTTCTTCGACGGCCCCGTCGACCACCTCTACGCCCTGCCGCTGCTCGCGTCCTACGTCAAGCGCCGGGTCGACCACAAGAACGTCACCATCGTCTCACCGGACGCCGGTCGGCTGCGTCTCGCCGAGCGCTGGTCCGAGACGATGTACGGCGCGCCGCTCGCGTTCATCCACAAGACCCGCGACCCTGACCGCCCCAACCAGTCCACCGCCAACCGGGTCGTCGGTGACGTCGCCGGCCGCACCTGCATCCTGCAGGACGACATGATCGACACCGCCGGCACCATCTGCAAGGCGGCCGACGCGCTGTTCGCCGCGGGTGCCGCCGACGTCATCATGGCCGCGACGCACGCGATCTTCTCCGGGCCGGCCGTCGACCGGCTGAAGAACTCCAGCGTCAGCGAGGTGGTCGTCACCGACACCTTGCCGATCCCCGACGACCTGCGCTTCGACAAGCTCACGGTGCTGCCGATCGCCAGCCTGCTGGCCCGTGCGGTGCGCGAAGTCTTCGACGACGGCTCGGTGACCAGCCTCTTCGACGGCCACGCCTGACGCGCGTCCCGCCGTGGCGACCGTCGCGCTCCTCCACCCCGGTGCCATGGGCTCGCGGGTCGGAGGCGAGGTCGCTGCCGCGGGGCACGCGGTGCGGTGGCTGCCGGAAGGTCGCAGTGAGCGGAGCCGGGAGCGGGCCGAGCGCGAGGGGCTGACCGCCGTACCGGACCTGCGGTCGCTGGTCGACGGCGCGGACCTGGTGCTCAGCGTGCTGCCGCCGCAGGCAGCCCTGCCGGTGGCCGAGCAGGTCGCCGCGAGCGGCTTCACCGGCACCTACGTCGACGCCAACCCGCTCTCGCCTACGACCCTCGAGCGCGTGCGCGCCGTTGTGGAGGGCGCCGGTGCGACCCTGGTCGACGGCGGCATCGTCGGGCCTCCCCCGGCCGAGGGACACCGCACCCACCTCTACCTGGCCGGTGACCACGACCGGGTCGCCGCGGTGGCCGCCCTGCTGCCGGGTCCGCGGCTGCTGCCGGTCGTCGCCGGGGCACGGGTCGGCCA
>DASYEF010000042.1:0-2016 GCA_036499185.1 Actinomycetes bacterium | reverse complement strand
ATGTCCAGCGCGGCCGCGAGCGTGCGCGGGTCCCCGATGACACGGAACCGGTACGGCGAGGTGAGCTCGGTGCCGTCCACCACGACCCGGCTGCCGGGGCCGCCGCCGGTCCGGGTGTCGGCGAACGACGTGCTGGCGACGACCCGGACCGCGGGCCCGTTGAGGGTGCCGATCTCCACGGCCTCGGCCCCGGCGTCGCGGAGCTCTTCGAGGGTGTCGAGAAGCACGTCGGATCCGACCTTTCCCTTCGGGTCGCTCACGGTGAGCTCGATGCCGGGGCCGGTCGCCGGGAGGGTGCCGGCGAGGACGCCGAGGACCTTCGCTCGGTCCTCCGCCTCTTGCAGCGCAGCCCTGGACCCGGTGCTGCCACTGGTCACCCGGGCCCGGGTGTCGTCGAGGTCGCGTGCCTCGGTGCGCAGCCGGTCCGCCCTCTGGTTGACGTCGTCGAGGATGCGAACGAGGTCGCTCTGCCGCAGACCCTCGAGGCCGGTCTCCTGGGTGGAGCGGACCTGCACCACGAACGCGAAGCCGAGCAGTGCGCACAGCAGGGCGGGCAGCAGATGGCCGCGCTTGACCCCGGGCCGGAACGCCGACGCGAGCCGGCCCCACGCACCACGACCCGGGCGCGCCGGACCCTCAGGGCTGGTCATGCCTTGAACAGCTGCCGTCGGATGGCGGCCGCGTTGGCGAAGATCCTGATGCCCAGGACCACGACGACTCCTGTCGAGAGCTGGGTCCCCACGCCCAGCTGGTCCCCCAGGTAGACGATGAGCGCCGCGACGAGCACGTTCGACACGAACGACACGACGAAGACCTTGTCGTCGAAGATGCCGTCGAGCAGGGCTCGTACCCCGCCGAACACCGCGTCCAGCGCGGCGACGACGGCGATCGGCAGGTAGGGCTGCAGCCAGGTCGGGACGGTGGGCTCGAGGAACAGGCCCGCGACGATCCCGAGCACCAGCCCGACGGCGGCGATCACCGCGCACTCCTCGTGCTCGCGCCGGCGCCGCCGGCGGCCCGGGTGCGGCCGGGCCGCGGATGGGGCGGGGCCGGCACCTCGGCGTACCGCAGGCTGACGCCGGCCGACGCGGGCAGCCGAAGCCGGCCGGAGTCCTCGACCGACGAGGTGATCCCGTAGCCCTGCAGCACCTGCAGGTAGCTGCCGCCGAACCCGGCGGCGAACGTGGTGCGCATCGTGCCGGGTCCGACCGCCCGCAGCGTGTACGGCGGGTTGAGGGGCCGGAAGTCCACCAGGACGGCGTCGCCGGCCGAGCGGATCGCACTGAGCACGGTCAGCCGCTGGCCGTTGACAGTCACCGCCTCGGCGCCGGACGCCCACACCTCGTTGACCAGGGTCTGCAGGTCGCGGTCGGTGACCCGGCCCTGGTTCTCCTCGTCGGTGCGCGGGTCGACGTCGGACCCGTCGGCCGACTTCCCGGCGTCGGCGACGTGCACGACCATTCCGGGGCCCTCGACCGCTCCGGTGCCGGTGCTGGCCTCCAGCCGACCCAGCCTCGCCGCCAGGTCACGACCCGCCGCGGTCAGCGCGAGACCGTTCTGCTGGTCGCGCTGCACGGTGGTGCGCAGCCGGTCGAGCCGGCGCTGTTCCAGGTCGTTGGCGTGCTCCTTCTGCTGCACGGTCGCGATGAGCGAGCTCTGCGCCTGTTGCGCGGACCCGGCCCGCGACCGGGTCTGGACGTAGGCAGTCGCGAGGAGCAGCCCCACGGCCACCAGCCCGACGACGAGCAGGATCCCGCGGCCCCCGACCCGGCGGGCGCCGTCCGGGTCGGCCGCGCGACGGGCCGCGGCGCGCGCGTACCCCTCGTCGAGCGAGTCCTCGACGAGGTCGCGCAGCAGGGTCATCGAGTCCACCCGGTGCGCGGGCACCGTCGTGGGCGTCGTCGTGGGCGGCGTCGGCATCGCGGCTATCGTCGCAGAGCCGGCGGCTCAGCTCCCGGACCGGGCGACGACCTCCGCCCATCGCTCGAGCAGCGCCGCGGTAGCGGTGTCGTCCGG
>DASYEF010000041.1:0-8582 GCA_036499185.1 Actinomycetes bacterium | reverse complement strand
AGTGGCCCTCTGACCGGTGGTCCGAGGGTCGACCGACGCTCGGCTAGACTTGCCGGGCTTCAGCGGGGTGTAGCGCAGTTTGGTAGCGCGCTGCGTTCGGGACGCAGAGGTCGTGGGTTCAAATCCCGCCACCCCGACAGTGTGATGTCTCAGGACATCGCGGACGGCCGGACCTACGTTTTGTGGGTTCGGCCGTTGTCGTTGGTGGTCCGTGGGGCAGGTCCGGGTGGTCGTCCGGTGGGCTGGTAGTCGCGGTTGGGGTCGAGGGTGAGCTCGCGTAGGAGTTCGCCGGTGGCGGCGTTCACGATCCGGATGTGGAGGTCGTGGACGAGCAGGATGACGTGGGTTCGGGCGTGGGTTCGCCCGATGCCGATGTGGTGCAGGCGGCCGGCGACGCGCAGGGTGACCACGCCGGTGGTGTCGATGCGGTCGTGGCGGACCCGGTCGTGGCTGTCGGGGTCGCGGCTTGGCCCTGGGAGTGCCTTGGGCAGGGTGTCGTAGATCGCGGCGGGGGTGGCCCGGTGGGGCAGCGAGCGGTGCGGGCGTCGCTGGTTGTAGTCCTCGGCGAAGCGCTCGAGCAGGGTCTGCAGCGCGGCGATGGTGGCGGGTTGGGTGGGTTGGGCGCGTAGCCAGTTCTTCATCGTCTGCTGGAAGCGTTCGACCTTGCCGCAGGTGGTCGGGTGGTTGGGTCGGGAGTTCTTCTGGACCACGTGCAGCCGGCGCAGCAGGGTCTCCAGGCCGTTGCGGCCGCCTTTGCCGCCGGAGAAGCGGGTCGTGAAGACCATGCCGTTGTCGGTCAGGGTGGAGGCCGGGATCCCGTGTGCGGCCACGGTGTTGCCGAAGGTGGCGACCACGATGGGGCCGGTGACCCGGCGGTGGGCGGTGACCGAGAGGGCGTAGCGGGTGCAGTCGTCGAGCCAGGTCAGGATCTCCACGTCGGTCCCGTCGGCCAGCCGGTAGTGGGTGAAGTCGGCCTGCCAGGTCTCGTTGGGCAGGTCGGCCTGGAACCGGACCCAGGAGGAGCGGGGCCGCTTGTGGGGCTGGGGGGCGATCAGGCCGGCGGCGCTGAGCAGGCGGGCCACCGTGGTCCGCGACAGCGTCACGCCGTGGTGGCGGGACAGGTGCCACACGATGGTCTCCGGTCCGGCGTCCAGGCCCTGCTCGGTCAGTTCCTTGCGTAGTCGCCGGACGAGGTCGACGGTGCCCGGCGGGGTCGCGTTCGGCGAGGTCTTCGGGCGCTTGGAGCGCGCCTCGAACGCGGCCTCCCCTTCGGCCCGGTAGAGCGCCACCAGCTCGTAGAGCCAGGACTTGGAGATCGCGTAGGCCGCCATCACCTCCTTGACGTCTCGCTTCTCGACCAGGACAGCGGTGATCACCAGGCGACGCTTCGACATCGCCGAAGCGTGATGAGCCGCCGGCCGCTAGTCCGGGATCTCCCGAGACATCAGTCCGCCGTGTCCTGAGACATCAGTCCGGGATGTCCTGGCGTCAGACACTGTCGTCCCGACGGTGTGATGTCTCAGGACATCGGAGACGGTCGGACCTGCGTTGTGGGTCCGGCCGTCGTCGTTTTCGTGGGTCCTCTGGGTGCTCCGGTGGGCTGGTGGTCGCGGACGGTAGCGTGCCCTCGCATGCCCACCCTCCGCGTCACCGGCCGGCGCATCTTCGCGCACCTCCCGGCCCGCGCCCAGGACGCCGCGCGGGCGGTGCTCGAGCGACGGGCCGCGAAGCGAGCCGTCGAAGAGTTGGCCCCGGACCTCGCGCTCGTCGACGCAGCGATTGGCGGCTTCGGCGGAAAGCGCGTCGTCGAGATCGGCAGCGACCACGCCGCGGCCACGCTGCGCGCGGTCGCCCGCTTGTACACACCCGCGGAGCTCGTCGGTGTCAACCCGGCCTTCGCGTCCCGGCAACTCGCCGCCAACGTCCGCACCGAACAGACATCCGCGCAGCGCAGCGGATTGCCGGACGCCTCGATCGACGCCGTGTTCTCATCCTCGGCGTTCGAGCACATCCACGACCTGGGCGACGTGCTCGAGGAGATGCATCGGGTGCTCGTCCCCGGTGGATTGCTGTACTCGCACTTCGGGCCGATCTGGTCAAGCTCGTACGGCCACCACCTCTGGATCGAGCACGAGGGCCGGCTGCTGACCTACCACAACGTCCTGCTGCCGCCGTGGTGTCACCTGCTGTCAGATCGCGACACGGTCCGCGACCTGCTCACCCCCGAGCATGGGGACGCACTCGCCGACCGGATGACCGACTTTGTGTTCGCGTCACCCGAACAGAACCAGTTGCTGTTCGACGACTACGAACGAGTCGTCGCGGCCAGCCCCTTCGAGACGGTGTTCCTGAAGGGCTACGACGCTCCGGACCTCGCAGCGTCCTACCCGTCCGCGAGGTCCCCCGCCATCCTCGACGAGCTCGCCGGCCGGTTTCCTGGCCGCCGCGGCTTCCTCTATGACGGCATCACGTTGCTGTTGCGCAAACAGGAGTCACCGCAGTGAATCTTGGGACCGCAGCACCAACCTCGACCACGTCCGGGCCCTCGCCGACGACGACCCGGCGATCGAGGCCGGCCGGATGCGCCACGAGCTCCACGTCTGGACCTTCCCGGCCGGGCTGGTGACGTTCGGCCACGGCCGGATGCCGCGGTCGATGGCCGACGTGCTCGGCGCCTGAGCTGGGTTCAGCCGCTGAAGGTCGGCGGGTCCGGTCCGGCCACCGGGCAGCGACCGTCCAGCCGGCCGCAGGTCGCCGTGTCGCACAGCCGGCAGGTCCAGCGGGTGGCCCCGGGGCCGCGCCGCATCCCGAGCAGCACCCGCCCGGCCAGGTCGTCCAGCTGCCGACGCTCGGCAGGGTCGAGCACCGCGAGGGCATCGTGCAGCACGGTCGCGCGGGCGGCCGTGACCCGGTCGGCCGCCCGCCGACCTGCCGCGGTGAGGTGCACCGTGGTGCTCCGCCCGTCGGGGCCAGGCCCGCGGCGTACCTGTCCGGCGGCCTCGAGCCGGTCGACCAGTCGGACGGTGCCCGAGTGGGTGAGCCCGAGGACCTGGCGGACCAGGTCGACGGTGGGGTCCGCAGGCAAGAAGTGCCGCAGGGCTGACAGAGCGGCTGCGCCGGACGGGGCCTGGGTGGCTGCCGCGCCGACCTCGTCGGTCATCCGGTCGGCGAGGAGCAGGGCGAACGCCCCGACGACGTTCGCGGTGTGCGCGGCGTCGACGCGCACGGGTCAGCCCAGCTCGTACTCGAGGGTCAGCTCCGCCTCGGAACCCATCGGCGCGGAGAACGACCCGGTGCCCGTGATCCCGGCGAGCTCACCGGTGCCCGACCCCTCGACCACGGTCAGGTCCCCGACGGCCTTCGAGCCGTCGAAGGTGCCCGAGGTGCGCAGCACGAAGGACCCGGAACGCCCTGCGAGCGAGCCCGTCAGGGTCTGCAGCCCGACGTACTCGGCGCGATCCGCGGCCGTGTAGGCCATGATCCACCGGGCCTTGGCGGTCCCCTCGCCGTCGCCGGTGATGCCCTGCGTCACGTCGGCGAGGGTCAGCTTGCCACCCCCGTCGCGCTCCTCGTAGGTGTCCTCGTCCCAGCCCTGCACGGTCAGGGTCATCGTGGCAGTTGTCATCCGTCCGTTATATGACTTCCGCACGCATATGTCCAGTCCGGTTCGCCGGTAGCGGCGGCCTGGTCTGCCCCTGGAACGGTCACTCGTGCCCGGGCACCCGGGTGTGCTGGTTGACCAGCCGGGCGAACTCGCGGGCCTGCCGCTGGCCTCGCGCCCCCTCGGAACGCTGGACGCCCATCGCGGCCAGCGCCTGGCCGTCGGAGAGGTCGAGCATCATCCACGCGTCGTCCTGCAGCAGCCGCACGCCGACGATCTCGGCCCACTCGAGCCGGCGCCGTCCGATCACGTTGACGACCCGCACACCGGCGTCGGACGTCTCGACCCGCACGCCGGCCAGCCGGTGCAGGACCACGACGACGACGACGCCGACCGCGACGACGCCGAGCCTGGACTCCGGCCCCCAGGGGTGCGGGCCGGTCGACGGCAGGCTGACCGCAAGCAGCGCCATCGCGGTGAACACGCCCGCAGCGCAGACGTAGATGACCACCCGGGCCCGCGCCGGGCGGAACACCCGACGCTCCCCCGCAGCATGCGTCGGTTCGGCCATCACGCCCTCGTCAGAGGCGACAGGCGTGGATGTCGGTAACCAGGATCCCCCGGGCGCCGACCTCCCACAGCTCGTCCATGATCTTGTTGGTCTCGACCTTGGGCACCATCGCGCGGACCGCCACCCAGCCCTCGTTGTGCAGGGGCGACACAGTCGGTGACTCGATGCCTGGCGTCAGGGTGACTGCCTGCTCGACCAGCTCGGCGCGGATGTCGTAGTCCATCAGGACGTAGCGGCGAGCGATGATCACGCCCTGCATCCGGCGCACGAGCTGCTGCACCGCCGGCGAGTCGGCCACGCCGACCCGGCGTACCAGGACCGCTTCGGACTCCAGGATGGGGTCGCCCACGATCTCGAGGCCGGCCTGCCGCAGGGTGGTGCCGGTCGACACCACGTCGGCGATGACGTCGGCCACGCCGAGCCGCACCGCGGTCTCCACCGCCCCGTCCAGGCGGACAACCTCGGCCGCCACCCCGCGCTCGGCGAAGTAGGCAGCGAGCAGCCCGCCGTACGACGTGGCCACCCGCTTGCCGACGAAGTCGGCCACCGTCGTCGCTGACCCGGGCCGCGCGGCGAACCGGAACGTCGACTCCGCGAAGCCGAGCTGGAGGATCTCCTCCGCGGGGGCGCCGCTGTCGAGCAGCAGGTCGCGGCCGGTGATCCCCACGTCGAGCTCGCCGGAGCCGACGTAGGTGGCGATGTCCCTCGGCCGCAGGAAGAAGAATTCGGTGTCGTTGCCCGGGTCGTGCAGGACGAGCTCGCGCGGGTCGGACCGCTGCCGGTAGCCGCTCTCGCGCAGCATGTCGGCCGCGGGCTCCGCGAGTGAGCCCTTGTTCGGCACGGCGACGCGCAGCACGGCTGACCTCGGGGACGTCGTTGGGATGTGGTGGATAGTCGGTGGGGCTAGAGGCGAGCGTAGACGTCGGCGGGCGTCAGCCCGCGCGCCAGCATCAGGACCTGCAGGTGGTAGACGAGCTGGGAGATCTCCTCGGCGGTCCGCTCGGCCGACTCGTGCTCGGCGGCCATCCACACCTCGGCGGCCTCCTCGACGACCTTCTTGCCGATGGCGTGCACCCCCGCGTCGAGCGCGGCAACGGTCCCCGAGCCGGCAGCGTGCGTCGCGGCCTTCCCGGCCAGCTCGTCGAAGAGCTCGTCGAAGGTCTTCACGGCGGCATCGTCGCAGACCTCACGGGAGCTGCGGCAGACCGTCCTCGTTCAGCGGCCACCCCGGGTTGTGCGCGATCTCCCAGGCGTGCCCGTCGGGGTCGGCCACGATCGAGGTGTAGCCGCCCCACTCGGCCGCCGCCGGGGCGCGCAGCAGGCCGGCCCCGGCCGCCAGGAACTCCGCCACCGCCTCGTCGACCTCCTGGGGCGAGTCGAGGTTGATGGCCAGATGGATCCGGCGGGTCGGGTCCGCGGGGACGTCGTCGCCGGCGTCGCGCGACATGTCCTCGATCGGGTAGAGCGCCAGCAGCGGACCCGCGGTCCGGAAGACCGCGAAGTCGTCCATGTCGATGCCCGCCTCCCAGCCGAGTGTCCGGTAGAACGCCTTGGAGCGGGCGATGTCGGAGACGCCGAGCGTGACCAGGGTGCAGCGCGCGGGGACCATGCGGACACGGTAGGCGCCCGTACGCGGACCAGTCAGATGCCGCTGTCGCCCAGCACCTCGGCGAGTGCGTGCGACGCCTGCCGCACCATCCCGGGATTGGTGTCCCAGTAGTACGGCAGCGCGGTGATCGCCTGCGCCAGCGCCCAGCCACGCCCCCGGAGCCACGACGCGTCGTCGACCGCGAGCTCGGCTCGGAACCGGTCGCGGCTCTCCCCCGCGAAGACATTCCACGCCGGCTGCAGGTCGCACGACGGGTCGCCCACGTTCAGGCCGCCCCAGTCGATGACCGCGGTCAGCCGCTCCGCCACGACGAGCAGGTTGCCGGGCAGCAGGTCGCCGTGCAGCCAGACCTCCGCTCCGTCCCACGGCCCGACGTCGAGCGACTGCTGCCACGACCGCAGGACCGCGGGACCGTCGACCCGATCACCCAGCTCGGCGACACATCGCAGTACCGTCTCGTCGGCGTCGCTGTGCGGGCCGCCGCGACCGCCCGGCGGGCGTTGGTGGGCGCCGGCGGTGTCGACAGCGCGGAGCGCGCACACAAAGCCCGCAAGGTCGACCGCCGCTCGATCCAGGTCGGTGAGGGTGCCGTTCGCGTCCTCGCCCGGCAGCCATTCGTGCACCGACCAGATGAAGGGGTAGCCCTCGGCCGCTTCGCCGAGGCCGACCGGCACCGGCACCGCGAGCGGAAGCTGGTCAGCCAGCCGCGGCAGCCAGCGCTCCTCGATGGCGGCCTGCCGGGTGGCCCACCCGATGCGCGGGAGCCGGGCGACCAGGTGCTCACCGAGCCGGTAGATGTCGTGGTCGGTCCCGTAGGAGTCGACGAGCCTGATCGGGAGGTCGGCCCACTCCGGGAACTGGCCGGCCATCAGCCGGCGTACCAGCGCCGGGTCGGTCGGGATCTCGTCGGCGTGCATCTTCGTGGCGGCCATCGCCGTTCAGGGTCCACGCCGCTCCGACCTAGCGGCAACCGGGTTTGCCCTCCGCGGCGCTAGGACTCGGTCCCTGAGACGGCGTGCCGAAGTGCGACGGCGGTCGCGACGGCGGCGACCGCGGCTTCGTAGCCCTTGTCCTCGTGCGAGCCGGTCAGGCCGGCCCGGTCCAGTGCCTGCGCGTCGTCGTCGCAGGTGAGCACACCGAACCCGACAGGTACGCCGGTGTCGACGGCGACCTGCGTCAGGCCGAGCGTGGCCGCTTGGCAGACGTAGTCGAAGTGCGGGGTCCCGCCGCGGACCACGACGCCGAGGGCGACCACGGCGTCGTACCCGGACCGTGCGAGCCGCGCGGCTGCAACCGGAAGCTCGAAGGAGCCCGGCACCCGGACGAGCAGCGAGTCCTCCACCCCGCACGCGGCCAGCCCGCGGGTCGCGCCGTCCACCAACCCGGCCATCACCTGCTCGTGCCACTGTGCCGCGACGACAGCGACCCGCAGCCCGCTGCCGTCCGCGGTCAGGTCCGGCGAACCGGTGCCGCTCACGCGGTGGGGCCGTTCGGCACCGCGACGTCCACCGGCGGGACGCCCGGCGACCCGTCCAGCCCAGGCAGCTGGTGGCCCATCCGGTCCCGCTTGGTGCGCAGGTAGCCGATGTTCTCGGCGGTCGCGTGCACCTGCAGCGGGACCTGCTCCACCACCACGAGGCCCTGGTCCTCGACGCCCGCGACCTTCGCCGGGTTGTTCGTCAGCAGCCGCACGGAGGTGACCCCGAGGTCCCCCAGCACCTGCGCGCCGACACCGAAGTCGCGCGCCTCGGCCGGGAGCCCGAGGTCGAGGTTCGCGTCCACCGTGTCCCGACCACCGTCCTGCAGGCCGTAGGCAGCCAGCTTGTGCAGGAGGCCGATGCCGCGGCCCTCGTGACCACGCAGGTAGACGACGACGCCGCGGCCCGCGTCTGCGACGGTGCGCAGGGCCGCGTCCAGCTGCGGTCCGCAGTCGCAGCGCAGCGAGCCGAGCACGTCACCGGTCAGGCACTCCGAGTGCAGGCGGACGAGCACGTCGGTCCCCGTGCCGAGGTCGCCGCGGACGAGGGCCACGTGCTCGGCGCCGTCGACGGTGCTCCGGTAGCCGACGGCGCGGAACTCGCCGTACCGGGTGGGCAGGCGGGCCTCGGCGACCCGGCGGACCAGCGTCTCGGTCCGGCGCCGGTGCGCGACCAGGTCCGCGATGGAGAGCAGTGCCAGCCCGTGCTCGTCGCAGAACTCGCGTAGCCGCGGTAGCCGGGCCATCGACCCGTCGTCGTTCACGATCTCGGCGATCACCCCGGCCGGGCTGAGACCGGCGAGCCGGGCCAGGTCGACCGCGGCCTCGGTGTGACCGGGCCGCTGCAGCACGCCGCCCTCGACGGCGCGCAGTGGGAAGACGTGCCCCGGGCGGGTCAGCTCGTAGGGCTCGGTCGCGGAGTCGGCGAGCACCCGCACGGTGCGGGCCCGGTCGGTCGCCGAGATACCGGTCGCGATGCCGTCGCGGGCGTCGACGGACACCGAGTACGCCGTCCGCTTGCGGTCCTCGTTGACGTAGGTCATCGGCGGCAGCTTGAGCCGGTCCAGCTCGGGTCCCTCCATCGGCACGCAGACAACACCCGAGGTGTGGCGCACCATGAACGCCAGCAGCTCGGGAGTCACCCGGGCGGCCGCCACCACGAGGTCGCCCTCGTTCTCGCGGTCCTCGTCGTCGACGACGACCACGGCGCGACCCGCCGCGATGTCGGCGACCGCGCGCTCGACCGTGTCGAGGCGGATGCCGGTCGACCGGTGACTCATGCGGGCACCTCGGCGGGGCGGGCGGGGACCAGGCTCGCCGACTC
>DASYEF010000040.1:0-11607 GCA_036499185.1 Actinomycetes bacterium | reverse complement strand
GTGGCCCGGCACCTGCTCGGTCACGCCGTCACCTCCAGGCAGTCCCGCAACCGGATCAAGCCGTCCCGCATCCGGGTCTTGACGGTGCCGAGCGGGGCGTCGAGCAACCCGGCGACCTCGCTGTAGCTGTAGCCCCCGTAGTAGGCCAGGGTCACCGACTCGCGCTGCAGGTCGGTGAGCGACTCCAGGCACTGGCGGACCTGCTCCTGCTCCAGCCGGGTGACCACCGCCTCGGCCACCACGTCGTAGGCCGGCTGGTGGTCGCGCACGGCCACCCTCTCCTCGCGGTCGTGGGACGCCTGCGCGGCCCGCACCCGGTCGATCGCCCGGCGGTGGGCCATCGTGTGGATCCACGTCGTGGCCGTGCCGCGGTCCCGGTCGAACCGGCTCGCGGAGCGCCAGATCTCGACGAGAACCTCCTGGGCGACTTCCTCGGACTGGGCGGGGTCGCGCAGAACGCGGCGAATGATCCCGAAGACGCTGCCGGCAACGCGCTCGTAGAGGTCCTCGAACGCCGCGGTGTCGCCGCGCGAGACGCGTTCGAGGAGCCCTTCCAGGTCCGCCGTCCCGGCGTCGCCCGGCCGGGCGGCGCGCCGGAGGTGGGCCATGGGCGCCATGCTCTCAGGTTCGACGCCGTACCCCCTGCCGGATTGGTCGCGCACCTGTGGGGCGGTCAGGTCCGGCCCTGATCCTCCTGCGCCCGGCGCAGGGCCCGGGACCCGCGGGACTCCGCCGCCCAGGTGGCGTGCAGGACGGCGTACCCCGCGTCACGCAGGGCTGACACAACCTGCTCGTCGTCGTCGACCACGACCTCGACCGCCTCCGGTCCGGGTCGAAGCCGACGCAACGCGTCCAGCTTCATCACCCGGGCCGGCCGGTAGTCACCCCGGGGGCGCATCCACAGCGGTCCGGCGGGCAGCCCGTGGCGTCGAAGCCAGGCCTCGGTGACCTGGCGCAACGACTCCGGCCGGCCGGTGAGGTAGCCCAGGTCGTGGTCGGCGGACAGGGTGACGGCCAGGTCTACGCCGGTCGTCAGTGGCGGGTCGTCGCCGGCAGCCGCGAAGAACGCGCCCCAGTTCTTGGACCCGGCCTCGATGTGGTGCAGCCGGTGGGCGACGTCGGCGAGGACGCCGTCGACGTCGAAGACCGCGAGCGGGCGGCCGTCTTCGGCGCCGCCCGGTGCGGCGCTCACTGCCGGACGTGCGAGCCGGTGCGCCCCTTCTCGACGCGCAGCTGCACCGAGATCCGCTGGCGCAGATCGGCGACGTGGCTCACCAGGCCCACGGTACGGCCGCCCTCGCGCAGCCCGTCGAGGACGCCCATCACGTCGTCCAGCGACTCGTCGTCCAGGCTGCCGAACCCCTCATCGACGAACAGCGTCTCGAGCAGCGCGCCACCGGCCTCGGCCGTGACGACGTCGGCGAGCCCGAGGGCAAGGGCCAGCGACGCGGTGAACGTTTCGCCGCCGGAGAGTGTCGCGGGGTCGCGCGCGACGCCGGTCCACGCGTCGAGCACCCGCAGGGTGAGGCCGCCACGCACCCGCGCCGAGCCGGGGGCGTCGGTATGGACGAGCCGGTAGCGGTCGGAGGTCATCCGTGCCAGCCGCTGGCTCGCGGCGACCGCGACCTGCTCGAGCCGCGCGGCCAGCACGTAGCCGGACAGGCTCATCCGCAGGCGGTTGTCGGCACTCTTTCCCTCGGCGAGGCGGGCTAGCCCGTCGACCGTCCGGTGCGCCTCGGCCACCGGTGCCCGCTCAGCGAGCAC
This sequence comes from Actinomycetes bacterium, assembly GCA_036499185.1. Classification (GTDB taxonomy): domain Bacteria; phylum Actinomycetota; class Actinomycetes; order JACCUZ01; family JACCUZ01; genus DATBDW01. The sequence continues at coordinate 9,843 of DASYEF010000040.1, read as the reverse complement.
GGCATGCAGCACGATGGTGAGCCGGGCCAGCGACCGGGCTCGCGTCGTGGACGTCGCCCGTGCCTCCGCGGCCTCGTCGCGGAGCCGCTCGACCTCGGCCAGGTCGACCCGCAGACGATCCACGTCGGGTGGCGGTCCGCCGGCCAGCGCGGCCAGGCGGACCTCGCCGAGCTGGTCCTCGACTGCGGCGACCTCGGCGGCTTGGTCGGCCACCAGCGCCTCGAGCCGGGCAGTCACCTCGTCGTCGCGGTGGTCGCGAACGACGTCCTCGACGGAGCTGAGTCCCCGGTCGGTCGCGGCGCCCACGGCCCGCTCCAGGGCCGCGGTCACCTCGCTGGCGAGCCGCTGCTCGTCCGCGACCTGCCGGGCCAGGGCCTCGACGTCGTCGGCGGCGCGGACCAGCCGCAGCGCGCGAGCGGCAATCGTCGGGTCGTCGCCGCGGGCCGCGTCGAGGCCCGCTCGCAACCGGCCGAGGCGGTCCTGGTCCTCGTCGATTCGCTGCCGGACCGAGCGCGCCTCCTCGTCGAGCGCGACGCTGTCCCGCAGCCACGACTCGTGCTGCTCGGCGAAGACGTCGAGCGCCGCGGCATCGGCACCCGTCGTGGCAGCCAGCCGGCTCAGGTCGCCGACCCGGTCGGCCACCAGGCCTCGCGCGGACTCCAGATCTGCTACCGGATCGGTGCCGCCTGCCCCGGCCGTGGCTGCGGCGAGCTCGGCCTCGACCTGGGCCAGCTCGTGGCGGGCCTGCTCGCGCGCCCGCTCGGCTGCGCGCGTCTGGGCGGCCGCGCGGTCCTCGGCGGCCTTGGTCACCACGCGCGGACCGGGCTGGGCCGCATGCGGGTGCTCGGCACCGCCGCAGACGGGGCAGGGGTGTCCCTCGGTGAGCCCGGCCGCGAGCTCGGCCGCCATCCCGTCGAGCCGGGCCTGCCGCAGGTCGAGCCAGGCTGCCCGGGCCGCAAGCTCGGCGTCGACGTGGGAGCGGACCCGTTCGGCCACGCGGCCGCGGTGCTCGAGGAGCTGGTCGCGGGAGCAGGCCGCGGCGAGGCGCTCGTCGGCGCGCGCCAGCTCGGCGACGACCCCGGGTAGGGCCGCGGTCGCCGCGGCGCTCCGGTCGCGGGACGCGGTCAGCGCGGCCCGCCGGGCGGGTGAGTCCTCGAGCCGCCCCCGCAGTGCCCGGGCCCGCCTGTCGAGCTCGACGATGCGGCTCTCCAGGGTGCGGGCCGCTTCGGCGAGCCGGCCGGCTTCGTCCTCGTCCTTGGCGAGAGCGCGTAGCGCGGCAGCCTCGCTGCGGTGCTCGCGGGCCACACCGGTGAGCACGTCGGCCGCCGGCCAGGGCACGGTCACCGGCTCGCTGCCTGACCCAGCCATGGCTCGCGTGAGGTCGCCGGAAGTCGCAGCGATCGCGGCTCGGGTGCCGTCGAGCTCGTGCTGGAGGCGGGCCACCTCGGTGACCAACGGCAGGACCGGCGCCACCGTACGGGCCGCCGCCAGCTCACGGCGCCAGGAGACTGCGCCCACCTCTGCGGTCGCGAGGGCGGCGCGGCGGTCCTCGAGTGCGGTGCGGCGCTGGTGGGCCTCGGCGACGAGGGTCGCGGCCTCCAGCCTCGCGGCGGCCACCTCGACATGCTCGACGGCCAGCGTAGCGACGGCATCGGCGCGCGCGTGCTCGGTGCGGGTAGAGGTGAGCAAGCCGTCGGCCCACGGCGCGGCGTCGCCGCCGGACACGTCGTCGGGCCGGTCCTGCCCGGACGCCTCGGCGATCCGGGCCAGGACCCGGTCGAGGCGCCCGTCGACGTCGTCGAGGGCGCGGGACGACTGCTGGCGCCGAGCGACCAGCCAGCGCTCCACGTCGGTGAAGCGGACGGTGTCGAAGAGGCTCTCCAGCAGGTCGCGACGGTTCTCGGCGTCCGCGCGCAGGAAGTCGGCGAACTGTCCTTGGGGCAGCAACACCACCTGGCAGAACTGCGGCAGGCGCAGGCCGAGGAGGCGCCCGACCAGGTCGCCGGCCTCGTCGAGCCGGGTCGCGAGCGTGCTCCATCCGGTTGCGATGCGCTCCTCGAGGTGGACGGCGGCCTGCGCAGCGACGGTGCCGGAGCCGCGACGCTTGGGGCGCTCCCAGGCGGGTGACCGGGTGATCCGCATTCGCCGGCCGCTCAGGGTCAGCTCGAGGACGACCTGGGGCGCGACGCCGTCGGCGGCGTGGTCGCTCCGCAGGCTGCGCGCGGCCTTGGCTCGGGCGCCGGGGACCTGCCCGTACAGGGCGAAGCACACGGCGTCCAGCAGGCTGGTCTTCCCGGCGCCCGTCGAGCCGGTGAAGAGGAACACGCCGCCCACGGCGAGCGCGTCGAAGTCGACGGTCTCGGTGCCGGCGAACGGCCCGAAGGCGGTGACCTCGAGCCGGTGCAGCCGCATCAGCGCGCCGCCGCGTCGACCCGGACGCCCTCGAGGGCAGCGCGCAGCAAGGTCTCCTCGGTCGGCTCGGCCGGCCCGCGGACGTGCTCGACGAAGTCGGTCGTCACCTCGAAGTCGGTGCGGCCGCGCAACCGGGTCGCGTAGCTCGTGGCCGCGTCGGGGTCGACGCCGTCCGGGGCGAAGGCCAGGACGAGGACGTGCGGGAAGCGGGCTCGCAACCGCTCCATCGGCTCCCGGGGACGCACCGCGTCCGTGATTGTGACCTGCAGGTAGTGACTCTCGTACGCCGACCACCGGTCGCCGACCAGCAGGTCGTCGAGGCGACCGGTGAGCCGCGCGAGGGGGCGGTGCACCGGGGTCGGCACCGACGTCACCCTCGCCGCTCGACCGGGCTGGTCGCCCAGCTCGACGAGCAGCAGCTGCTTGGTCTGGTGCTCCTCGGAGAACGAGAACGCGAGCGGGGACCCGCTGTAGCGGACGTGGTCGGCCAGCCGTTGGGCGCCGTGCAGGTGCCCGAGGGCCGCGTAGTCCACGCCGTCGAACGTCTGCAGGGGGACCGACGCGACGCCGCCGACCGTGATGTCGCGCTCGCTCTCGCTGGCCAGGCCGCCGACCAGGAACGCGTGCGCCAGCACCACCGACCGGGTGCCTGGCCGGGTCGCGAGGTCCGCGCGAACCCGGCCCATGGCGGCGGCCAGCACGGCCGCGTGACTGCGGTCGTCACACCCGAGCTCGTGCCGCACCACGTCGGGCTCGAGGTAGGGAATCCCGTAGACCGCGACCGGGCCGTGCTCGTCCTCGAGCAGGACCGGCTCGTGCGCCCGCTGGACCGCGGTGCGCAGGTGCACGCCCGCGTTGTCGATCAGCCGGGACCCGAAGCCGAGGCGGCGGGCCGAGTCGTGGTTGCCGCTCACCAGGACGGCCCGGGCTCCGGTGGCAGCCAGCCGGCCGAGGACGTCGTCGAGGAGCGACACCGTCTCGACCGAGGGCATCGCCCGGTCGTAGACATCGCCGGATACAACCACCAGGTCGACCCGCTCCGAGCGGACCGTCTCGACCAGGTGGTCGAGCGCGCGCTCCTGTGCCGGGCGCAGGTCCTCCCGGTGGAACGACCGGCCCAGATGCCAGTCGGAGGTGTGGAGCAGGCGCATGTCTGGACGGTAGGACGACGGCGGGACAGAACTCGGGCGACGCGCCCGTGGACGGTCCCTCGCCCTGGCCGCGCTCCCGTGCCAAGGTTGGCCGAGGTGGAGCCCGGGAAGGGGCGGGACATGGGTCAGGACGTCGCGAGCCGGCAGTTCACCCGCGAGGACCGTCAGCGGTACCGGCAGAAGGTCAAGCGCTGCCTGGACGTGTTCGCCCGGATGCTGGCGGAGTCCCGGTTCGACGCCGAGCGCCGCAGCATGGGGCTGGAGATCGAGCTCAACCTCGCCGATGCCGCCGGTGACCCGTCGATGGTCAACGAGAAGGTCCTGGAGCTGATCTGCGACCCGGACTTCCAGACCGAGCTGGCCCAGTTCAACATCGAGATCAACATCCCGCCACGGCTGCTGGACGGCGACGTGTTCTCCGGGCTGGAGGCGGCGGTCCGGGCAAGCCTCAACCACGCCGACGACGTCGCGGACCAGGCCGGCGCCGACGTGGTGATGATCGGCATCCTGCCGACGGTGCGCAAGGAGCACCTCACCGAGGAGACCTTCTCGGCGAACCCGCGCTACGCCCTGCTCAACGAGCAGGTGTTCGCCGCCCGCGGCGAGGACATCCACCTCGCCATCGACGGCGTCGAGCGCATCTCGGCGTACGCCGACAGCATCGCGCCGGAAGCGGCGTGCACCAGTGTCCAGCTGCACTTGCAGGTGAACCCGGAGACCTTCGCGGCGCACTGGAACGCGTCGCAGGCGATCGCCGGCGTGCAGCTCGCCATGGGCGCGAACTCACCGTTCTTCTTCGGCAAGGAGCTCTGGCGCGAGACCCGGATCGCGCTGTTCGAGCAGGCGGCGGACACCCGCTCCGACGAGCTCAAGGCACAGGGGGTACGGCCCCGCGTGTGGTTCGGCGAGCGTTGGATCACCTCGATCTTCGACCTGTTCGAGGAGAACGTCCGCTACTTCCCGTCGCTGCTGCCGATCGTCGACGACGAGGACCCGGTCGAGGTGCTCGACCGTGGTGACGTCCCGCAGCTCGGCGAGCTCCGCCTGCACAACGGCACCATCTACCGGTGGAACCGGCCGGTGTACGACGTCGTGCGCGGGCGTCCTCACCTGCGCGTGGAGAACCGGTGCCTGCCGGCCGGGCCGACGGTCGTCGACGTCCTGGCGAACGCGGCGCTCTACTACGGCCTGGTCAAGGTGCTCGCGGAGGCCGACCGGCCGGCGTGGTCGCAGATGTCCTTCTCCGCCGCCGAGGAGAACTTCCACGCGGGGGCGCGCCACGGCATCGACGCGCGGATCTACTGGCCGGGCATCGGCGAGGTCCCGGTGACCGAGCTCGTGCTGCGACACCTGCTCCCGATGGCGCACCGCGGCCTCGATGAGTGGGGAGTGTCCGCCGCGGACCGCGACCGGCTGCTCGGCGTCATCGAGGGCCGCTGCCTGCGCGAGACGAACGGCGCCGCCTGGCAGGCCGAGGCGTTCCACACGGAGTTCGAGCGCCATGACCGGCCCGACGCGCTGCGCGAGATGATGCGCCGCTACGTCGACCACATGCACTCCAACGAGCCCGTGCACACCTGGCCGGCCGGCTGACCGGTCGTCGGTGCCGGCGGGCTCCGTCAGCTCCTTGCTCTCCCGCCGTCTCCGGTCGAGGTCAGTGCTGGCTTTGGACGAGGGCGCGTGCTTGGCCGCCGTCCGCGCCTGATCCGCCGTCCATAGCCCCGAAAACGATCACGGTTCCGTGGTCAACACAGCCGAACCGCGGTCTACTGACCACGCTCAGGTCGAAGTGACCACGGAACCGTGATCAACATCGGGCGCTTTCCGTCCAGGGAGCGGCGAACGGCGGGCGAGTCCTCCCTGTCCGAAGCTGCCTTTGACCTGACCCGCGTCTCCGACCGCGGGACAACGGGACACTCTGAAGGATGAGGCGAACCGGCCATGCGGGCCAGCCGCGTGCTCAGGCGGTGCGAGTGCCCTGGCCGGTGGTGGTCTCGATGGCCAGCAGGTCGTCACGCGACATCGAGACGCTGACCACGTGGTCGCGGCTGACGACGTGCGCCCGGCTGCCGGGGCCGTTCTCCTCGAGCAGCACGATGCAGAACCGGTCCAGGGCGGCGACGGCGACACCGGCGAAGGTGCGGCCGTCGCTGGTCGACACGTCGACCGGTACCTGGTGCACCTGGGCGTGGTCGAGGACCAGGCCGATGGTCAGCACTGTGCTACTCCGGTCCATGTGTCAAGGATCGGTAAAACGCGCTGTGCACTGGAGGCGGCGCGCCGAACCGAACGGACCGACCTGCCGGCCCGGTCGGCCGCCCAGGTCGGGATGGAACCGGCCATAGGGGTCAGCCTGCGCACCGGCGGAAGGCCGGGGCGAGTTCCAGGTCGACCGGACCCCAGACGGCCTCGGCGGCGGCCCGGGTCTCGGCGGCCAGCCGCCGCCAGGCGCTCAGGCCCGGCGCGGTCCCGCCCGCCGCCCGGGCGAGCCGGTGGAGCACGAGGGCTCGGCGACCGGGTGCGACCCGGCGGTCGGCAGTCCCGTCCGTACCGCCCGGCACGTCGTCACCCTCGAGCGCGCCGGCGAGGAACCAGCCGGTGGACACCGCCGCCCAGCCGGACTCGGCCCGTTCGAGGTCGGCCTCGAAGTCCGGCGTGGCCACGTGGTGCACGTGGCCGCCGACCGCCGAGCGCCACCGGTCCAGGGCCCGGCGCGCGACGTCCTCTGGCAGCCGCCAGGCGCACCAGCAGCTGGGCCAGGGGACCCGCAGGTACGCCGCGTCCCACGCCAGGTGCCGGATCGCTGCTCCCTCGAAGTCGAAAAGGACCGCGCCGGCTTCGGTGAGGATGTTGTTGTCCGGGCAGGTGTCGCCGGGTGTCAGCGCCCAGCACCGGTCATCGCCGCCGAACCCGTCCTGCAGGTGGCGGATCTCGGCCAGTGCCGAGGCGCTCGGGATCACGCCCAGCCGGGGGAGCAGGTCGGCCAGGGTGGCGGCGGCCCGGTCGAGGGAGTCGGACGTCTCGTCGGTCGGGGGCGCGTCCCGCCCGAGCCGCCGGGCCGTCGCCGCGAGGGCGTCGGACATCTCGTCCCGACGGCCCGCGGTGGCGACGTGCAACCGGCCCAGGGTGTCGGCCCAGGCGAGCAGGCCGTCCTCGGCGGCCACCGGGTCGGCACCCAGGAGCAGCGCGGCCAGATCTCGCGGAGGCCCGGTCGGCGACAGGTCGCGCAGGACGACCATCGGCGGGTCGTCGGCCACGGCCAGCAGCTCGGGCGCGAGCGCGGGTCGGACGACGTACGAGGTGAGCAGGCCGAGCCCGGCCGGCTCGCGGACCGACGTGGCCCACGGCCCGTCGTACAGGTGTGCCTTGACGATCACGCTGGTGGGCAGCCCGGTCTCGGCGGACACCCGCGTCCGCAGGACGAGGGTGCGGGGGCCGCTCCTCAGGACGGCGGCGTCCTCGAGGCGCACGTGGCCGCCGGCCACCCGGGAGAGTGCCTCCGCCGCGGCAGCGAGCACCTCGGGGACTCCCGGCACGGGTGGTCAGCCCAACCGGGCGCGTTCGTCGGCGCACCAGGCTCCGAGCAGTCCGCGGTAGTGAGCCACGAACTGCTCGTGCTCGTGCGGCGGGAAAGTAGCCGTGACCGCTTCGACGAGCGCGCGGTCGAAGTCGGAGGACTCGAAGTAGGCCAGCGCCTGCTCGTCGAAGTGCGCCATCCGGGACGCGCAGAAGTCGCGATACCGGTCGACGTCGAAATAGGCGTTGGCGAGGTCGGTGTACTCGGCGAGCTTCTCGTCGTACGTGAGGTCGGTCCGGTCGGCGATCGTGAACCATGGCGTCGGGTCGACGTGTGGCGTCGCGACTCGTCCGGTGACCGTGCAGAACACCGACCAGCGGACCAGCGCCTTCATCGCCCAAGGGAAGTAGTAGTGCAGCGAGGTGATCGCGACATCGGGGCAGGCGTTGGCGTAGTCGATCGGGTGCACCTCCCGGCCCGCCACCAGCGTCTCGCAGGAGTTGAACTCCCAGCGGAAGAACGCGTTCACGATCCGGCCGATCGAGACCACCTCGGCGCCCGTGTCCGGGGCGAGGAAGTCGTGGCTCACGGAGTACCGCGCGTGCATCGGCTGATCGGGGTCGAAGTTCATCACCATGGTCTCGGCACCGATGGAGAGCGACCGCGCGAAGACGTCGTACCCCTCCACGGATGCCTGCAGGTGCATGAGCATCTCGTCGGACTCGTCATACGCGCGGTGCAGCTCGTCGGCGTCGCGGATCCGCGACACTCCACGCCAGGCGCCGCCGTCGTAGGGCTTCATGAACAGCGGGTAGCCCACCGACTCGGCGATCGTGTCGAGGTCGAACTGACGGTTGTAGCGCTCGGCGGTGTAGGCGTACTTCGCGTGGTCGACCGGGTTCTTGTAGGGGACCAGGACGGTGGCGGGCACCTTGAGGCCGAGGCGGATCATCGCGCAGTACGCGGCGTGCTTCTCCATCGCCTGGAAGGTGAACGGCGAGTTGAGCAAGTAGACGTCGTCCATCAGCGCGACCTTCTTCAGCCACTCGCGCGGGTGGTAGTACCAGTAGGCCAGCCGGTCGATGACGAGGTCGTAGGCGGGCTTGTAGCGCAGGTCGAACGGCTCGATCGTGATCCGCTCGACGTCGTAGCCGTGCCCCGTCCCGGCGCCGTCCTCGACGCGGCCCACCCGGCGGACCAGGTCCTCGAACACGGTGGGCCAGTCGTTCTCGGTCCCCAGGAGCAGTCCGATGAGGTGCTGGGTGTCGGTCACGCGGATCCCTTCGGCCGGGTGCTGGCACCGTAGTGACCGGCCGGTCGCGCTGTCGACGGGGGGCCGCGCACCTAGAGTGCAGGCGTGCTCCCGCAGGTCACCGCCACGCGGTACGTGACGCCGCTGCGCGAGGGCGGGTCCCTGCCGGGGCTGATGGAGGCCGACGACCTGGGCACCTACGTCGTGAAGTTCCACGGCGCCGGGCAGGGCCGCAAGACGCTGGTCGCCGAGGTCATCTGCAGCCGGCTCGCGAGCGAGCTCGGACTGGCCACGCCGGACCTGGTCCTCGTGGACGTCGACCCGGGCCTCGCGCCCGCCGAGCCGGACCAGGAGGTCCAGGACCTGTTGCGGGCCAGTACCGGCCTCAACCTCGGCATCGACTACCTGCCCGGCGCGCTGGACGTCGACGCCCGTGCGGTGGACCCCGGCATGGCCGCGCGGATCCTCTGGTTCGACGCGCTGATCGGCAACGTCGACCGGTCCTGGCGCAACCCGAACCTGCTGCTGTGGCACGGCCGGGTCGAGCTCATCGACCATGGCGCGGCGCTGATCTTCCAGCACTCGTGGACCAACCTCGATGCCTGGGTTCGCCGGCCCTACGACGCCGCGACGCACGCGCTGTCGGGTGTCGCGGGCGATGTCGACGAGGCCGACGAGGCGCTCACGCCACTGGTGACCAGCGAGTCGCTGCGCTCGGCGGTCGCCGACGTACCCGACGGGTGGCTCGACGGCGAGCCCGGCTTCGACGGGCCGGACGAGGTGCGATCGGCGTACGTCGACCAGCTCGCCGCCCGGCTCGCGGCGCGCGACTCGTGGCTGCCCGGCCTGCGCGACCGCGGCCGGCGGGAGGCGTCGTGACCGCCGAGCCACGCGACCCCTTCGAGTACGCGGTGCTGCGGGTGGTGCCGCGAGTCGACAGGGGAGAGTCGATGAACGCCGGGGTTCTTCTGTACTGCCAGTCCCGCAGCTTCCTGGGCGCTCGGGTACACCTCGACGTCGAGCGGCTTCGTGCCCTGGACCCCGCGGCGGACCCGGTCGCCGTCGATCACGCGCTGCGCACGGCGGCTGGGGTGTGCGAGGGGCAGACCGGTGCCGGCCCGGCCGGGGACGAGGACCCCGGCCGACGGTTCCGCTGGTTGACGGCACCGCGCAGCACGGTCGTCCAACCCGGCCCGGTGCACACCGGCCTCACCGACGACCCCGAGGCCGACCTCGACCGCCTGCTCCGCCTCCTGGTGCTCCCCGTGTCCACAAATGATCACGGTTCCGTGATCAGTACGACCTGACCGAGGTCAGTTCACCTCGGTCCGGCTGTGTCGATCACGGAACCGTGATCGTTTTCGCTGCGTGGTGGTGGCGTCAGCAGAGGCGGGGCAGGTGATGGGCAAGCTGGCGCTGCCAGGACGGCCAGTCGTGCGGCACGTCATGACCCCAGACGTCGAGCTCGTGCGGGATCCCCTTCTCGGCGAGGACCTCGGCGAAGGCCAGCG
>DASYEF010000039.1:0-10112 GCA_036499185.1 Actinomycetes bacterium | reverse complement strand
CGTGCTCGGTGGCCAGGGCCGCGAGCCGGGCCAGCGTCGCGACGGCCCGGTCGCGGATCACCTCGAGGGACTGGCGGACCTGCAGCTGCTCGACGTTCTCGGTGAGGTCGCGGCTGGTCATGCCCTTGTGCACGTGCTCGTGGCCGGCCAGCGACGAGAACTCCTCGATGCGCGCCTTCACGTCGTGGCGGGTGACCGCCTCGCGGCGGCGGATCGAGTCGAGGTCGACCTGGTCGACGACCTTCTCGTACGCCTCGACCACACCGTCCGGTACGTCGACGCCGAGGTCGCGCTGGGCGGTCAGCACCGCCAGCCAGAGCCGGCGCTCGAGCACCACCTTGTGCTCCGGTGACCAGAGCCGCACCAGCTCGGGGCTGGCGTAGCGGTGGGCCAGCACGTTCGGGATCGACGCCACGGGTCGATCCTCCCGCATGGGCCGCGCCCCCGCCGCCACCGCCGCCGACCGGTTGGGTGGCGGCGAGCGAGTGCTCGGTCCGGCGTACCGGCGATCGGGCGGCGCGGGTCGAGGCGAGAGGCGGACCGGTTGCAGCCTCTTCCCTTCGTCGACACCCGCGCTCAGCTGGCCTTCACCATCGCGGCCGGGCTCCTCGCCGTTCTGCAGCTGACGTCCTCGGTCATGTCGGGCGTCCGGTCGGGACGGTCCACGGCCCACCACGTCCGGCTCGACCGCTCGTCGCTGCCGTTCGTCATCCTGTGCGCCGGCCTGGGAGTGCTTGGCGCGGTGAGGAGCGCCACCGACCTCACCGGCGCGGCCATCGCACCAGGACTGCCCGAGCTGCGCTGGTTGCTGTTCGGCCTCGGCATCGTCGTGATGGTGACCGGCTCCGCGGTGCGGCTCTGGGCGATCACCACCCTGGGGCGCTGGTTCACCTACGACGTCCGCGTCACCGAGGGCCAGCCGGTCGTCCAGACCGGCCCGTACCGCTGGGTGCGACATCCCAGCTACACCGGAGTCCTGCTCGTGCTGCTGGGCATCGGGCTGACGTTGGGCAACTGGCTGTCCGTGGTGCTCATCGTCGTCCTGCCAACCGTCGGCCTGGTCCGCCGGATCCGGGTCGAGGAAGACGCGCTGCTCGGCACCATCGGCGAGCCGTACGAGCGCTGTGCGGCCGCGAAGCCGCGGTTGTTCCCCGGACTCTGGTGACCGCTCGCTAGTGGTCCAGGGCCGGCGCGAGCGGGAGTCGCGCGACGGTGCGCCACGAGCCGAGCTCGCGGCTGCCGGCCATCACCGCCACCTCGGCGACCCGCGTACGGACGGGCAGCTGCGGGGCGACGGCATCGGCCGCCCGGCGCAGCTCCTCGACCGTGCCACGGGACGGCCCGCCGATCGTCAGGTGCGGTACGACGTCGTCGAACTCGCCGCCGTACGGCAGCAGGTCGGGGAACGCCGCGCCGACGACGGAGATCAGGCCGCGGAACTGGTCCTCCGGCTGGGGCGCGAGCCACAACACGTCCTCGCCGAACCAGTCGACACGGGGGAAGACGGCGTCGAAAGCAAGGAAACCGCCCAGTGCCTCGCCCAGCCGGTCGATGTCCGCGATCCGCAGGTCGGGCGGCGAGACGAACGGGTGGAGCACGGTCACGTGCGCGGGGACACCGCGCGCGGCCGCAGGATCCAGGAGCAGGCGGTGCTGTCCCACCACGGGGTCCGCCTCCGGCACGGCCACGACGACCCCGGACGCGGTCAAGCGGTCGAGGTCCCCCAACGGGCCGTACGGCGACGCCATCAGGCCGTGACGGGCGGCTGACTCGACCACGGGAAGTCGATCCACCGGTCGGTACGCCGCCACACGTAGTCCGCCTTCACCCGCGAGTGCGGCTTCTCGTAGAGCACCGCGGTGCGGCACTGCGCGACGTGGTCCGCGCAGAAGTCGCGCACCAGCTCGAGTGTGCCTCCCGTGTCCGCGACGTCGTCCACGACGAGCATCCGGGACCCGGCGATGTCGACCGCGGCAGGGACCGGCGGCAGCATCACGGGTACGTCGAGGCGCTGGTCGATGCCGGTGTAGAACTCGACGTTGAGCACCACGAGGTTCTTCACGGCCAGCGCGTAGCCCAGCGCGCCCGCCGGGATCAGGCCGCCGCGGGCGATCGTGAGCACCAGGTCCGGTGCATAGCCGCTGTCGACCACCTGCTGGGCGAGCTCACGGGACGCGATCCCGAAGGCGGGCCAGGTGAGCACCTCGCGCTCGGTCACGCCCGCACCGCCGCGGCGACGGCGGCGATGTCGGTGCGGTGGTGCGACCCGTCGATGCGGATCTCGCCCACCGCGGCGTAGGCCCGCTCCCGCGCGGTCGCCAGGTCCGCGCCGGTCCCGAGCACCGAGAGCACCCGGCCCCCCGACGTCACAACGTTGCCCGCTCCGTCCAGAACCGTTCCGGCGTGCAGCACCGACGCCCCGTCGACGGCGGACGCGGCGGCCAGCCCGCCGACCTGGTCCCCGGAGCGTGGCGCGTCCGGGTAGCCATGAGCGGCTACGACCACGGTGACCGCCGCATCGGGCGACCACTGCAGCGGCCCGACGTCGGCCAGAGCCCCGGTCGCCGCGGCGTGCAGGAGTCCACCGAGCGGTGACCGCAGCCGGGGCAGCACCACCTGGGTCTCCGGGTCGCCGAACCGCGCGTTGAACTCGACCACCCGCACACCGCGCGACGTCAGCGCCAGCCCGGCGTACAGCAGCCCGGCGAACGGTGTGCCCCGGCGCGCCATCTCAGCGACGGTCGGGCGCAGCACCGACTCGAGCACCTCGGCGACCAGCCCGTCCGGCGCCCACGGGAGCGGCGAGTAGGCACCCATCCCGCCGGTGTTCGGGCCGGCGTCGTCGTCGTACGCTCGCTTGAAGTCCTGCGCCGGCACCATCGGGAGCACCGTCGTGCCGTCGGTGAGGGCGAACAGCGAGACCTCCGGTCCGTCGAGGAACTCCTCGACGAGCACTCGCTCGCAGGTCGCGGCGTGCGCCAGTGCAGCGGCCCGATCCTCGGTCACGACGACGCCCTTGCCCGCGGCCAGCCCGTCGTCCTTGACGACGTACGGCGATCCGAGCAGGTCCAGCGCGGCGGCCACCTCGCTCGCTGTCGAGCACGCCACGGCGCGCGCCGTCGGCACGCCCGCGGCCGACATCACGTCCTTGGCGAAGGCCTTGGACCCCTCGAGCTGGGCGGCCGCCTTCGACGGCCCGAAGCACGCGACACCCGCAGCGCGCACGGCGTCCGCGGCGCCGGCGACCAGTGGGGCCTCGGGGCCGACGACGACGAGATCCAGCCCCCCGTTTTCCGCCAGCTCCGCCGCGAGCCGGCCCACGGCGGCGGGGTCGGCCACGTCGAGCGGCATCGTGCGCACCTCCGCCGCGATGCCCGCGTTGCCGGGGGCGACCACCACCGAGGTCACCAGGAGGTCGCGCCCCAGGGCCCGCACCAGCGCGTGCTCGCGGGCGCCCCCGCCGACGACGAGGACTCTCATGACCCGCCGATCGCCCACCACCGGCGGGTCGGTACGTCGTCGGTCGGTGACTCGTCCCCTCCCGGTGTGCCCTCAGGGTCGATCAGCTCGCTGACCGGCTCGGACCGCTGCGGGTCGTAGCCCTCGAGCCCGGTCGCCTGCTCGACAGCTCGGGCCAGGTCGTAGATCACGGTCATCAGGGCGTCCCTTGCGTTCCCTGCGACGGCGGCGCCAGGCACGTGGATCTCGAACTCGCCCTGGAAGAAGGTCAGCCCGATGCCGGTGCCGCTGTCGGTGAGCTCGCGGGTCTCCTCGTCGTCCTGGGTCAGCTGGGCGCCGGGCCCGAGGAGCTCGCGGGCCGCCGGCTCCACCGCCGCCCAGAGCTCCAGGTCGTCCTGCGTCAGCGGCCCCGGGTCACCGCCTTCGTAGGACTGCTCGAGGTCGTCCAGGGCGTCCTCGAAGCTCTGCCCCGGGTCGCGCCGGACGAAGAAGATGTCGTAGCTCATCGGATGCGACGGTATCCCGGCGGCGGCGCGGCCCGCCCGGTCAGCACCGTCGGCACCACCGGTACCGTCCGCATCATCGGCACCGGCGGCACTCCCGGGGTCAGGCGCCGGCGTGCTCGTCGGCCACCGTGAGGGCCTCGTCGAGCACCGCCAGCCCCTCCTTGGCCTCGGCGTCGGTGATGGTGCACGGCGGCACGACGTGGAGCCGGTTGAAGTTCGCGAACGGCAGCATCCCGCGCGCCTTGCACGCGGCCACCAGGGCGGCCATCGGTGCGTTTGCGGCGCCGCTGGCGTTGTAGGGCACCAGCATCTCGCGGGTGCCCTTGTCCTTGACCAGGTCGAGCGCCCAGAAGACACCGAGCCCGCGGACCTCGCCGACGCTGGGGTGGCGCTCCGCGATCTCGCGCAGACCTGGGCCGAGCACGTCCTCACCGACCCGCCGGGCGTTCTCGATGATCCCCTCGTCGGCCATCGCGTTGATGCTCGCGACCGCCGCCGCGCAGGCCAGCGGGTGGCCCGAGTAGGTGAGCCCGCCGGGGAACACCCGGTGGTCGAAGGTTGCCGCGATGTCCGCCGAGATGATGACGCCGCCCAGCGGCACGTAGCCCGAGTTGGAGCCTTTCGCGAAGGCGATCAGGTCGGGCCGCACCGCCCACTTGTCGACCGCGAACCACTCGCCGGCGCGGCCGAAGCCGGCCATCACCTCGTCGGCGATGTAGACGATGCCGTGCCGGTCGCAGATGTCGCGTACGCCGGCGAGGTAGCCGTCCGGCGGGACGAGGATGCCGGCGGTGCCGGGGATGGTCTCCAGCACGATGGCCGCAATGGTTCCCGGCCCCTCGAAGGCGACCACCTGCTCGAGGTGCTCCAACGCGCGGTCCCGCTCCTGCTCCACCGACTCCGACCAGAACGGCGACCGGTAGGGGTAGGGACCGAAGAAGTGCACGACGCCGGTCGCGGAGCCGTCGTTGGCCCAGCGCCGCGGGTCGCCCGTCATCTGGATCGCGGTGGCCGTGTTGCCGTGGTAGCTGCGGTACGTCGTCAGCACCTTCTGCCGGCCGGTGTGCAGCCGGGCCATCCGCACGGCGTTCTCGATCGCGTCGGCGCCGCCGTTGGTGAAGAACACCTTCTGCATCCCGTCGGGCGCACGTTCCACGATCAGCCGCGCGCACTCCGAGCGGACGTCATTGGCGTGCTGCGGCGCGACCGTGGCGAGGCGACCGGCCTGCTCCTGGATCGCGGCCACGACCTTGGGGTGCTGGTGGCCGATGTTGACGTTGACCAGCTGCGAGGAGAAGTCGAGGTAGCGGGTGCCCTGGGCGTCCCAGATGTAGGACCCGGAGGCACCGGCGACGACCATCGGGGTGATCTCGGCCTGCGCCGACCACGAGTGGAAGACGTGCGCGCGGTCGAGCTCGTAGGCACGCGACCCGGCGGCCGGGTCGATGGTGGGAGGGGCAGGCCAGTCGGTCATGGCCGCACGATAGTCCCGGGATCCTGGTGCGCGGTGGCGGTGTCCAACCGACGCTGCAGGCGTTCGCGCACCTGCGGCCAGTCATCGATGATGACCGAGAACACGACCGAGTCGCGCCAGCTGCCGTCGGCCCGGCGCAGGTGCCGGCGCAGCACCCCCTCCCGGGTGGCGCCGAGCTTGGCGATCGCCGCCTGGGAGCGCTCGTTGAGCAGGTCGGTCTGGATCTTCACCCGGCCGAACCCACAGGTGTCGAAGGCGTACCCGAGCAGCAGCAGCTTGCAGGCCGGGTTGACCACGGTCCCCCACCACGGCGGCCCGTAGGCCGTCCAGCCGAGGTGCAGCCGCTCGTTGGGCAGGTCCCACTCGCCGAGGCTGCTGGTCCCGACCACCGTCCCAACTGGTCCCAGCGCGGAGTCGGCGGCCAGCCGGACCACCCAGGCCTGGCGTGGCCCGGTCAGGGCCTCGCCGGCGTGCTCGAGCCAGCGTTCCGCGTCGGCGACGTCGGGCCACGCGGCGGCCGGCCCACCGCCGTACCCGAAGGCCCAGACCCGCTTGTCGGACAGCGCCGCGAACAGCTCCGGCGCGTCCGCCGTCGCGGACGGCGAGAGCATCACCACGTCGTTGCGCAGGACGACCGGTTCGGGCGCGGAGGTCACGCCGGCGAGGGTAACCGGGCGGCGCGGCAGCCGGCCGCGGGGTTTCCGTGCTGATCCGGGGTCAGAGGATGCCGCGCGCCTGGAACGCCGTCGTCGCAGCCTTGGCCGCCTTCGTACCTCCGAAGCGGTTCGCCGCTGCCACCGTGGCCAGCGCCGCGGCCCGGAACGAGGTGTCCGGTGCGAAGTCGAACTGGGCGTCGATGATGATCTTGTCGGCCAGGGCCGGCCCGAGCGCGTTGCGGATGTCCCACAGGGCGCGCGACCAGATCTGCCCGTCGAAGTGGACCTCGCCGATCCGGTCGGCAACCGTGAGGTTCGTGTCGACGCGGCGCAGGCAGTGCGGCACGTCCGAGGTGTACGACGTGGAGTCCCAGTCCGCGACGCACGCCGCGGGCAGGCCGTCGGCCGGCGCTCCGGCGACGTGCAGCCCGACCTCCACCGCGAGGTAGTCACCGAACGCCTCGCCGATCGACCCGGCGTCCAGGCTGGAGCCGAACCCGGGCACCTGGTTGTCCTGCACCGAGTGGCCGTACTCGTGGTCGATGACCTCGGCGTCCTCGGCGTCGTCGACACCGCCCTTGCCGAAGGTGATCGTCAGGCGCCCCTTGCCGGGCCGGTAGAAGGAGTTGTCGCCGCCGTACTGGTTGATCCGCACCAGCTGCTGGCGCTTGTTGACCGCCGGCAGTGTCGAGCCGAAGCCGAGGCTCTGGATGTAGAGCTGCGCCTGGGTGACCCAGTAGTAGGCCATCACCTGCTCGAACTGGTCGTCGTGCCGGTTGTAGTCGTACGACCCGCCGGGCGCCGCGAACGCCGCCTTCCCGGTGTCGCTGACGACGCTCGCGTAGTCACCGTTCAGGTAGCCGCTGCCGTCGAGGTTCGTCAACGTCACGGTCCGGTAGTCCTTGGCCGGCACCGCGGTGGCCGAGTCGTTCTGGTCGGTGAGGCTCTCGTCGCCGCTGGACTGCACCGGGTTGACCCAGAAGACCTTCGCGCTCGCCGTCGAGGACGCGGCACCGGCCATGCCGGGAGCCACCGCGAGGGAGGTGATGACGCCGGCAGCTGCGGCGACGGCCAGCAGGGAGCGAGCGGTACGACGAGTCAGCACGAGGAGTCTCCTTCGAGGTGCATCTCGCCGATCGGCGGTATGAGCCGCTCGGCGGTCCGCAGGCACCTTACGTGCGGAACGTCACGATCGGAAGGGGTTGTCGAGGTCGGATCCGCTCTCGCGGACGCGGTGTGGTCGGCCGTGCCCGCAGTGTCGTCCGGATGACCCGGACGGCGCACACCGACCGGACGTAGCGTGACGGCGTGAGGGCACACCCGGCGGCGACGACATGAGCGTCGTGACCGGGTCGGCCGCCGGCCGGTGGGTCGTAGCCGGGTCGGTCGCGGTCTTCGTTGCAGTGCTCCCCGGCGCGGTCGACCGCCTGCCCGTCGGGCGATCCGAGCACGACCCGCGCCAGGTCGTGGCGGCCGCGCGGCACTCGGCCGGCGTACCGCACCAGGGCCTGGTCGAGGTCGTCGGCGCGCTCGGGCTGCCCGACCTGCCGCGGCTCGGCGACCTGGCCGCCCTGCTCGGTGGCACCACGCGGGCCCGGGTCTGGTGGCGTTCGCCGGGCGCCTGGCGGGTGGACCGGGTCACCGCCACGGGAGAGACCGGGACCTACGCCGTCCCCGGTGGCGTGCAGTCCTGGGACTTCGAGTCGCACCGGGCCCGGGTGGTGATCCAGGCCACGCCGGTCCGGCTGCCGAGGCTCGACGACCTCCTGCCCCCGCAGGCGGCCCGCCGGGTCCTCGCGGCGGTCACCGGGGCCGACCGGCTGGTGGCGCTGCCGCCGCGCCGGATCGCCGGCCGGGCCGCCGACGGCGTCCGGGTCCTCCCGCACGACACCGCGAGCACCGTGGGGCGGCTGGACCTTTACGTCGACCGGGCCACCGGGCTCCCGCTCTCGCTCGTGGTGGCCGCCCGCGACAGCGGCCAGGTGGCACTGCGCACGACGTTCCTGGACGTGTCGCTGCGCGCCCCGGACCGGTCGGTCGTGCAGCCGCACCTGCCGCCGGCGACCCCGGTGCAGACCACGGTGGTCCCCGACCTCGCCACCGCGGTCGACATGTTCGCCCCTTACCGGCTGCCCGACGTGCTGGCGGGAGCCCGCCGGGCAACGGACCCCCGCGCGTACGGCGGCACCGCGACGTACGGCGTCGGGCTGGCGCGCTTCGTCGTGCTGCCGCTGACCCCGGACCTCGGCCAGTCCGCGGTGCAGGCCGCTCGAGACGCGGGCAGCGCCGCGGTAGAAGTCGGTGGCGGAGCCGATGCCGTCGCGGTGACGACACCGTTGCTCGACGCAGTGCTCGTACGGGCCACCGGCGACGCCCATGGCCCGGTGGCCCGCGGTGGGCGCGCCTACCTGCTGGCCGGCACCGTCGACGTCGCGACGCTGCAGGCCGCGGCGCGCCAGCTCGTCGCCGACCCGCCACCACGGCAGTGACCAGCGCGCAGGTGGCGCCGACCGGGTCCGGAGCCCCGGCCGCGATCCGCACCGATGGCCTGACCAAGCGGTTCGGCTCGGTGCTCGCCGTCGACGACGTCTGCCTGGACGTCCGCGAGGGTGACCGCTACGGCTTCCTCGGCCCGAACGGGTCCGGCAAGACCACGACCGTCCGCATGCTCCTGGGCCTGGTGTTCGCCACCCGAGGAAGCATCGAGCTGCTCGGGCGGCCGGTGCCCGGGCAGGCCCGTGGTGCGCTGCGCGAGATCGGCGCGTTGGTCGAGGGCCCCGCGGCGTACCGCCATCTGTCCGGCCGGTCCAACCTGTCGCTGCTGGACGCCGCGGGACCTGGTGGCTCGCGGCGTACGAGACGGGCGCGGGTCGACGCGGCGCTCGAGCAGGTGGGCCTGGCCGGCATCGGCCGGCGGCCGGTGCGCGCCTACTCGCTGGGCATGCGGCAGCGGCTCGGGCTGGCCGCCGCACTGCTGCGCACACCCCGGCTGCTCGTGCTCGACGAGCCCACCAACGGGCTCGACCCGCGCGGGATCCGCGACGTCCGCGACCTGCTCGTCGAGCTGAACCGGGCCGGCACCACGGTGTTCCTGTCCAGCCACCTGCTCGGCGAGGTCGAGGCACTGTGCACCCGCGTCGGCGTGCTCGACCGCGGTCGCCTCGTGGTGCAGGACGATCTCGCGACGCTGCAGGCACCGACCGGCCGCGTGCTGGTGCGCACCCCTGATGCTGCGGTCGCCGCGGGACTGCTCGACGGCCGGATCGAGTCACGGACCCCGGGCGAGCACGGCGAGCTGCTCGTCGTGCGGTACGCCGACGCGGCCGACCTGACCCGGCTGCTCGTCGGTGCCGGCGTACGCATCGACGAGCTGCGAGCGCAGCGGCACACCCTCGAGGACACCGTGCTCGCGCTGTCCGGTCCTGGCTCGGACGTCGTGTCGCGGCGACCGGGTGGACCAGGACGGCGGCCGCGACCGCCGGAGCCGCCGTCGTGATCCGGGTCGAGCTGCGCAAGCTGCTGACCCGGCCGCGGACCTGGGTGGCCGTTGGTCTGCTGTGCCTGCTGCCCGCGATCGTCGCCGTGTTCCTCGCCGTCACCGACGTCGCGCCCCGCCCGGGCGAGGGGCCGGCGTTCCTCTCCGCGGTGCTGGCCAACGGCAAGCTCTTCCCGGCGGCGGCGCTCGGGATCGTGCTCCCGCTCTTCCTGCCGGTAGCGGTCGCGGTCGTCGCAGGCGACGCGATCGCTGGCGAGGCCTCGGGCGGGACGCTGCGCTACCTGCTGGTGCGGCCCGTCGGCCGGACCCGGCTGCTCGTCGCGAAGTTCGTGTCGGTCGTCGCGTTCCTGCTGCTGTCGGTGGTGGCGGTCGCGGTCACGGCGTACGTCGTCGGCACCCGGCTCTTCGTGCCCGAGCCCGGCAGCCCGGCAGGCATCGTCACGGGCTTGTCCGGCACCACGCTCACCGCGCGCGACCTGGTCGTCCGCACCGTTCTGGTGATCCTCTACATCGCCTGGTCG
>DASYEF010000038.1:0-8384 GCA_036499185.1 Actinomycetes bacterium | reverse complement strand
TGGGTCGACTGGACGGACGCACGCGAGAACTGGGCACTCACCGACTTCGTGGCCACCTTGGCGCAGCTCCGGCGGGAGCACCCGGTCTTGCGTCGCCGGCGGTTCTTCCTCGGGGACCCGAGCCGGGGGTCGGAGAGCGAGCTCGGCGACATCGCCTGGTTCACGCCAGCGGGTGACCACATGACCGAGGCCGACTGGCAGGTGGGCTACGCCCGCTCCCTGGCCGTGTTCCTCAACGGCGACGCGATCGCCGAGCCCGACGTCCGCGGCCAGGCGGTGAGCGACGGCTCGTTCCTGATGTTCTTCAACGGCCACCACGAGGACATGGACTTCACGCTGCCGCGCGAGGTGTACGGCGAGCGCTGGGAGCCCGTGCTGGACACCGCAGCTCCGGTCGTGGTCGACCGGCCCACGTCGAAGGCCGGCGACGCCGTCACACTCGAGTCGCGCTCCATCCTCGTGCTCCGACGCGTGGTCTGAACGGGGTGACGACCCCTCACCAGGAGGCTGCAGCCCGGCAGGTGCCCAGCGCCACCTACCGGTTGCAGCTCCGTCCGGGCTTCGGGTTCGACCAGGCGGCGGGCGTTCTCGACTACCTGCACGACCTCGGCGTCACCCACCTCTACCTGTCCCCCGTGCTGCAGGCGGCTCCCGGGTCGACGCACGGCTACGACGTGGTGGACCACTCCCGCCTCGACGAGGAGCTGGGTGGTGCGGTGGCCTTCCAGCACCTGTCCGACGCCGCTCGCGAGCTCGGCATGGGCGTCGTCGTCGACGTGGTGCCCAACCACATGGCGGTGCCGACGCCGGCGAGGCTCAACGCGACGCTGTGGTCGGTGCTCCGGTTGGGTCCCGCGTCGCCGTACGCGCGCTGGTTCGACGTGGAGTGGGCGGCGCAGGAGCGCGCGATCCTGATGCCGGTCCTCGGCCGCCGGATCGGCGAGGTGGTGGCGGACGGCGAGATCACCGTCGACCGCACTGGCCCGGAGCCGGTCCTGCGCTACTTCGAGCACGTCTTCCCCGTCCGCCCCGGCACCGAGGACCAGCCGCTGTCCGAGCTCCTGGACCGGCAGTTCTACCGGCTGGCGCACTGGAGGGTGGGCGACGAGGAGCTGAACTACCGCCGGTTCTTCGACATCGACACCTTGGCTGCCGTGCGGGTCGAGGACGAGCAGGTCTTCGCGGAGACACATGCCGTCCTGCTGGCGCTGGTGGACGAGGGCAAGGTGGCCGGCCTGCGGATCGACCACCCCGACGGGCTGGCCGACCCGCGCGGCTACCTGCGGCACCTCGCGGCCCGGACCAGGGGCGCCTGGGTCGTCGTGGAGAAGATCCTCGAGGGCGACGAGGCCCTGCCGGCCGACTGGCCGTGCGCCGGGACGACGGGCTATGACGCCCTGCTCCGGGTCGGCGGGGTGCTGCACGACCCAGCAGGCGCGCCAGCCCTGACCGAGCTGTACGCCGGCCTGACCGGCGAGCCGGCTGACTTCGCCGCCGTGGTCGGGCCCGCGAAGCGCTTCGTGGTCGAGCACGGCCTGCGAGCCGAGGTCGCCCGGCTGGTCGAGGTGGCGGCCACGGTGTGCCACGAGCATCTCGAGCTGCGTGACCACACCCGCAGCGGGCTGCACGAGGCCCTGGTCGAGCTGCTGGTCGCGACGCCGGTCTACCGCGCGTACGTCGTGCCCGGCGAGCCCGCGCCGGAGTCGTCCCGCATCGTGCTGACGGAGTCCGCGGCCGCCGCCCGGCCGCGGCTGGCCGAGGACCGACACGGCACCCTCGACCTCATCGTGCAGCTCGCCCTCGGCGAGCTGGGCAGGGGTGCGCATCGCGACGAGTTCGTCGTGCGGTTCCAGCAGACCTGCGGCCCGGTGATGGCCAAGGGCGTCGAGGACACCGCCTTCTACCGGTGGCTGCGGCTGACGTCGCTCAACGAGGTCGGCGGCGACCCCGGTCACCTCGGGACCACCGTGGCGGAGCTGCACCGGTGGTGCGGGCGCCAGCTCGCCCGCTGGCCCGGGTCGATGACCACGCTGTCGACGCACGACACGAAGCGCAGCGAGGACGTCCGGGCCCGGCTCGCCGTGCTCACCGAGCTGCCGACCGAGTGGGGCGCGCGGGTGACGGCGTGGCGGGCCGCCAGCGCGGCGTACCGGCCCGCGGAGCTGGACGCGAACACCGAGTACCTGCTGTGGCAGACGATCGTGGGCGCGTTCCCGCTGGATGCGCCCCGGCTGACGGCGTACCTCGAGAAGGCCACCCGCGAGGCGAAGCGGCGCACCACCTGGACGGCACCGGACCCGGCGTACGACGAGGCCGTCCGCGACTTCGCCGAACGGGTGCTCGCCGACGACGAGGTGATGGCCGACGTGGCGGCCTTCGTCGAACGGCTGTCCGGCGGCTGGCGGTCCAACGTGCTGGTGCAGAAGCTGCTCGCGCTCACGGTGCCCGGCGTACCGGACGTCTACCAGGGCTGCGAGCTCACGGACCTGTCCCTCGTGGACCCCGACAACCGCCGACCGGTGGACTACGCGGCCCGGCGCGACCGGCTCACCGCGCTGGACGCCGGCGGCGAGCCGCGAGACCTCGACGACGAGAAGCTGCTCGTCGTGTCGCGGGCGCTGCGGTTGCGCCGTGAGCACCCGGAGTGGTTCGGCGCTGGCTCGACGTACCGGGCGCTTCGCAGTGACAGCAAGCACGTCGTCGCCTTCACTCGCGCCGAGCGGGTCGTGGTCGCCGCTCAGCGGCTCGCCGCGGAAGGCACGGACGGATCGGGGACGCTGGAGCTGCCGCCGGGTCGGTGGCGCGACCTGCTCGGCGGCGCGAGCCTCGAGGGTGAGGTGCCCCTGCCGACCGTGTTCGACCGGCTCCCGGTCGCGCTGCTCGTGGCTGCCGAGGACCCGCTCGGGAGAGAGATCTAGGACGAGGTCGTCGCGGCCAGGACGACCTTGGCGACGTTGAGCTGGTCGGCCGGCACCGGCACGTGCATGAAGAACCCCTGGGCCTCGTCGCAGCCCAGCGCGAGCAGTGCCGCGAGGGTCTGGGCGTCCTCGACGCCCTCCGCGACGCACGTCACCTTCAGGGCGTGCGCCATCTCGATCGTCCAGCGCACGAGTGCGGCGTCGGTCGGGTCGGTGACCAGCCCCTGCACGAGGCTGCGGTCCAGCTTGAGCACCGACACCGGGAACTGACGCAGGTAGAGCAGGCTGGCGTAGCCGGCCCCGAAGTCGTCCACGGCGATGGCCACACCCAGCCGGGACAGCGCCCACAGGGTGCCCGAGGCGACGCCGGTGTCCGCGAGCAGCGCGGTCTCGGTGAGCTCGATGACCAGGACGCTCGGCGGCAGGTCACGCGCAGCCAGCAGGCCCGCGACGAGGTCGGCGAAGCCGGAGTCGTTGATGTCGTGTGCCGACACGTTGACCGCCACCGGGACGTCGACGCCTTGGCTGCGCCACTCGACGACCTGGTCCAGCACGAGTCCGAGCACGACGCGGGTGACCGCCTTGATCGACCCGTTGGTCTCCGCGAAGGGAATGAAGTGCCCCGGCATCAGCATGCCCCGCTGCGGGTGGTGCCAGCGGACCAGCGCCTCGGCCCGGGTCATGGCGCCGCCGTCGACCTCGTAGCTGGGCTGGAAGTGGACTGCGAGCTCGCCGTCGGTCACGGCCCGGCGAAGGTCAGCGTCCATCAGCAGACCCGCCCGGTCGCTCACCGCGAACTCGTCGCGGTAGATCTGCCATCCCGCCCGTCGGCCTTTGGCGTCGTACATGGCGATGTCGGCGCGCTGCAGCAGGGTGCCGTAGTCGGAGCCGTGCTCCGGGGCCAGGGCGATGCCGATGCTCGCGCCGACCGACACCTCCACGCCGTCCACCACGACGGGCGCGACGATGGCGCGAGTGATGCGCTCGCAGAGCATTGCGACGGCTTCCTCGTCGTGCACCCCTCGCGCGATGACCACGAACTCGTCGCCGCCGAGCCGTGCCACGACGTCCTCGGGCTCGCGCACGACCTCCGCCAGCCGTTGGGCGATCACGACGAGCAGCTGGTCACCGGCGTGGTGACCGAGTGAGTCGTTGACGTGCTTGAACCGGTCGAGGTCGAAGAGGATGACGGCGAGGGCCCGCTCGTGAGCGAGCAGCGTCTCCGCCCCCTCGCGGGCCGCGAGCCGGTTGTGCAGGCCGGTGAGCTCGTCGCGCCGGGCAACGCGATGCATCGAGCGACCCTGCGCGACGTACCCGAGGAAGGACAGGATGAGCATCAGGATCCCGGCCGCTGCCAACGCCACGGGGCCCGGGGCGAACGGCCCCGACCAGACTCCCGCGGAGACGGGAGTGGACACGACGACGGCCCACCGGGTCGCGACGTTGTTGTCGCTGACGGCCTGGCGCACGACGTACCGCTCGTTCCCCACCGTGCGCATCGCACCGTCCCCCGCACGGACCGCCCAAGCAAGGCTGCGGTCATGCGGCTCGCCGAGGACCGCGCCGACATCCTGCGGGTGGGTGGAGTCGATGACGATGGAGCCGTCGTCGACGTTGACGACGCGGATCCGGTAGTCGGGGTTCTCGCTGTAGAACGCGAGCCGGAAGCTCTCGAGGGTGACCTCGAAGCTCACGATGGCCGGCGAGACACCGGGACCGACGGTGACCTTCGCGGCGTTCGCCACGACCCAGTCACCGGTGGACTCCGAGCGGTACGGAGCCGACTGGTAGACCTTGTCGTAAGGCAGCTCGAATGCGCGGTGGAAGAACAGGGCGTGGCGTCGGTTCTGGGCCAGCTCGTCGGGCGGGATCACGCTGTTGCCGACCACCCTGGCGTTCTCAGCTCCGCTGCGGTCGATGAAGCTGGCAGAGGCGACGCTGTCCGGGAAGAGGGTTTCCAGGTCGGTGAGAGCCGTGTCGACCCTGGGCATGAGCTGCTCGCCGCCGGTGCGGCCCTCGATGCGCTGCTCGCGGCTGCCGGGTGCTTGGTAGAAGTTCGCGAATGCGGCCGAGTGCGAGGCGAGCAGGGTGACCGCCCGGGCTCGCTCGGCGTAGTCGTCCAGAGCCGTGACCCGCGAGGCCCCGGCGAGGCCGAGGTCGTGGTCCAGGTTCGTCGCGGAGCGTGACGCGAGGACGCCTGCGGCCAGACCAGCCAGCAAAGCGACCAGACCGAGCGCGAGCAGCGCGGCGCGGAACCGCTGCACGTGCCCTCACCTCGCCCTCGTCGTACTCGTCGGCCGCCTCGGGTAGCCCCGATGGCAGGTCTGCTTTCAGATATCGGCACCAGGGGGGTCCGGTTGAGGAGAACCGGCCGGTGACCTGGGGGAATACGTCCCGGTCTGTGGTTGTCGTCCCCTTCATGGCACTCGACGGCGAATATCAGCCGAGCCCGGACGCCCGAACCCGCGACCAGGTCGCGGGGTATGAGGCATCTGGCGGCGCGGAGCACAACACCTTGCGTGGCCGCCCGGTGATCATCCTGACCACCCGCGGCGCCAAGACCGGCAGGATCCGCAAGATCGCGCTGATGCGGGTCGAGCACGAGGGGCGCTACGCCGTGGTGGCCTCGCAGGGCGGGGCGCCGAAGCACCCGGTCTGGTACTACAACCTCGTCGGCGACCCGCGGGTCGAGCTCCAGGACGGGCCCACGCCGCAGGACATGACGGCGCGCGAGGTGTTCGGCCAGGAGAAGGCACTCTGGTGGGAGCGAGCCGTGGCGGCCTGGCCGGACTACGCCGCCTACCAGCGGCGCACCGATCGTGAGATCCCGGTGTTCGTGATCGAGCCGCACGAGAGCTGAGTCGCCAGCCGGTCAGGTCTCGGCGAGCAGCCGACGGCGCTGCTGGTCGACGTCGTAGTCGGCGGGCGGCCACGCGACAGCCATCGCCTCGAGGTGCTCGACCAGGATGTTCATGATCGCCCAGTTGCGGTACCACTTGTGGTCGGCCGGGATGACATGCCAGGGGGCGGCCTCGGTGTTGCAACGTTCCAGCGCGTCGCCGTACGCCTCGATCATGGGGTTCCACTCCTCCCGGGTGTCCAGGTCACCCGGGTTGAACTTCCAGAGCTTGTTGGGCTTGTCCAGCCGGGCGAGCAACCGGTCGCGCGACTCGGTCTTGGACAGGTGCAGGAAGCACTTGACCACCGTCGTGCCGTCGGCGACGAGCTTCTCCTCGAAGCGGTTGATGGTGGCGTAGCGCCGCTGCCAGGTCCGGGGCGCCACGAGCTCGCGGACCCGCACCACCACGACATCCTCGTAGTGCGACCGGTCGAAGACGCCGATCATCCCCGGCTCGGGCAGCCGCTTCTTGATCCGCCACAAGAAGTCGTGGGCGAGCTCCTCCTTGGTCGGCGCCTTGAAGGCCGCGAGGCTGACACCTTGCGGGTCGACCTGCCCGACGACGTGGCGCACGGTGCCGCCCTTGCCGCTGGTGTCCATCCCCTGCAGGACGAGCAGGAGCGAGCGGCGGGCGCCGGTGCGGCCCTCGGCGTAGAGCCGCTCCTGGAGGTCCGCGAGGCGCGGGCCGAGTGTCGCCAGAGCTTTCGCGCCGGCCTTCCTGCCGCCGTCGAAGCCCGGGGTGGCAGCTGTGTCGATCTGCGCCAGGTCGACCTGGCCCGCGGGTAGGCGCAGCAGGTCGGTCACCCGTTGCACCCGCGGCCGGGCCTTCCGGGTGTCCTTCGCGGACGTCTTCGCCATGGCGGTGATCGTCGCAGAGGCCATCAGGTTGGGCCAGAGAGCCCTGGGTAGGTTCGGTCCCCGTGACGCTGCTGACGGTGTGGGCCCCTCGCGCCGGGCACGTGACGGCGACGGTCGTCGGGCGGGTGCACCCGATGGCGCAGTCCGACGGCGGTTGGTGGGCGGCCGACGTACCCGATCTGGTGCATGGCGTCGACTACGCCTTCCTGCTCGACGACGACCCGACGCCTCTCCCCGACCCCCGGTCGCGCTGGCAGCCCGCCGGGGTCCACGGACCGTCCCGGTGGTACGACGACGGCGAGTACCGCTGGAGCGACGCCGGCTGGCGCGGCGTACCCCTGGCCGGCGCTGTCCTCTACGAGCTGCACGTCGGGACGTTCACTCCGGGGCGGACCCTGGACTCCGCCGTCGAACGCCTCGACCACTTGGTGGACCTCGGTGTCGACGTGGTCGGGCTGATGCCGGTGGCGGCGTTCCCGGGGCAGCACGGTTGGGGTTACGACGGCGTACACCCCTATGCGGTGCACGAGCCCTACGGCGGCCCCGATGCGCTGAAGCGCTTCGTGGATGCCTGCCACGCCCGCGGACTGGGCGTCTGCCTCGACGTCGTCTACAACCACCTGGGTCCGTCGGGCAACTACCTGCCGCTCTTCGGCCCCTACTTCAGCGACAAGCACGAGACCCCGTGGGGCGCCGGGGTCAACCTCGACGACGAGGAAGCCAGCGAGGTACGGCGATGGATCGTGGACAACGCCACCCAGTGGCTGCGCGACTTCCACGTCGACATGCTCCGCCTCGATGCGGTGCACGCGATGGCCGACGACTCCCCCGTGCACGTGCTCGCCGAGCTGGCCCGTGAGGTCGACGCGCTGGCTGTCGAACTGCGCCGGCCGCTGTCGCTGGTGGCCGAGTCGGACCTCAACCAGCCGGCCACCGTGACCCCGCTCGAGTGCGGCGGCCTCGGCATGACCGGCCAGTGGAGCGACGACTTCCACCACGCCCTGCACACCCTGTTCACCGGTGAGGCGCAGGGCTACTACGCCGACTTCGCCGCCGACCCGTTCGACGCCCTGGCGCGGACGCTGCCCGGCGCCTTCTTCCACGCGGGCACGGCGTCGTCGTTCCGCGGCGCGACGTGGGGCGCTGCTGTCGACCGGTCCCGCGTGCCCGGCTGGCGCTTCCTCGGCTACAGCCAGACCCACGACCAGGTCGGCAACCGGGCTGTCGGCGACCGGCTGGCGTCGACCATCTCCCCCGGCCTGGCGCGCATCGCTGCGGCCCTGGTCCTCACCTCCCCGTACACGCCGATGCTCTTCATGGGCGAGGAGTGGGCTGCGTCGACCCCCTGGCAGTACTTCACGTCGCACGAGGAGCCCGAGCTCGCCGAGGCCGTGCGGTCCGGCCGGCGCCGCGAGTTCGCCGAGCACGGCTGGGCCGCCGAGGACATCCCCGACCCCCAGGCCCACTCGACGCTCGAGGCCTCGACCCTGCGCTGGTCCGAGCTCGACGACGGCGAGCACGCCGCGATGCTCCGCTGGTACCGCGACCTGATCGCTCTTCGCCGCCGCGAGCCCGAGCTCTCCGACCCACGCCTCGACCGGGTGGCCGTGACCTACGACGCGACCGTCCGCTGGCTCGTCGTCACCCGCGGCTCCCTGCGTGTGGTGGCCAACCTTGCCGACCACGCGCAGGTCGTCCCGATAGGCTTC
>DASYEF010000037.1:0-9441 GCA_036499185.1 Actinomycetes bacterium | reverse complement strand
CGTACAACGCCGCCAACTAGACGACTGGACGGGCTGTGTTAGCACAGCGTAAAGTTCGCTTGCAGCGGACTAGGGCATCGGAGTCGGTATCCGGCCGTTGAGTTGACTAGAGTCAAACCAGCGGGTCGAGTTCACCGAATCCCCTCATGAATCCGATCTCGCGGTTAGGGGAGTGAAGCCATGTTCGAACGGTTTACCGACCGTGCCCGACGTGTTGTCGTCCTGGCCCAAGAAGAGGCCCGGATGCTCAACCACAACTACATCGGCACCGAGCACATCCTGCTCGGCCTCATCCACGAGGGTGAAGGTGTCGCGGCCAAGGCCCTGGAGTCTCTCGGCATCTCGCTGGAGGCCGTCCGGTCCCAGGTCGAGGAGATCATCGGCCAGGGCCAGCAGGCGCCGTCGGGGCACATCCCGTTCACGCCCCGGGCCAAGAAGGTCCTCGAGCTGTCGTTGCGCGAGGCGCTGCAGCTCGGCCACAACTACATCGGTACGGAGCACATCCTGCTCGGCCTGATCCGCGAGGGCGAGGGCGTCGCCGCCCAGGTCCTCGTCAAGCTCGGTGCCGACCTGAACCGGGTCCGCCAGCAGGTCATCCAGCTGCTGTCGGGCTACCAGGGCAAGGAGAGCAGCCCGGCCGGTGGCCCCGCCGAGGGTGCCCCGTCGACCTCTCTCGTCCTCGACCAGTTCGGCCGCAACTACACGCAGGCCGCCCGCGAGGGCAAGCTCGACCCGGTCATCGGGCGCGAGAAGGAGATCGAGCGGGTCATGCAGGTGCTGTCCCGACGTACAAAGAACAACCCGGTGCTCATCGGGGAGCCCGGCGTCGGCAAGACCGCGTGCGTCGAGGGCCTGGCCCAGGCGATCGTGCGCGGCGAAGTGCCCGAGACGCTCAAGGACAAGCAGCTGTACTCCCTCGACCTCGGCGCGCTGGTGGCCGGCAGCCGCTACCGCGGTGACTTCGAGGAGCGGCTGAAGAAGGTCCTCAAGGAGATCCGCACCCGCGGCGACATCATCCTGTTCATCGACGAGCTGCACACGCTCGTCGGTGCAGGTGCCGCCGAGGGTGCCATCGACGCAGCGAGCATCCTCAAGCCGATGCTGGCCCGCGGCGAGCTGCAGACGATCGGCGCCACGACGCTGGACGAGTACCGCAAGCACCTCGAGAAGGACGCCGCCCTCGAGCGGCGCTTCCAGCCGATCCAGGTCGCCGAGCCGACGCTGGCCCACACCATCGAGATCCTCAAGGGTCTGCGGGACCGCTACGAGGCGCACCACCGGGTGTCCATCACCGACGGCGCGCTGGTCGCCGCGGCCACCCTTGCCGACCGCTACATCTCCGACCGGTTCCTGCCGGACAAGGCGATCGACCTCATCGACGAGGCCGGCTCGCGGATGCGCATCCGCCGGATGACCGCTCCGCCGGACCTGCGTGAGTTCGACGAGCGCATCGCCAGCGTCCGGCGCGAGAAGGAGTCGGCGATCGACGCGCAGGACTTCGAGAAGGCCGCGTCCCTGCGCGACCGCGAGAAGACCCTGCTGCAGGAGAAGGCGCAGCGCGAGAAGGAGTGGAAGGCCGGCGACATGGACGTCGTCGCCGAGGTCGACGAGGAGCTCATCGCCGAGGTCCTCGCCACCGCCACCGGCATCCCGGTCTTCAAGCTCACCGAGGAGGAGTCGCAGCGGCTGCTCCGCATGGAGGACGAGCTGCACAAGCGCGTCATCGGCCAGGAGCCGGCCGTCAAGGCGCTGTCACAAGCGATCCGGCGTACCCGCGCCGGTCTCAAGGACCCGAAGCGCCCGGGCGGCTCGTTCATCTTCGCCGGCCCGTCCGGCGTCGGTAAGACCGAGCTGTCCAAGACGCTCGCCGAGTTCCTCTTCGGCGACGAGGACTCGCTGATCCAGCTCGACATGTCGGAGTTCTCCGAGAAGCACACGGTGTCGCGGCTGTTCGGCTCGCCGCCCGGCTACGTCGGGTACGAGGAAGGTGGCCAGCTCACCGAGAAGGTGCGCCGCAAGCCCTTCTCGGTCGTCCTCTTCGACGAGGTCGAGAAGGCGCACCCCGACATCTTCAACTCGCTGCTGCAGATCCTGGAGGACGGTCGCCTGACCGACTCCCAGGGCCGGGTCGTCGACTTCAAGAACACCGTGATCATCATGACCACGAACCTCGGCACCCGGGACATCAGCAAGGGCTTCAACCTGGGCTTCGCGGACTCGAGCAACAAGACCGCCGGCTACGACCGGATGAAGTCCAAGGTCCAGGACGAGCTCAAGCAGCACTTCAAGCCGGAGTTCCTCAACCGGATCGACGACATCGTGGTCTTCCACCAGCTGACGCCGGAGGAGATCATCACGATCGTCGACCTGATGCTGGCCAAGCTCGACGAGCGCCTGCGCGACAAGGACATGGGCCTCGAGCTCACCCAGCCCGCGAAGGACCTGCTCGCCAAGAAGGGCTACGACCCCGTCCTGGGTGCCCGGCCGCTGCGCCGCACCATCCAGCGCGAGATCGAGGACGTCCTCTCCGAGAAGATCCTGTTCGGCGAGGTGCGGCCCGGCCAGATCGTCCTGGTCGGCACCGAGGGCGAGGGCGAGGAGGAGACCTTCACCTTCGTCGGCGAGCAGAAGGCAGCCGTGCCGGACGCCGCGCCGGTCGGCACCGCGGCGGCGCCGGAGTAAGCACCGGCCGCTCGCCCCGTACGACGACAGGGCGGCGGCCCGGGACCACGGTCCCGGGCCGCCGCCCTTCGCGCTGTCCGTTCACAACGACCTCCCAGGTTCCTGACATCGGAGTCCCAGGCCGTCCCGCCACGGTCTTACGCGTCCGGCCGGTCGGCCGGGCCTGACCTGTCGGGAGCGACCTGGTGCTGCGCAGAGGTTCCGCACGGCGGCCGGTGACCCGCGCCGCACGGCGCTGGATCGCGGTCGTCGCGATCGTGGTGGTGCTCGGAGCGGGTACGGCGGCGTGGGCGGCGACCCGCGGGTCGGGCAGCCCGACCACGACATCGATCCTGGCCACGGCCAGCCGCGGGACCATCCGGTCGACCGTCTCGGCGACCGGCACCTTGCAGCCCGCGCGCCAGGCGGACCTCGGCTTCGCCGTCAGCGGCACCGTTCGCACCGTCACCGTCGCGGTGGGGGACCGGGTCCGCACGGGCCAGGTGCTTGCCACGGTCGGGGCCGCGGCCCTGCGGGCCGACCGCGCCGCTGCAGGGGCGAACCTCGCGGCCGCGCAGAGCCAGCTGGTCAGCGACACCGCCGCCGGCGCGGACGACACCCAGCTCACGTCCGACGACGCGGCGGTGCGCTCGGCCCGGTCCGCGCTCACCAGTGCCCGCGCTGCGGTCCGCGACGCGAGCCTGCGGGCCACCTTCTCCGGCCGGGTCGCGAGCGTCGGGATCACGATCGGCGACAGCGTCTCCGGATCGGGTGGCAACGGCAGCGGGGACACCGGGCAGGCGACGGGCTCCAGCACCACGTCGGCCGGGACGATCACGGTGATCTCCACGTCGGCGTACGTCGTGGCGGCCTCGGTCGGCAGCAGCGACCTGGCCTCGCTGAAGAAGGGCCTGCAGGCGCAGATCACGCCGACGGGAACCACCCAGACCCTCTACGGCACGGTGAGCGCGGTCGGGCTGGTCGCGGAGTCGTCCGGGTCGACGTCCGGCTCCTCGTCCAGCGGTTCGGCGACCTTCCCGGTCACCATCGCCGTGACCGGAGACGTGACGGGCGTCCTTGCCGGGTCCAGCGCCGACGTCTCGATCATCGTGAAGCAGGTGCCGGACGTCCTGACGGTCCCGACCGCGGCGGTGCACTCCAGCGCCGGCAAGACCACGGTCACGGTGTCCCGCAACGGCAAGCAGGTCGTGACACCGGTGACCATCGGTCAGGTCTACGGCGCACAGACCGAGATCACCGCCGGCCTCAAGGCCGGTCAGCAGGTCGTGGTGACCACCTTCCGACTCCCGACGGGTACGGGCACCGGCACCGGGCAGAACCGGTTCGGCGGCGAGTTCCCCCGCGGCGGCGGCTTCGGGCCAGGCGGTGGGACCGGTGGTTTCGGCCCCGGCGG
Source organism: Actinomycetes bacterium (assembly GCA_036499185.1). Classification (GTDB taxonomy): domain Bacteria; phylum Actinomycetota; class Actinomycetes; order JACCUZ01; family JACCUZ01; genus DATBDW01. Next base: position 5,366 of record DASYEF010000037.1, on the reverse strand, counting down.
CGGAGCGGGCACCGTCACGGGCGGGAGCGGTCCGTGAACGGATCCGTGGACCGGCCGGTGATCGAGGTCGAGGAGGTCACCAAGACCTACGCCTTCGGCTCGCTCGAGGTGCACGCGCTGCGCGGCATCTCGCTCACGATCCGCGAGGGTGAGTACCTCGCGGTGATGGGGCCGTCGGGCTCGGGCAAGTCGACCCTGATGCACATCCTCGGTTGTCTCGACGTGCCGACGACCGGGACCTACCGGCTCGCCGGTACAGACGTCAGCGCGATGGACGAGTTCGCGCTGGCCCGAGTCCGCAACAGCTCGATCGGCTTCGTCTTCCAGCAGTTCAACCTGCTGGCGTCGCTGTCGGCGTGGCGCAACGTCGAGCTGCCGCTGTGCTACACCGGCGTACCCCGTCATGAGCGCCGCGACCGCGCGATGGCGGCCCTCGACCGGGTGGGACTGTCGGACCGCGTCGAGCACCGGCCGGGGGAGCTCTCCGGGGGCCAGCAGCAACGGGTCGCGGTCGGCCGGGCGATCGTCACCGACCCTGCTCTCATCCTGGCCGACGAACCGACGGGCAACCTCGACTCGCACTCGACCCAGGACGTCCTCGGGCTGATCGGCGACCTGCACGGCTCGGGCCGCACCGTCGTGGTCATCACCCATGAGCCGTCGGTGGCCGAGCGGGCCCAACGCGTGGTGCGGATCAGGGACGGGCTGCTGGAGCGTCCCGGCTCGGGCGCGACCCTCGTGGTGGCCGGCCGGTGAGCTGGGCCGAGACGTTCCGGACCGGGCTGGACGCCGTTCGTCACCACCGGCTGCGGTCGGTTCTCACGATGCTGGGCATCCTCATCGGCATCGCCGCGGTCATCCTCACCGTCGGCCTGGGGCAGGGTGCGCAGGACGAGGTCCGAGCCCAGATCGCCTCGCTGGGCAGCAACCTGCTCATCGTCTCGCCCGGCAGCACGACCAGCTCCAGCGGCATCCGCGGTGGCTTCGGCTCGGCGCAGACGCTGACCACCGCGGACGCCCGGGCCCTGTCCTCGCGGACCGTCGCCCCGGACATCGCTGGCGTCGCACCGGTGGTGAGCAGCGGCCAGACGCTGTCCAACGGCTCGACCACGTGGACGGTCGCCGTCGTGGGAACGACCACAGCATGGCCCACGGTCCGCGCCCGCACCGTCGCGTCGGGCCGGTTCTTCTCGGCGCAGGAGCTGGCCTCCGGCGCACCGGTCGTCGTGCTCGGCCCGGACACCGCCAGCGAGCTGGGCCTGCGCAGCGCCGTGGGGTCACAGATCGACGTCGGGGGCACCCGGATGACGGTCATCGGCGTCCTCGACTCGGTGGGTTCCTCGTCGTCCAGCTCGAACGAGGACGACACGGCCGTCGTACCCGAGTCGACCGCGACCACCAGGCTGACCGGCGGTTCGAGCCGCACCTCGGTGTCCACCATCTATCTTGCGGCGACCTCGCAGTCGACCCTGTCCGCGGCCTACCAGGAGGCCGACGCGGCCCTGTTGTCGCTGCACGGTATGACCGCTGCCGACCCGGACTTCACCATCTCGAGCCAGCAGTCGTTGCTCGCGACCGCGACGTCGGCCGACCGGACGCTGACCGTCCTGCTCGGCGGCATCGCCGCCATCTCCCTGCTCGTCGGCGGCATCGGGGTCATGAACATCATGCTCGTCTCGGTCACCGAGCGGATCCGGGAGATCGGCCTGCGCAAGGCACTCGGGGCAACACCACGAGCGGTACGCCGGCAGTTCCTCGTCGAGGCCTCGGTGCTCGGGCTCGCCGGTGGCGTCGTCGGGGCGGTCCTCGGCGCGGTCGGCGCCTGGGTGCTGCCGCACGTCATCGACCAGCCCGTCACGTTGTCGCCCACGGCGCTCGTCGGCGCCGTGCTCGTGGCACTCGCCATCGGGGTGTCGTTCGGGACCTACCCGGCGAGCCGCGCCGCGCGACTCGCTCCCATCGACGCGCTCCGGAGTGAGTGACCAGCGCCATGAATGACCAGCGACGTGCGTACCGACACGCAGTGAGTGAGCAGCGGATGACCCAGTCCCTCGGCCACCTGAGGCACCCCGGCCGGAACTCCACGGCGGTGGTCATGATGGCGGCCGCGTTCGCGCTCACCGCCTGCGGCGGGTCGGGGGCCGGTGCGGCCTCGACGCCGACCACCACCCCCTCCGCGCAGCAGGGGCGCGGCGGGGCGTTCGGGGCCGCGTTCCCGGGTGCCAACGGTCAGATCGCTGCCCTCAGCGGCCGGACGCTGCAGGTCCAGTCGCCGCAGAGCGGCCAGGTCGCGGTGACCTGGACGGCGACGACGAGGTTCAGCCGGACCGTGCGGGCGACCGGCTCGGCGGTCACGGTGGGGAGCTGCGTCGACGTACGCACCGACCCGGCGACGTCCTCGAGCGGAGGCGCGTCGCCCACCGACGTGACCGCGACGAGCATCACGGTGAGCAGCCCGGTCAAGGGGTCGTGCAGCAGCGGGCGCGGTGGGTTCGGCTCCGGCGGTGGGCCCGCGTTCGGCGGGGCGGGTCGACCCAGCGGCTTCCCGTCCGGCGCGCCGAGCGGGTTCCGCTCCGGACTCCCCGGTGGGCGCACCGGCAACGGCGCCGGCTTCGCCCGGCCGGTCGTCGGCCAGGTGACCGCTGTGCACTCGGGAGTCCTGACCGTGGCCGCCGTCGAGCTCGCGGCCCGGGCGCCGGGGACGACGGGGACGCCGACCACCGGTGCGACCGCGCCGACATCGATCACGGTGCACACGTCCGCGACGACCACGTGGATGCGGACGACGACGGGCACGGGGAAGGACCTCGCGGTCGGTCAGTGCGTGACCGCCCTGGGCAAGGCTGACGACACCGGCGCGGTGACCGCGACGACGATCACCAGCCGGCCGGCCCAGGACGGGCAGTGCACCACCGGCTTCGGCTTCGCGCGCGGGGGCGCGACGTCGACGGGGACCCCGTGATGGTTCCGGGCCTCGCGCTCCGCCGCCTCGTCGTCGCGCGGCGCGGCGTCCTCGTGCTGGCGCTGTGCGTCGCACTCGTGCTGATGGCGGCCTCCGCATGGACGGCCTGGGCGAGCGTCGGCTCCGGCAGCCCCGGCTACCGCACGGCGGTCGCCACGCGCGCCGACGTACGTCAGCTGCTGCGCGGGACCGGGACGGTGGCTCGAACCGGTCAACGGTCGCTGCAGTTCGGGGAGTCCGGGACCGTCGGGTCCGTCACGGTCTCCGTCGGCGATCACGTACGCGCCGGCCAGCTCGTCGCGACGCTGTCGCGGGCGGCGCTGCGGGCGGCGGTCACCCAGGCGGAGGCTCAGCAGGCGAAGGCCAACGCGACGCTGTCCGCGGATCTCACGGCGCAGACCACGTCGTCGGCCGCAGCGGCCAGTGCAGCCTCAGCGGCCACCCCCACGCCCGCCGCGTCACCGTCGCCGATTGCGTCGCCAGCGCCGAGCCGCGGACAGGCAAGCGGGCACCAGGGCGTCGTCACCGCCGCTCAATCCGCTGTGGTGCAGGACCAGAAGGCGGCCGATGAGGCCCTACTGGTCGCGGCCGCCGCCCTCGATGACCAACACGGCACGTGCGTCGTGCCGGACGCCTCGGACGCCGCCGCGGTCGCAGCCTGCCAGTCCGCTCTCGACACGGTGACCGCCGCCCAGGAGAAGGTCGCCGCCGCCCAGCACCAGGTGCAGGGCTCGATTGATGCACTCGCCCGGTTGCTATCCACCGGCACAACAGCATCCGCATCCGCACCGTCAACAACGGTGCCATCCACGTCGGCGCCGTCCACGACCTCCCCGTCGACGACGGCGCCGACCGCATCCAGGTCGCCAGCGACGGCGGCGCGCGCCGCCGTGACGGGGACCGGCGCTGCTCCCGCCTCGAGCTCGCAGGGATCGGGTGCCACCTCCGGTGGCGACACGGTGACCGCCGCGACGCTGGCGCGCGACCAGTCCGCGATCGACACCGCGCACGCGGGGCTCATCCGCGCGCGTCACTCGCTCGCCTCGGCGCGGCTCACCTCGCCGGTGGCCGGCACCGTCGCGGCGGTCGGCATCGCGGTCGGGGACCAGACGGCCGCCTCCGACACGGGGCAGGTGGTGCTGCTCAGTGACGACGGCCAGGCCGAGGTGACGATGGACGTCGCGGAGGCCGACGTGCGGTCGGTGGCCGTGGGCCAGGCCGCCGAGGTCCTCGCGGACGGCTCGCCCATCGACCTGCCGGGTCGGGTCACCTCGATCGGGCTGCTCTCCTCGTCGGCGAGCGGGACGGCGGCGTACCCGGTCACCGTCTCGGTCGCCGGTGCACCCCCATCGATGGCCGACGGCTCGCAGGCCGCGGTGTCGCTCGTCACCAAGACGGTGCACCGCGCCGTCACCGTGCCGACGTCGGCGATTCATGGCAGCGCCGCGTCGGCGACGGTCCGCATGCTGTCCGGCGGGACCGTCACCACCGCGCGGGTCGCCGTCGGCGCGGTGGGTGCTGAGCGGGTCCAGATCACCTCCGGTGTGAAGCCGGGGCAGCAGGTGGTGCTGGCCGACCTGTCCGAGCCGCTGCCGACCGGCGACACCGGCACCAGCCGGTTCGGTGGCGGTGGTGGCTTCGGCAGCGGCTCGTTCGGTGGTGGTGGTCCGCCCGGGTTCACCGGGACCGGCCAGCGGGTGTTCCGCGGCAGCTGACCGCACGGTCTGGACAGCCGGGGTGCTCAGCGCCGGACCAGTAGGTCACGGCGTACGTCGGCGAGAGTGCGGCAGCCGGTCAGCCCCATCGTGAGGTCGAGCTCGGCGACGAAGTGCTCCAGGACGGTGCGTACCCCGGCCGCGCCGGCGATCGCCAGCCCGTAGACAAAGGGCCGGCCCACCATCACCGCAGTCGCGCCGAGCGCGAGGGCCGTGAACACGTCGGCGCCGCTGCGGATGCCGCTGTCCATCAGGACGGGTACGGTGCCGTCGACCCGCTCGACGACGCCGGGCAGTGCGTCCAGCGCCGCGATCGTCGAGTCGATCTGCCGCCCACCGTGGTTGGAGACCACGATCCCGTCGACACCAGCGTCGAGCGCACGCTGGGCGTCGTCAGGGGACAGGACTCCCTTCACCAGGATCGGCAGGCTGGTCATCGAACGCAGGCTCGGCAGGTCCTCCCACGTCAGCGACGGGCGGGAGAACACGTCGAGGAACGTGTCGACGGCCGCGCGGGGAAGCGGTGAGCGGAGGTTGTCGAGCATCCGTCCCGGGTAGCCGCGGCTCATGTCGACGAGGGTGCGGATGGCCGCGGGGCTCGGGCGCGGTCGCGGCGGCGGAGGGCCGGCAGCGCGTTCGCGCACGAGCCGGGTGAAGACCGGGTCTCTGGTGTACTGCGCGATGCCTTG
>DASYEF010000036.1:0-8805 GCA_036499185.1 Actinomycetes bacterium | reverse complement strand
TTCCCGCAGGGTCAGAGTCCTGCGGGGTGTCGCCGAAGCACTGAGCCGAGTCCGCCGGTCGCACACGTGTCGAGTCAGCTGGCGCACGTTGGCTGCCCGCGCCGCCTTACGGCCGGCCAGCTCGCGCCAGCTGAGAGCCCGGGCCGCCGTCGGTCTCGATAGGTGAGACGGACCCGAGCCCAATGCCGTCGACTGGCGCGTTGCGGCCGTCTCCGCGCGGTGAGAGTCAGCCGCAACGCGCCAGTCGACGCGGGGCGGCGGTGCGGCGGACGGCGACGAGCCGCTCCCTCTCCTCCGAAGCCGCCCTGACCTCCGCCACCGGCGACCCGTCAGTCACCGCAGATGGCGAAGCGGCCCCGCTGGACCCTTGGAAAGCGCTCGCAGAGAGGGGCCACTTCGCTCCCGCGTCAGCACCCGGCCTCAGGCGGTGGCGATGTCCGTCATGCCTGGGGGAAGCGGGTCCGAGTGCAGCACGCGGAGCCGCTGGGTCGGGCGGGTCAGGGCCACGTAGAGGTCGTTGATGCCCCGGTCATGGCCGGCCAGGACGTCGGCCGGCTCGAGCAGGACGACGGTGTCGAACTCGAGGCCCTTGACCTCGCCGACCGAGAGCACCGACACCGGCCGGTCCATGGTCGCCGAGCCGGACCCGACCGTGCCGTCGGGGAGCGCCTCGGCGAGGGCGTCGTGCCAGCGCTCGGCGGCACCCCGCGGGGTCACGACGGCCAGGCGACCCTCGCCGAGCACCTCGAGCTCCGCGGAGATGGCATCGGCGACCGCGCGGGTGTCGTCCCGGGCGATCTGCTGCGCCACCGGCTTCCAGTCACCCTCACGTACCGACTCGGGCACCGGCGCCTCGACACCGCCGGCAGCGAGCACGTCGGCGGCCAGCGCCATCACCGAGGCGGGCGTGCGGTAGTTGACGGTGAGCTCCTCGATCCGCCACCGGCCCGGGACGTAGCGGTCCAGGACATCGCTCCACGCGGTGGCACCGGCGGCCGACCCGACCTGGGCCACGTCACCGACGAGCGTCATCGACCGTGACGGCGACCGCCGCATGAGGACCCGCCAGGTCATCGGCGACAACTCTTGGGCCTCGTCGACGACGAGATGACCGTAGGCCCAGGTGCGGTCGGTCTCCGCACGTTCGGCGACCGTCAGGTTCGGCCCCTGGTCGGTGAACTGCTCGACGAGCTGCTCCGCGCTCGGCCGGATCATGGTGTCGAGGTTGCGCAGGGTGGCCTGCGCGTTGGCCAGGTCCTCCGCGCGCTCCCTGCGCAGCGCCGCCTCGGCCGCCCGGTCGATGCCGGTGACCTCGCCGAGCAGCTCGGCCAGCTCGTCGAGCAGCGCCACGTCGGCGACCGTCCAGGCCTCCGAGCGGTCCCGCCGCAGCAGCCGCTGCTCCTCGGGCGTCAGGTCCTCGCCGGCCGCCTCGGCGAGGCGCTCGGGGTCGGCGTACAGGTCGGCGAGCAGCCGCTGGGGGGACACCGGCATCCACGCCAGGTTGAGCGCTCGGCGCACGTCGCGAGACTCGCGCAGGTCGTCCTGGAGGTCCTCGCGGGTGTCGCCCGAGTAGGCCACGCCGGCCTCGACGGCGAGGCGCTGGGCGAGTACGTCGAGCAGGTCGCGCAGGAACCCGTCGCGGGCCTCGTTGTGCGCCTTGCGGCTGCGGCGCGCCCGCGAGCGGGCACCGGCCACGTCGCCGGGCGAGAGCGTCAGCCGGTGGCGGCCGACCGGCAGCACGACGGCCCGGTCGGGCACCCTTTCGCGGGCGCGCACCGCCCGATCGAGGACCCGCGCCCAGCGCAGGTCGCCCTTGAGGGCCACCAGCCGCGGGTCGACCTCGGTGACGCCGACGACCCCGGGGAAGAGCTCGGCGGGGGTCGAGAGGACCACCCCGGTCTCGCCCAGGGAGGGCAGCACGTTCTCGATGTAGCGCAGGAACAGGTTGTTGGGCCCGACCAGCAGGACGCCGGTGCGGGCCAGCCGCTCGCGGAACGTGTAGAGCAGGTACGCCGCACGGTGCAGCGCGACCGCCGTCTTGCCCGTCCCGGGGCCGCCCTGGACGACCAGCGGGCCGGCCAGGTCGCTGCGGATCACCCGGTCCTGCTCGGCCTGGATGGTCGCGACGATGTCGCCCATCCGCCCGGTCCTGGCCGCGCCGACGGCCGCGAGCAGCGCGCCCTCGCCGGTCAAGGTGCTGCGCTGGGTCGCGTCCAGGGCGGCGAGGTCGAGCGCCTCGTCCTCGAGCCCGGTGACCTTCCGGCCGCGGGTGGCGAGGTGACGGCGCCGGACGACGTCGCCGGGGGCGGCCGCGGTCGCCTGGTAGAAGCCGCGCGCGGCAGGCGCCCGCCAGTCCACCAGCAGCTGGGTCTGCTCGTCGTCGGACAGACCGATCCGGCCGATGTAGCGGCGGGCGCCGTCGCGCAGGTCCACCCGGCCGAAGGCGAGCCGGTCCTCGACGGCCTCGAGCTGGGCCAGCCGCTGCTCGTTCAGGGCCGCGAACGAGTCCCGCTCGCTGCGGTTCTGGTGGGTGCCCTGGGAGCCCGCGCGCCGCACGGAGGCCAGCTCGCTCGCCGTCCGGCCCCGGAGGGTGTCGAGCCGTTCGTAGAGCCGGTCGATGTACGCCTGCTCAAGCCCGACCTCGTCGCTCACGTGATGTGGGTTCCCCTCTGATTCGCGACCGTCCATGATGCCCTATCCGGGCCCGTTCCGAAGGACGACGTCCCGATGGAAGACTTCCGGGCATGACGACCGAGCCCGCCTACCTGCCGGCCCAGGACCGCTACGAGGTCCACCCCTACCGCCGTACCGGTCGCAGCGGCCTCCTCCTGCCCGCGGTCTCGCTGGGGCTCTGGCACAACTTCGGCGACGACAAGCCCCTGGCGAACCAGCGGGCCATCCTGCGCCGGGCCTTCGACCGCGGCGTGACGCACTTCGACCTGGCCAACAACTACGGGCCGCCCTACGGCGGAGCCGAGTCGAACTTCGGGACGATCTTCGCCCAGGACCTCCGGCCCTATCGCGACGAGATCGTCATCTCGACCAAGGCGGGCTACGACATGTGGCCCGGGCCCTACGGCGAGTGGGGGTCGCGCAAGTACCTGCTCGGCAGCCTGGACCAGTCCCTCGCCCGGATGGGTCTGGACCACGTCGACATCTTCTACTCGCACCGGTTCGACCCCGAGACACCGCTCGAGGAGACGATGGGTGCGCTGGCGCACGCGGTGCGGGTCGGCAAGGCGATCTACGCCGGCATCTCGTCGTACTCCGCGGAGCGCACCCGCGAGGCGGCGGCGATCCTGCGCGCGATGGGGACGCCGCTGCTGATCCACCAGCCGTCGTACTCGATGCTCAACCGCTGGGTCGAGGCCGGCGACCCGTCGCTGCTCGAGGTGCTCGAGGAGGAGGGCGTCGGCTGCATCGCGTTCTCGCCGTTGGCGCAGGGAATGCTCACCAGCCGCTACCTCGACGGCATCCCGGAAGACTCCCGCGCCGCCCAGGGCAAGTCGCTGGACCCCGCGATGCTCAGCGGTGCCAACCTGACCCACATCCGGGCGCTGGCCGGGTTCGCCAAGGAGCGCGGCCAGTCGCTCGCGCAGCTCGCGCTGTCGTGGGTGCTGCGCGACCGGCGGGTGACCTCGGTCCTGATCGGGGCCAGCAGTGTCGCGCAGCTCGACGACAACCTCGCGGCGCTCGCGGGACCACCGTTGACCGACGAGGAGCTGGCCACGATCGACCAGCACGCCGTCGACTCCGGCATCAACCTCTGGGCGCAGTCCTCCGCCGGTTAGGGTCGGCGCGTGGAGGAGTTCCGGGCCCAGCGGGTCGTCGACGCTCTGCGCGAGCGCGGCATGGACGCGCACCTCGAGAAGGCCGGCGTGTACCAGTTCGGCGTCTCGGTGCGGCTGTCCGGCGGGCGCACGGCGGTGTGGGACTCCGACGGCACCCTCGGGCTCGAGGCGCAGGTGATGCGCGACGGCATGCTGGTCGGGTTCGTCCCGTCCATCGAGGGCTCCGAGGACTTCGACGAGACGCAGGTCATCGACGCGATCGTGCGCACCGACTACGACCAGCCGGTCGCGACCCGGCGGCCGACCGCGCCGCCGGCGGCACCGTCGCTGCCGAGGGAGGGCGGCGTCTTCCGTCGTTTCCTCGGCGGCTTCCGCGGCAAGTGACCCGAAACGATCAGGTGTTGGGGGACGCCTCGGCGGCGGTACGCCGGGTGCGCTCGCGCACGGCGTGCTCGTCGGTGCGGTCGTCGTACCGCCAGAAGTCGCGCAGCCAGAGACCGGTCGCCGCGACGCCGACCACGCACAGGGCGCCGCCGCTGACGATCGCGGTGCGCACCGTGGTGGCGTCGGCGACGAGACCGGAGCGGACCTGCCCGCCGAGCGGACCGAGGGAGTAGGACAGCATCTCGATGCCGGCCAGGCGGCCGCGCTTGTCGTCGGGGATCGTCTGGTGCCAGATCGTGCCGCGGAAGATGCCGCTGACCATGTCGCTGGCGCCGGCCGCGACGAGGAACACCAGTGCCAGCCACACCGTGGGGGACAGCCCGGCCAGGGCGATCGAGCCGCCCCAGCAGATCGAGGCGACGACCACCGCGCGACCGTGGTGGTGGAAGCGCCCGGCCCACCCGCTGGTCAGCGTCGCGAGCAGACTGCCGACGCCCTCGGCGGTATAGAGCAGACCGAGCGCCGACGGCTGCTGGAACACGTCCTTGGCGAACGCGGGGAACAGCACGATGGGCATCGCCATCACCATCGCCACGATGTCGATGAGGTAGGTCCCGAGTAGGTCGCGACGGCCCACGGCGTAGCGAATGCCCTCGACGATGCCGGCCAGGCTCGGCGGGTTGCTCGCGTCGGTCGGCGGGTACGGCCGCATCGCCATGAACAGGACGGTGGCGACGACCAGGCCGGCGACGTCGACGCCGTACGCCGGCGCGACGCCGGCCGTCCCGATGACCAGGCCGCCGAGCGCCGGGCCGACGAGCATGCCGACCTGCATCCCCAGCGACGAGAGCGAGACCGCGGCCGGCAGTTCGTCGTGCCGGACGGTGCGTGGGATCAGCGCCTCGCGGCTGGGTCTCTGCAGTGACTGCGCGATCGCCAGCAGGCCGCCGAGCACGTAGATGGCCCAGATCTGCGGGTCGGCCAGCAGGGCGTTGCCGAGCAGCACGGCCGTGAGCACTGCCTGCGCGGCGCCGGTCAGCACGAGCATGAGGCGCCTGTCGACATGGTCGGCGAGCGCGCCGCCGTACAGACCGAAGACGACGAGAGGGACGAGCTCGACCAGACCCATCGCGCCGACCGCGAAGTTGGAGCCGGTGAGCTCGTAGAGCTGGTAGGGCAGGGCGACGTAGCTGACCATGCCGCCGAAGTAGAAGGCGGTGCCCGCCCAGAACAGCAGCCGGAAGTCGCGAGACGTGCGCAGTGGCGTGACGTCGACCCGCAGCCGGGCGATCCGATGACGCAGGCTGCGCCGCTGCGGAGGCTCGTCATCGGACACGGTTGACCAGGGTCCCAGTGACGCGGTCCGCCCGCAGCCGGATTACCCCGGCTGGTCGGTGCGCTTGTCCTCGATCTCCCACACGTGGTCGAGCACGTGCCAGGCCGCCCGGCGCAGGAAGTACCGGGCCGACCACGCCGGGGCCGGCTCGCCGGAACGGGCGGCACGCAGCACGGTCGTCAGCTCCTCGCGGTACGCCGACAGGGCCCCCGCGTCGCCATGGAACGGCGGGTGGCGCACCCCGACCTTGCGCGCATAGGACCGCTCGGCCTCGATGACGTGGGCGACCACCTTGTCGCGGTCGCGCCCGCCACCGCGAGGGCCCTTGCGCAGCTGCTCGGCCGCCTCGACGCCGAGCCGGTCCAGCTCGGCCCAGGACGCCTCGAGCAGACGCACCTGGGTGTCCGCCTCGGCCGCCGTGAGCTCGCGCGCGTCGGTCGCCGCCCGCCGGTTCGGTGCGCCGAAGCCGGTCGTCCGGTCGCCGGGCACCTCGTCGACGACGGTCAGGTCGTCGCCGTACGCCGGGGAGAACCGGACCCGCGCGAGCTTGGCGATGGCGGCGTACCGAGGTGCGTAGTCGGCCAGGACCGCCAGCGCGTCCTCAGGTGTCTTCCCCGCGCGGCACCAACCCGGCCAGGCGACGGCGGAGGCGAACGTCTTGGTGCGCTCGACCTCGAGGACGACCTCGGTCGGTGCTCTGCTGGCCATGACGGCATGGTGCCCGACCGCGCCGACAACGTCCTGCCGAGGTGGCGGCCCGACCCGTGGCAGGCTGCCCCGGTGACCAAGCGCGCGGTGCCGGGCCTGGTGCTCCTGCTCGCGGCCGCGACGGCGGCGCTGGCCCTGGTCCAGCCCCCCGCGGGTGCGGCGGCGCTGCCGCTGGCCGGCCGGACGATCGCGATCGACCCGGGCCACCAGCTGGGCAACAGCCGGCACCTGCGCGAGATCGACCGCCTCGTGTGGGTCGGGATCTGGAAGCCGTGCAACACCACCGGCACGGCGACCAACGGCGGTTTCCCGGAGTCGACGTTCACCTGGCGCACCGCGCTGGCGCTGCGCGACCGGCTCGAGGCACTCGGTGCGACCGTGCGGATGACCCGGACGACCAACAGCTACGCCGACTGGGGTCCGTGCGTCGGCACCCGCGGCCGGTTCGGCGCGAAGGTCGGGGCGGACCTCGAGATCTCGATCCACGGCGACGGTGCAGCCGCGTCGACGCACGGGTTCTTCGTGATCCGGCCGGGCTACCGCAAGGGCTGGACCGACGACATCCTGGGCCGCTCTCGGCACTTCGCGGGCGAGGTGAAGGTGGGGCTGCTCGGCGCCGGGTTCGCTGTCTCGACGGCGTACGGCGGCGACGGCCTCGACGTGCGGCGCGACCTCGGGACGCTCAACGCCGCCGACGTACCCACCGTGATGGTCGAGCTCGGCAACATGCGCAACGCCGGTGACGCGCGCTGCATGACCTCGCGCGCCTGTCGCGGTCGGTACGCCGACGGGCTGGCCGCCGGCATCGAGGCACAGCTGGCCCGGTGACAGCCGGGCGCGGGCACCCGGGCCGGGTTGGCAAGATGGGCAGACAGCATCAGACAGCAGCAGACCGCAGGACGACGTGAGGAACAGGTGAGACCGTGACTGCCAAGAAGCCGGCAAGGTCGGGCCAGTCAGGCCAGTCGGGCAAGGCGCCGGAGAAGCCGGAGAACGAGACCCAGCGCCGGATGCGGGAGGCGCTCGAGGCCAAGCAGGCGCGGAACAAGGCAGCCCACGGTGAGGACCACCTCGGCGGCCACGGCGTCAGCTCGTCGACCAACGACGTCACCAAGCGCCAGTTCCGCCGCAAGTCCGGAAGCAGCTGAGCCCTCGGCTCGTCGCTCCCCGGTAGTAGGTGGCGCGGGTTAGAGCAGGCTTTGGAGGAGAGGGGTCGGCGGCCGCCGTCCGCGCCTCACGGCAGTCGTCTCACCTCGTGGACAACTGAGCTTCCCGACGCGTTGACTGGCGCGAGTTGGCTGCTTCTGTATCGGTACAGGACAGCCGGAACGCGCCAGTAGATGGGCTTCATGCGGCGGTCTTCAAATGCGAGACGGCGGGAGAGGCACGATCGGACGCCCGCCGCGCTCCTCTTCCTCAGCCGGCTCTGACGGCCACCCCCGCAGCCGGGAGAGGCCTGATCGGGCGGCACTCACCACCGTGCATCGGGCGCGACTCAGGGCTCCGGCACCAGGCAGACCTCGTTGTCCTCGGTCGCTCCTGCTGCGGCCGGCGTGGCCACGGCGGCGCGCCGGGTGGCGAGCACCGAGCCGGCCAGGATGAGCACGAACCCGACGGCGGTCGCCGCGGTGAACGACTCGTCGAGCAGCGTGACCCCCAGCAGCACGGCCACCGCCGGGTTGACGTAGGTGATGACCGTCGAGCGGGTCGGGCCGATCTCGGCGATGAGCGCGAAGAACACGAGGAACGCCACGGCAGTGCAGACGACGGCGAGACCGCAGACCGCGAGGACGACCTTGGTCGACGGCCACGAGGACGGCGCCTGGGCGACGCCGAGCGGCAGGTAGACGAAAGCCGTGAGCGCCAGCGACATCGTGATGACGCCCAGGCCAGGGAGGTGCGACAGCCAGCGCGACAGGATCAGCGGGCCGACGGCGTAGCAGACGGCGACCACGGCCACCGCGAGCACAGCACCGACGTCGCCGCCGCCGACCTCGAAGCCCACCAGCGCGGCCACCCCGGCGAACCCGAGCAGCAGGCCGGCCACCCGCCGGCGGTCGAGCCGGTCGTCGGACCGGGTCACGACGGCGAGCACCGCGCCGACGAGCGGAACGCCGGCGATGAGCAGCCCGGTCAGCGAGCTGGACAGGTGCTGCTCGGCCACGCCGAGCAGCAGCCAGGGCGCCATGATCTCGACCACCGCGAAGGCGACGACCGGCCGCCAGGACCGCAGGACCTCGGGCAGCCGCCCGCGGGCGAGGGCGACCGGCAGCAGGATCACCGTCGCGAGCGCGGTGCGGGCCAGCACGAGGGTGCTGGGGCTCAGCTCGTCGACCGCCACCTTGATGAGCAGGTAGGGGATGCCCCAGATCACGCCCATCGCCGCGAACAGCACCGCTCCGCGCCGGGTCATCGCACCTCCCCATCAGGTCGTGCCGGGCCAGTTCCTGTCAGGAGTCAGTGTGCACCACACCCCTGACAGTCCGGTGCGCCGCGCGGCAGTCGCCCGCAACGTCAGCCCAGCGCCGGGACCGCGTCGTTCATCAGCCCGCCGACGTCGCCGAGGAGCAGGTGCTCGCCACCTTG
>DASYEF010000035.1:0-10328 GCA_036499185.1 Actinomycetes bacterium | reverse complement strand
TGGGTGACGGCGATCAGTCGTGGCGCGGCTGGGCCCGCCGTTCGGCCCGCTGGCCGAGGGTGACCCCGACGCTGGCCAGGCTGACGAGCACCAGCGCGACCAGCTCGCGTGCGCCGAGGTGCTGGTCGAGGACGAGCAGGCCCGCCACCGCCGCAGCCGCCGGCTCGAGGCTCATGAGTACGCCGAAGACCCGGGTCGGCATCGTGCGCAGCGCGGTGAGCTCGCAGGCGTAGGGCACGACCGAGGACAGCAGCGCGACAGCGACGCCCGCCAGCAGGGCCCAGCCGTCGGCCACGGCTCGACCGGCGCCGGCGGCGCCGAACGGCAGGACGAGCAACGACCCGACGAGCAGCGCACCGGCCAGCCCGGCGAGCCCGGGCAGTGCCCGGCCGACGCGGGCGCTGGACACGATGTATCCCGCCCAGAACAGCCCCGCGAGCAGCGCGAGCAGCAAGCCATGGAGCGGGACCGACCCACCGTTGTGCAGCCCGAGCAGGGCGACGCCGGCGGCCGCGAGCGCCGCCCACAACAGGTCACGCGGCCGCCTGGTCTGGGCCACCGCGAGCAGCAGGGGCCCGATGAACTCCACGGTGACGCAGACGCCGAGCGGCACCGTGCGGATCGCCAGGTAGAACGCCAGGTTCATCGCGCCCATCGTGAGGCCCAGCGCCAGCGTGGCGGTCCACTGCTCGCGACCCCATGAGCGGAACGCGGGGCGGACCACGGCCGTGAGGAAGATTCCGGCGATGGCGAGGCGCAGCAGGGTCATGCCGGCGGCGCCGGTAACGTCGAAAGAGTTGCGGGCGATCGCGCTGCCCGTCTGTACCGAGGCGATGCCGACCAGGACGAGGGCGGGTGCCGGCACCGACTCCAGTCCCATCCGCCGGCTCACAGCCCGCGACCCTACGGGCCGGTCTTGCCCCGCGGACGGGGCCGACCGCCATCCGGGCGGGCCGGGATAGCCTCGCCGCGCGAGGAGGTGACGAGGTGGCGGTGCGCGCGATCCGGGGTGCGACGCAGCTCGAGGCGGACGAGCGGGACCACCTGCTCGACTCGGTCGACGAGCTGATCCGCGCGATCCTCGAGCAGAACGACCTCGATCACGACGACCTCATCTCGCTCGTCTTCACGGCCACACCCGACCTGCACAGCGAGTTCCCGGCCCTGGCCGCGCGCCGGTTGGGGATCGGCGACGTGCCGTTGCTGTGTGCCCAGGAGCTGGACATCGCCGGTGCGCTGCCGCGGGTGATCCGGGTCATGGTGCACGTCGAGACCGACCTCACGAAGACTGAGGTCCGGCACGTCTACCTGCGCGGCGCCGCGGCGCTGCGCCGCGACCTCGCCCAGTGAGCACAGTCCAGTGAGCACAGTCCAGTGAGCACCGCGTGAGCCGGTCCAGTGCGGCCCCCGAGCTGCGCACCTGCCTCGTCGTCGGCACCGGCCTGATCGGTACGTCGATCGCACTGGCCCTGCGCGCCCACGGCGTCGTCGTGCACCTCACCGACCGGGACCACTCGGCCGCGAGGCGGGCCGCCGACCTGGGTGCGGGCACGACGGAGCAGCCCGCCGAGCAGGTCGACCTGGCCGTCGTCGCGGTCAGCCCATCGGCGACCGCCGAGGTGGTCAGCGGCCTGCTCGCCGGCAACGTCGCCGCGACCGTGGTCGACACCTGCGGCGTCAAGGAGCGGGTCCTGCGGGAGGTGGCGGCGACGGTCGGCCCGGCACCCCACTTCGTCGGGACTCACCCGATGGCCGGTCGCGAGCGGTCCGGACCGGGCGCGGCCCGCGCTGACCTGTTCGAGGGGCGGCCGTGGGCGGTCTCCGCGTCGGGCGCCGACGAGCGCTCGCTGGCACGGGTCGCCCTGTTGCTCCGGCTGTGCGGCGCCGTCCCCGTCGAGATCGACGCCGCCGCGCACGACGCGGCCGTCGCGCTGGTGTCCCACGTTCCGCAGGTCGCGGCCTCGCTGGTCGCGGCCAGGCTGGCCGACGGCGACGACACCGCGCTCGCGCTCACCGGCCAGGGCGTGCGCGACGTGACCCGGGTGGCCGCCTCCGACCCGGACCTGTGGGTCGAGGTCCTGCTGGCGAATGCGGAGCCGGTCGCGCGGGTACTGGCCGAGCTGCGCCAGGACGTGGACGCCGTGGTGCACGCGCTGCACGAGGTCAGCGAGGACCCCGAGTGGGCCCGGACCTCCCTGCGCGAGGTGCTCCTGCGGGGCAACGCGGGGCAGGCCCGGCTGCCCGGCAAGCACGGCGGCCGGTCCACGGCGTACCGCGCCGTCCCGGTGGTGCTGGCCGACCGCCCGGGTGAGCTGGCCCGGCTGGTCGTCGACGTGGGCTCGGCCGGGGTGAACATCGAGGACATCCGCATCGAGCACTCGCCGGGGCAGCCCGTGGGCCTCGTCGAGCTGTCCGTGGCGCCCGGCAGCGAGGCCGGGCTGGGCGCTGCGCTGGAGCGGCTCGGTTGGGTCGTGCACGCCGAGGGCCCGTAGACTCGGCCGGTCCCCCCGTATCCGGATCGTCCCGACCGTGCACCCGTCAGGACCCGCCGGACCCCCACCGTCCCGGAAGAGCCGCCGCATGCCCGCGCCCAGCACCGACACCGCCGAGCCCGCCACCCGCGGCCTCGTCGTCGCGGTCGACGGTCCCTCGGGGTCGGGCAAGTCCAGCGTCTCGCGGGAGGTCGCGCGCCGGCTCGGCCTGCGCTACCTGGACACCGGGGCGATGTACCGCGCGCTCACCTGGTGGGCCCTGGAACAGGGCACCGACCTCGAGGACACCGCCGCCGTGGCCCGGCTGGCCCGCGAGCTGCCTCTGGAGATCTCGACCTCCTCGAGCGGCACCCTGGTCACCGTCGCCGGCCGCGACGTCACGGCCGCGATCCGCGAGCCCCGCATCTCCGGGCTCGTCAGCGCGGTTGCCACCAACCTCGACGTCCGGGCCGAGCTGGTCCGTCGCCAGCGGGAGATCGCGGCCCACGGCGGCATCGTGGTGGAGGGACGCGACATCACCACCGTGGTCGCCCCCGACGCGCAGGTGCGGGTGCTGCTCACGGCCTCCGAGCAGACGCGCCTCGCCCGCCGCGCCCTCGAGGTGCACGGCAGCGACGACGACCACGCGATCGAGGCGACGCGCGACCAGGTCGTCACCCGGGACGCCCGCGACTCGACGGTCGCCGACTTCATCGTGGCCCGCGACGGGGTGACGGTGATCGACTCCTCCGAACTGTCCTTCGAAGAGACGGTGTCCGCGGTCCTCGACGCGGTGGCGGCCCGGCATGGCTGACGACGACCTGGACGCCGTGGCCGGCATCGGGTACGGCGACGTCGACCTGTCCAACGCCGAGGTCACCGACGAGGAGGCGACCGGGCCCGTTCCCGTGCTCGCGGTCGTCGGGCGCCCCAACGTCGGCAAGTCCACGCTGGTCAACCGCATCCTCGGCCGGCGCGAGGCCGTGGTCGAGGACGTGCCCGGTGTCACCCGCGACCGCGTTCCCTACGACGCCACCTGGAACGGCCGCAGGTTCACGGTGGTCGACACCGGCGGCTGGGAGCACGACGCGCGCGGACTCGCCGCTCGGGTCGCGGCCCAGGCCGAGATGGCCATCGCAGCGGCCGACGCCGTGCTGTTCGTGGTCGACGCGACGGTCGGCGCCACCGACACCGACGAGGCGGTCGTCCGCGTGCTCCGCCGGGCCGGCAAGCCGGTCGTCCTGGTCGCCAACAAGGTGGACGGCGCCCGCAGCGAGGCCGACGCCACCGCGCTGTGGTCCCTCGGGCTCGGCGAGCCCTACCCCGTCTCCGCCCTGCACGGCCGGGGGAGCGGTGACCTCCTCGACGCAGTGCTCGCCGCCCTGCCCGAGACACCGGCCGAACGGTACGACGAGGAAGGCGGCCCGCGCCGGGTCGCCCTCCTCGGCCGACCCAACGTCGGCAAGTCCTCGCTGCTGAACCAGCTGGCCGGCACCGAGCGGGTCGTCGTCGACGAGGTCGCCGGGACGACGCGCGACCCCGTCGACGAGCTCATCGAGCTCGGCGGCCGCGAGTGGCGGTTCGTGGACACCGCCGGGATCCGGCGGCGGGCTCACCAGGCCAGCGGCACCGACTACTACGCGACGTTGCGCACCCAGTCGGCCCTGGACCGGGCCGAGGTCGCGGTGGTCCTCGTCGACGCGAGCGACACGCTGTCCGAGCAGGACACCCGGATCATCTCGATGGTCGTCGAGGCCGGCCGTGCACTCGTCATCGCCTACAACAAGTGGGACCTGCTCGACGAGGAACGCCGCTACTACCTCGAACGCGAGATCGAGCGCGACCTCGTTCAGGTGCCGTGGGCGCCGCGGGTCAACCTCTCCGCGCTCACCGGCCGGCACGTCGACCGGCTGACCCCCGCACTGGACGTCGCCCTCGGCTCCTGGGACCACCGGATCCCCACCGGGCGGCTCAACGCGTTCCTCGGCGAGCTGGTCGCGGCCCACCCGCACCCGATCCGCGGCGGCAAGCAGCCACGGATCCTGTTCGGCACCCAGGCCGACGTTCGCCCGCCCCGGTTCGTCCTGTTCACCAGCGGGTTCCTCGAGGCCGGCTACCGGCGCTTCGTGGAACGGCGGCTGCGCGAGCAGTTCGGCTTCGAGGGCACACCGATCCAGGTCAGCGTCAAGATGCGGGAGAAGCGCGGCCGCTGAGCGCGGCGCCCGGTAGCGCCGTTCAGAGCTTGTCGACGAGGACGACCGAGATCCGGTCGTCGACCAGCGTGCTGAAGCCCTGCTCGACCCGTACCCCACCGAGGTTCAGCGCGACCTGCCGGGCCTGCCGGCGCCGGTCGGGTGTCAGCCAGTAGACCGTCGTGGTGCTGATGTTGCCGTGGAAGTCGCTGACGCGGCCGATGTCCCAGCCTGCGCGGTGCAGCTGGTCGGCCACCTTCTGCGCCGAGCCGCCGGGCGCCGACTGGTTCAGCACGTCGACCTTCGCCAGGGCGGAGTCAGGGGTCGCGGTGGCTGTCGGCTCGGGGGCCGAGGACGTGGTCGTCGCCGGCGTGCTCGCCTTGCTCGACGTACCCGATGACGCCGGCGTCGACGACCGGGTCGAGGCGCTGGACGGTGGCGCCGCCGGCGTGCTGCTCGAGCGGTCCGCGGCGGTACTGGTGGGAGTGCGGTCGTCGGGCCCGACGAGGGCCACCACGACGACGATCACCGTGGCGATGCCGACCACGGCCAGCAGCTGCAGGCCGAGCAGCCGCGCGGTCTCGAGCACCGGTCCCCGCTCCGGCCGGCGCTGGTGCTCGCGCCGGCGCGCCCGATCCGGCCGATCCGAGGTCATCGCTGGTCGCCTCCCGTCCGATCAGCGCACCAGTCTGGCGGCTCCGGGCGAAGGAGTCACATCCGGGGACCAGAGGCCGGCTCAGTCGTCCAGCCCGGGCACCGTCGCCAGCTGGCTCTCGATGAGCTCGCGGTCCTCCTCGTCGTCGACCGCCTCGAGGGTACGACGGGCATCGGCGGCCCAGCGGTCGCGCTCCTCGTCGTGGCCGGCCGTGGCATGCGCACGGGCGAGCCCCTCCTGGGTGGAGGCCACCAGCCAGGTGGGCACCTCCGGGCCGGCCGTCGTCGCGCGCTCGTGCGCCGCGCCGGCGAACTCCAGCGCCAGGTCGGCGTACCCCAGCCGGCTCGCGACATGGGCCACCAGCCAGTCACCCGCGGCCAGGTTCTCCGCCGAGCCGATGCCCTCCCAGTGCAGCCGCGAGGCCATCGCGGTCTCCAGCAGCATGCGGTCGTCGGCAGCACCTCCGTCGGAGGCCATCGTGAGGTCGGTCGCGTTGTCCCGCCGCTCGAGCAGCTCCCAGGTGCGGTTGAACAGCCCGACGGCGAGGGCTCGCTGGTCGGGGTTCGGCGGGCCGGAGACGGGTGGCGACTCGGTCATGCCGGCAGCGTAGGCACTGCGCCCGACCTGCGCTCCCCGGAAACCCGACGACCAGGCGGACAAGGCGAGGTCGCGGCAGGCCCCCGCCGACCGCCGTAGGGTGCCCGGTGTGACCACCGAGGTCGGCCCAGTTGCGCCGGAGGGTTCGCCGCTCGACTCCCCCGGCGCGCTCGCCGCGGCGCTGGACGCGCAGGGCTACCTCGCCGACGACGGGCTCGCTACCGCGGCGTACCTCGCCGTGAAGATGCATCGGCCGCTGTTCTGCGAGGGCGACGCCGGCGTCGGCAAGACGTCGCTGGCCACCGCGCTGGCCGGCGCCCTCGGCACCGGCCTGATCCGCCTGCAGTGCTACGAGGGGCTCGACGCCGCGCAGGCGCTCTACGACTGGGACTTCCCGCGCCAGCTACTGCACCTGCGCGCCGCCGAGGCCGCGGGTGACGTCGATGCGGACAGCCTCGAGCGCGAGATCTACGACCGGCGCTTCCTCGTGGCGCGCCCGCTGCTGCAGGCACTGGAGGCGGGCACGCCGGGGCGGCCCGCGGTGCTGCTCGTCGATGAGGTCGACCGGGCCGACGACGAGTTCGAGGCGTTCCTGCTCGAGGTGCTCAGCGACTGGACGATCTCGATCCCCGAGCTCGGGACGGTCCGCGCGCAGACCCCGCCGGTCGTCGTGGTGACGAGCAACCGCACCCGCGAGGTGCACGACGCCCTCAAGCGGCGCTGCCTCTACCACTGGCTCCCGCACCCCGGCGTCGAGCGCGAGGTCGCGATCATCCGGCGCCGGCTGCCCGACGTCACCGAGGCCCTCGCCCAGGGAGTCGCGCGGGTCGCCGCTCTGGCCCGCGACGAGGACCTGCTCAAGCCGCCCGGCGTCGCGGAGTCCCTCGACTGGGCACAGGCGCTGTGCCTGCTCGGCGCGCGCGCCCTGTCGCCGCGCGAGCTGGACATCGCGACCTCGTGCCTGGGTGCGTTCGTGAAGTACCGCGAGGACCAGGACCGGGTCACGGCCCGCCTCGCCGAGTGGGCGGCTGCCGGGTGAGCAGCCGCACCGCGGCACCGGCCGTCGCCGGCGCCTCCGCAGACGACCTCACCGCGACGCTGGTCGGGTTCGCGCGGGTGCTGCGCGCGGCCGGGGTCGCGGCGACACCGGACCGGGTCCACCAGACCGTGTCGGCCCTCGGGTACCTGGACGTCGCCCGCCGCGAGGACGTCTACTGGGCCGGCCGGCTGACGCTGTGCTCGGCGCCGGGCGACCTCGAGCGCTACGACCGCGCGTTCGTCGCATGGTTCGGCGGCCAGCTCGCACCGCCGGTGCGGGTCGTGCCGCCGGTGCAGGTGGTGCGGCCGGTGGCCGTGCCCGGCACCGAACGACCGGCCGGACCCGGCGACCGGCCCGACGAGCTCCCCGCGGCCACCGCCAGCGAGGTCGAGGTGCTCCGGCACCGGGACCTCGCCTCACTGACCGCGCAGGAGCGCGAGACGGTACGCCGGCTGATCGCCGCCCTGGACCCGGTCGGCGACACCCGG
The DNA here is from genome assembly GCA_036499185.1 of Actinomycetes bacterium. Lineage (GTDB taxonomy): Bacteria > Actinomycetota > Actinomycetes > JACCUZ01 > JACCUZ01 > DATBDW01. The sequence goes on along the minus strand of DASYEF010000035.1, from coordinate 2,886 downwards.
GTGTCCCGCCGGCACCGGGGCGCCCCGCACGGCGAGCTGGACGTCGGCCGCACCGTGCGGGCGATGCTGTCCCGCGGCGGCGAACCAGCGCGTCTCATACACCGCGCGCGACGGGTGCGGCCGCGCCGGCTGGTGCTCGTGGTCGACGTGAGTGGTTCGATGCAGCCGTACGCCGATCCCTACCTGCGGTTCGCGCACGCGGCGGCCCGTCGGCGTACCGGCACCGAGGTCTTCACCGTCGGCACCCGGCTCACGAGGGTCACCCGGGAGATGCGCCGCCGGGATCCGTCGGAGGCGCTGGCCGAGGTGGCCCGCGCCGTGCCCGACTGGAGCGGCGGGACGCGGCTGGGGGAGCTGCTCAAGTCGTTCCTGGACCGGTGGGGCCAGCGCGGTGTGGCCCGCGGTGCGGTCGTGGTCGTCGCGTCGGACGGCTGGGAGCGCGGCGACGCCGCGCTGCTCGGAGCCCAGATGCAGCGGCTGGCCCGGCTGGCCCACCGCGTGGTCTGGGTGAACCCGCACCGCGGGCAGCCCGGCTACGCACCGATGACCGCGGGGATGCAGGCCGCTCTCCCGCACGTCACCGACTTCGTCGACGGCCACTCCTTCGACGCGCTGGTCCGGCTTGCCGGGTTGCTGTCGGGAGGTGGTGGGCGTGCATGACGTCGTCGACGAGGTGTCCCGGCTGCACGCGACCGGCGACCGGTTCGCCCTCGCCACCGTCGTCGGGACGTGGCGCAGCTCGCCCCGCCAGCCGGGGGCCGCAATGGTGGTGGCCCCGGACGGCGAGCCCACCGGCAGCGTCAGCGGCGGGTGCGTCGAGGGCGCCGTCTACGAGCTCGCCCAGGAGGTGATGGCCAGCGGGGAGGCGGTGCTGCAGCGCTACGGCGTCAGCGACGACGACGCGTTCGCGGTCGGCCTGACCTGCGGGGGCATCATCGACGTCTTCGTCGAGCCGGTCGACGCGACGATGTTCCCCGACCTGCCTGACGTGGTGGCAGCGATCCGCGACCACGAGCCCGTCGCCGTGGCGACGGTCGTCGACGGGCCGGGCAACATCGGCGCGCACCTCGTTGTGTGGTCGGACCGAGCGGCCGGTGGCCTCGGCACGGATCGGCTCGACGCCGCCGTCGCCGACGACGTGCGCGGCATGCTGGACCATGGCGCGACCGGCCTGCTGCACATCGGTCCGGACGGCGAACGGCGACAGGACGAGCTCAGCGTGTTCGTGCAGTCCTTCGCGCCGGCGCCCCGGATGCTCGTGTTCGGGGCGATCGACTTCGCCGCCGCCGTCGCCCGGGTGGGCAAGTTCCTCGGCTACCGGGTGACGGTCTGCGACGCCCGCGGGGTGTTTGCGACCCGGCGCCGCTTCCCCGATGCCGACGAGGTCGTCGTCGAGTGGCCGCACCGCTACCTCGCCTCGCAGTCGGTCGACGCGCGCACGGTGATCTGCGTGCTCACCCACGACCCGAAGTTCGACGTGCCGTTGCTCGAGGTGGCCCTGCGCACCGAGGCGGCCTACATCGGAGCGATGGGGAGCCGACGCACCCACGAGGACCGGCTGGCCCGGCTGAGGGATGCGGGCGTGGAGGAGGAGGCACTCGCACGCCTGGCGTCGCCGATCGGGCTGGACATCGGGGCGCGCACCCCCGAGGAGACCGCGGTGTCCATCGCGGCCGAGATCGTCGCGCACCGCTGGGGCGGCTCAGGCCAGCGTCTCGGCGTCACGGCCGGCCCGATCCACCGGTGAGCGTGACCGGCCTCGTCCTGGCGGCCGGCGAGGGGCGGCGGCTCGGGACGCCGAAGTCGGTGCTCGAGGTGGGCGGGCGCCGGCTGGTCGACCGCGCCGTGGACGTGCTGCACGAGGCCGGCCTGGCCGACGTGGTCGTCGTCGCCGGTGCCAGGTCGCTTGACGTGCCCGGCGCCCAGGTCGTCGACAACCCGGACTGGCCCAGCGGCATGGGGTCCTCGTTGCGTTCCGGGCTGGCCGCGCTGCCGGCCGGCACCTCGGCCGTCGTCGTCATGCTCGTCGACACACCAGGGCTCGGTCCCGCCGTGGTCCGCCGGCTGGTGGCAGCGCACGACGAAGGCGCGCGAGTCGTGGTGGCGACCTACGACGGTGCGCCGCGCAACCCGGTGCTGCTGGCCCGCGAGCACTGGGCCGAGGTGGGCCGGCTCGCGGTGGGTGACGGCGGGGCGCGGGCCTTCCTGTCGGCGTACCCGGAGCTGGTGACGTACGTCGAGTGCGGTGACGTCGGCGACCCGTCCGACCTCGACACGCCGGAGGACCTCCGCCGGTTCGAGGGCTGAGGGTCACTGCACGCAGAACTCGTTGCCTTCGGGGTCGGCCATCGTGGTGTGGAAGGCGCCCGGCTCGTCGACCTTCCACAGCACCGTCGCGCCCAGCGTCTCGAGCCGCGCGACAGTCGGGTCGATGTCGTCGCGGCCGACGTTGACGTCGACGTGCAAGCGGTTCTTGACCGTCTTGGCCTCGGGCACGAGCTGGAACAGCATCCGCGCGGCGCCGCCGAGCTCGCGGATCCGGTCGTGGTCTGGGTGCAGCAAGGCCTCCAAGGTGCGCCACGCGAGCTGGCCGTCGATCTCGACGACGTCGTCACGGGTGGCGAGGCCCTGATCGAGCATCTGCTGGACGAACTCGGGGTTGCGCTGGACCGTCCAACCCAGGGCGGCAGCCCAGAACTTCGCCTGGGCGTGCGGGTCGGAGGCGTCGAGCACGATCTGCAGGTTGGTCACCGGTGGGGCGGTCCGTGACGGGGTCTCGGTCATGGCGGCCATCTTCGCCGCCGGCGGTGACAGCCCGGCCGGGTGATCCCGAGCATTGCTGTCTGGTGTAGGACGAGGTGAGGATCGGGAGCAGTGCGGTTCGGT
>DASYEF010000034.1:0-4590 GCA_036499185.1 Actinomycetes bacterium | reverse complement strand
ACCCGCCAGCTCGTCGCCCGCGGCGTCCTCGGTGCCGCGCCAGGCGGGCGCGACCCCTCCGTCGACGATGAGCTCGACAGGGTTGGTGCCCACGGTCATGGCCACTCCTCGGGGTTGCGCGGACTGCTGTGATCTGAAACGTCGCGCCCGAGCCTGTGAACTGCCTGAGCGCACTCTGTCGAGTTGCTGCGGACCGCCCACGTTCGCTCAGGTGTCGCGACCGGCCCGCCAGCCCGCGATGGCGAGCGCGGCCACGGCGTACCCGACGAGGACGCCACAGGCGAGGCCCGGGCCGGGGACCCGGGCAGCCTGCGGTCCGGTGACGGGGACGACGGTGACCAGCGCGTCCACCGCGTTCGCCAGCAGCAGCTTCGACGGCAGCGTGCTGATGCCCTCCACCGCGCGGGCGGCCGGCCAGGCGAGGAAGACCACAGCGACCAGCGCTACGACCGCGGGGCCGGTGTGGCGCACGGCGGCCCCGATGCCCAGGCCGACCAGCGCCACGATCGCGAGGTAGAGCCCGGCGGCCGACACCGCCCGCAGCACGTGCGGGTCGCCGAGCTGCACAGCCCGACCGGTCGGTCCGAGCGTGTGCTGCACGGCGAGGAACGAGCCGAACGCGCAGACCTCCCCGACGAGCGCGCCGAGACCGCCGACGACGAGTGCCTTGGCGATGACGAACACCCATCGCCCCGGTACGGCGAGCAGCGAGACCCGGACCATGCCGGTCGCGTACTCGCCGGTCATCGCGAGGACGCCCAGGGCGCCGAACCCCAGCTCGGCGTAGTCCAAGCCGTCGAACGAGCTGCCCACCGGGTCCAGCGCCGCCCGGTCCGCGGCGAGCATCCCGGCCCAGGCGTGGGCCGTCGACCTGGCCGAGAGCACGCCGAGACCGATGCCGGCGAGCACGGTCAGGCCGAGGACCAGCCAGCTGGACCGCAGCGTGCGCAGCTTCGTGAGCTCGGTGCGGACCGCGCGCGGGAGCGAGCTCACGAGCACACCTGCGCGGTCCTGGCGTCCAGCACGAGGTAGGCCTCCTCGAGGCTGTCGGCCCCGGTGCTCCGAATCACGTCCGGCACCGTTCCGTCGGCGACCACCCGGCCGCGCCGCAGGACCACGACACGGTCCGCGGTGCTGGCCATCTCGCCCATCAGGTGGCTGGAGACGAGTACCGCCCGCCCCTCCCGGGCCCAGGCCCGCATCAGGACGCGGATCCACCGGATCCCGGCGGGATCGAGCCCGTTGACCGGCTCGTCCAGCACCAGGACGGCCGGATCGCCGAGCAGGGCCGCGGCGACCGCCAGCCGCTGGCGCATGCCGAGCGAGAAGGTCTGGACCCGCCGGTCCGCGTGCTCGGCGATCCCGGTCTGCTCAAGCAGACTCGCGACCCGTTGCCGGCCGATGCCGTGGCTCGCCGCCAGGCAGGCGAGGTGGGCTCGCGCCGTCCGGCCCGGATGCGCAGTCGGGGAGTCGAGCACGGCCCCGACCGCGTGCAGCGGACGCTCCAGGTCGCGGTAACGCCGACCGCAGACCAGGGCCGTTCCGCCGGTGGCGCGATCGAGTCCGAGCACGAGGCGCACGGCCGAGCTCTTGCCGGCCCCGTTCGCGCCGACCAGGCCGGTCACGGCGCCGGGGCGGGCCTCGAAGGACACCCGGTCCAGGACCAGCCGACCGCCGCGGCGCTTGGTCACGTCGGTCAGCCTGATCCCTTCGACGGGGGCGGGCAGGAGTGGCGAGCCGAGTGAGGAGAGCATGGTCACGACGGTGCTCGGCGCCGGGGGCGCACCGCGTCTGCCCACGGGTGGATCTCGGTGTCGCGACCGGGCAGGCGGCGCTCGTGTCTCGCCCGAGGTCTCTGCCTCAGGGCAGATGCGCGGTCCGCACCGGGCCCCTAGCCTCGCACCATGGCCGGTCGTGCTCGAGCGCTCGCCGGCGCGACGTGGTTGCCGGTGCTCCTGTCGGCGTACGCCGTGGTCGTGCTGGTCGTCGCGCTGAACGAGGCGTCCGGCGTCATGGTCTGGCTCGCGCCGTGCTGGGTGCTGCTCGTCGTGGCGCCGCTGCCGGTCCTGCGTCGCCGGCCGCTCACCGGTGCTGCCCTGCTGCTGTCGGGGTCACTGCTGCTGGGGCTCGCCGAGCCGCGGGCGGTCCTGGTCGCCGTCCCCTCCGTGTGCGCTGCCTTGTTCATGGTCGCCGCGCGCAGCGCCCTGCGGCCGGCGCTGGCAGTCCTCGGGTGCGCCCTCGCGGGCGCCGCCGCCACCGCGCTGCCGGACCCGCACGGGGTGGGCGGCCTCACGGTGCTGGGCACGACGTTCGGCTGCGCGTGGGCAACCGGCTTCGGGGTCGGGGCGCAGCGCCGGCGGACCGAGGCCGCGGTCCGGGCGAGCACGGCCGAGGCGGAGGCCCGGCTGGCCGGCGTCCGGCTGATGCTGGCCCGGGACCTGCACGACGCGGTGGCGCATGACATGACCGTCGTGACGGTGCAGGCGGGCCTGGCGGGGTTGGTCCTCGAGAGCGACCCGGCGGCGGCGCGCCGCGCCATCGCCGCCGTCGAGCAGGCGTCCAGGGACGCGCTCGGACAGCTGCGGGCGGCACTCGACGTGCTGCGCGTGCCGGACGGGGGACCCGACGACGGCGCGGACACCGGGCTGGCGCCCTCACCGGGCCTGGCCGACCTGCCGGACCTGGTCGACCGGGTGCGAGCAACCGGCCTCGCGGTCACCATGCACGACGAGTCGCTTCCGTCGTACCTCCCGAGCGACCTCGCGCTGTGCGTCTTCCGGGTCGTGCAGGAGGCGCTGACCAACGTCGTCCGGCACTCGGGCGCGACGCGCGCGACGGTCTCACTCAGCGCCGGCCCGCAGGAGCTGCACGTCGTCGTCGCCGACGACGGCTGCGCCGATCCCGGCGCCGACGTCGTCGTCCCCGGGCGCGGTCTGCTGGGGATGCGCGAGCGCGTCGGCCTGCTCGGGGGCACGACGTTGGTGACGCGGGGGCCGGACGGCGGCCTCGAGGTCCGGGCGTCATTGCCCGTCCCGACCGGTACGGCGGTGGGCGGGCGACGCGACGACCGGCTCGCGGTGCCGAGCGCCCCATGAGCCCGTGACTCGGTGACTCGGTGACTCGGTGACCGTTCGCGTGCTGGTCGTGGACGACCAGGACCTGATGCGGTCGGGACTGGTCGGCATCATTGGCACCGCCGCGGACCTCGAGGTCGTCGGCGAGGCCGCCGACGGTGCCGCAGCAGTCGCGCTGGCCAGGTCCGCGCGCCCCGACGTCGTGCTGATGGACGTGCGGATGCCGCGGATGGACGGCATCCGGGCGACGGCCGACATCGTCGCGTCGTCGTCGGCGCGCGTCCTCGTCCTCACGACCTTCGACCTCGACGAGTACGTCGACGCCGCTCTGCGCAACGGGGCCAGCGGGTTCCTGCTCAAGGACGTGCCGGCGCCGGACCTGCTCGACGCGATCCGGGTGGTCGCCGGCGGCGATGCCCTGCTGTCGCCGCGGGTGACCCGCCGGCTCGTCCAGCGCTACGTGGCCCGCGCCACGCCTGCGACCCGTGGAAACGTCGACCTGCCCGAGGTGACCCCGCGGGAGGGAGAGGTCCTGGTGCTCGTCGCGCGCGGTCTCTCGAACGCCGAGATCGCGGCCGCCCTCCAGGTCGGGGTCGGCACGGTCAAGACACATGTCGCGCACCTGCTGCGCAAGCTAGACCGGCGGGACCGCGTGCACCTGGTGATCGCGGCCTACGACGCGGGGCTGGTCGACGCGGGGGCCTGAACCGGGCCTCCCCGGCAGGTCTGGCCCCGCCGGGTCGGTGAGGGGAAGGATGAGTCGCATGCCCGAGCTCCCCGCACCGACGTCCTACGCCAGCGGCACCGCCGACCTGCCGCTCCTCGGGGAGACGATCGGCGGCAACCTCGACCGGACGGTCGCGCGGATCCCTGCCAACGAGGCCCTGGTCGACCTCGAGAGCGGCCGGCGCTGGACCTATGCCGAGCTGGCGGTCGACGTCGACCGGCTGGCCCGCGGCCTGCTGGCGATGGGTGTCGCGAAGGGCGACCGGGTCGGCATCTGGGCGCCGAACTGCCCGGAGTGGGTGCTCGTGCAGTACGCCACCGCGAAGGTCGGCGCCATCCTGGTGAACGTCAACCCGGCGTACCGCACGCACGAGCTCTCCTACGTGCTCAAGCAGTCCGGCGTGGGCGTCCTCGTCACGGCCGAGTCGTTCAGGACGAGCGACTACGTCGCGATGGTCGCCGAGGTCCGCGGCGACTGTCCCGACCTGCGCGAGGTCGTCGTCATCGGTACGCCGAGCTGGGACGCGCTGGTGGCCGGCGCCGACGCGGTCGACGACGACGCCTTGCACGCGAGGTCGGCCGACCTGTCGTTCGACGACCCGATCAACATCCAGTACACGTCGGGGACGACCGGGTTCCCGAAGGGTGCGACCCTCTCGCACCACAACATCCTCAACAACGGCTACTTCGTCGCCGAGATGTGCGGCTTCACCGAGGACGACGTGGTGGTCCTGCCGGTGCCCTTCTACCACTGCTTCGGCATGGTGATGGGCAACCTCGGCTCGACCTC
>DASYEF010000033.1:0-10151 GCA_036499185.1 Actinomycetes bacterium | reverse complement strand
CGTCGAGGACCGCCCGGCCGCCGCGGACCACCCGCAGCCGGTCCAGCATGATCGCCGGTTGCATATTCATCACTTGATGAATATGCAACGCCGAGGCCGGCCGCGTCAACCCCGCGCGAGCAGTCACGGCGTGGGTGGTGCAAGGTCAAGAGCGGCTTTGGAGGAGGGAGGTGCCTCCCCCGGCGCGGACCTCCCCCGGCGTGCGCGGTGCAGGTGAGGTCAGGGGCGCTGTGGAGAACCGGGTGGTGCCTTCTCGGAGGACCGTCAACTCGGTCGTGTCGTCCCACGCATGCGGGGGACCCGGTTTCACGATCGCTCCTCCGTGACGGCGCCACCGCTGTGGACATCGCGAAGTGGCCCCGCTTGGCCATCGCCTTCCAAGGGCGCAGCGGGGCCGCTTCGCTTCTGGGGACCACGCGCTATCTCACGGGTCGCTCCTGTCACATCAGCACCAGGGCCGGACCGAACAACACACAGTCCGCCCCGATCTGGCACTCAAAAGGCCCGACACGCCGGGCACTGTGTGTTCTTCGGTCCGCGCACCACGAAAGGCGGATGAGCTCCGCACCCGCCGGAGCCCACATCGCTCCTCCAAAGCCGCTCTTGATCTGACCCCACCACGAGCTACGTGCCACACCAGCACCGACCGTTGCGGGGAGAGTCAGCCGAGCAGGTGGCGCTGGACGACAGGTGCCACCAGGGCCACCAGCTCCTCCTGGGACGCCGAGGCGATCGGCTCGAGGCGCACGACGTGGCGCAGCAGCACCACGCCCACCATCTGCGCGGCGGCGGCCTGCACCCGCAGCGGGTCGACGTCGCCGACCGCCGCGGCGACCCGGCCGAGCAGCGCGCCGCCGACGAACTCGCGGAGCATCGTCGCGCCCTGCTCGCCGGTCATGGCCGATCGCAGCAGCCCGAGCATCGGCGCGCGGAAGTCCGGCTCGTCCCAGATCGAGACGAAGAGCCGGACCAACCGCTCCCCCACCTGCGCCGGGTCGCCGGCCAGCACCTCGGGCAGCCGCTCCGCCGGGTCGAACGGCAGCTCCATGGCTGCGACGAACACCTGCTCCTTGGTGCCGAAGTAGTGGTGCACCAGCGCCGGGTCGACGCCCGCCTCACGGGCGATGCCGCGGACGCTGGCGGCGGCGTACCCCTTCGCGGCGAACTCCGCTCTCGCGGCCGCCACGATCGCGGTCCGCCGGTCGCCACCGTCGGCCGGCCGACCCGGGCCGCGGCGGGCCGGCGAGGTCGGTGTCGTCGGTGTCGTCAAAGGAATCGCCCGGACACCCGCCCCATCCTGCCCGACGGGGCCGCCGGCGGCGTGCCCGCGGCCGCCGGCGACGATCCGAATCTCGGGGGCTTCCGTACGCCCGTCAGGCCGAGGGCGGCGCGAAGAACTCGAGGGCGATCCCGTCGGGGTCGCGGAACGAGAGTCCCGAGCCGTAGTGGGCGTCGACGATGCCGCCGTTGGTGATGCCGAGCTCGTTCAGCCGGGCCTCCCACTTCGCCAGCTCGCCGCGGTCGGCGCAGCCGAAGGACACGTGGTCCAGCCCGGTCTGGTGCTCGTCGAATGCCACCGTGGGTGACGCGGGGTGCGTGTGCAGCCCGAAGAGCTGCCCCCCGTCCAGGGCGTAGACGGTGTGGTGGAAGTTGCCGGTGGTCTCGTCCTCGTCGAGCACCGGCTCCGAGCCGAGCAGGCGCGTGTACCACGCGGTGCTGCGGTCGAGGTCGGCGACGGTGATCGCGATATGGGCGATGCCGGGAAATGCGGGCACGATGGCCTCCTGATCGAGGTGGTTGCTGTCTGACCTCGATGGTGGGCCCGGACCGGTCGGCTGTCTGTAGGTCAATCTCCCTAAACAATCTGGTCAGTTCCCGGGTCTCCAGCGCTGGTCACGAGCGCAGGTCGTCAGCGGCGGGCCAGCACGGCGTACGTCGAGAACGGCTCGTCGACGAATCCGTCAGGGTGCTCGGCGGTCAGCGCCTCGACCTCGTCCGCGACGACCTGCGCCGCCCGGTCGCCGAGCTCGAAGACGTAGGACTTGGTGACCAGGTTGCGACCGAAGTCGGTGACCGGAATCCGCCGCGACCACGGGATCTCCACCGTCGCCACGTGGCGCTCCCACGGCGCGGCCGCGAGACGGTCCGCGACCCACGACTCGTCCCGGTGCCCGGCCCACCCGCAGGCCGCCCAGAACCGCTTCTCGTGCCGGGCGAACCAGGGCACCGTCGAGTCGTGGCGGTTCCACCAGGCGGCGAGCAGACCGCCGGGCCGCAGCACGCGGAACGCCTCGGCGATCGCGCGGTCGGGGTCGGTCCAGTGGAACGACTGCGCGTAGGACACCAGGTCGAAGGTCGCGTCGGCGAGCGGCAAGGAGTTGCCGTCACCGACGAGCGGACGGACCCGTGAGGTCGACCGGGACCGCAACACCCGCAGCACCCCCTCGCCCGGGTCGACGGCTGTCACCGTCGCGCCCCGGCCGGCCATCGCGCGCGACGAGATGCCGGTCCCGCAGCCGACGTCGCACACCGACGACCACAGCAGGGGCTGGCCCATCGCGGACTCGAGCGCATCGAACAGCTGCGCCGGGTAGTCGGGCCGGAAAGCGTCGTAGTCGGCCGCGACTGTGTCGAAGAGCTGGCGCCCGGTCATCGCCGGCACGCCTTCGCCGTCGGGTGCGCCGGTGGGCGGGTCACTGGATCGTGCCGGCCGCCGCGGCCAGGTTGAGCCGCGCGAAGGCCAGGCCCTCGGCGAGGTCGGCCTCCCGCTCGTCGCGGTTCACGGCCCGCCGGGTGTTGACCTCGAGGACCACGGTGCCGGCGTACCCCCGTCGCGCCAGGCGCTCCAGTACGTCGCTGCACGGCTGGGTCCCGCGCCCCGGCACGAGGTGCTCGTCCTTGCTCGATCCCGACCCGTCGGCGAGGTGCACGTGCTGCAGCCGGTCACCGAGCGCGTCGACGACCCGCAGCGCGTCGGAGTTGGAGGTGGCGGTGTGCGAGAGGTCCAGCGTGGTCGCCGGGTAGTCGAGCTCGAGCAGGTCCCAGTGCGGCAGGTACGCCGCGATCTCGCGGCTGCGAGCGCGCCACGGGAACATGTTCTCGACCGCGAACAGCACGTCGGTCTCGGACTGCATCCGGTGCAGACCCTCGACGAAGCCACGGGCGTACTCGCGCTGCCAGCGGAACGGCGGGTGCACCACGACGGTCGGCGCGCCGACCCGCTCCGCGGCCGCCTGCGCGCGCTGCAGCTTGGCCCACGGGTCGGTGGACCACACCCGCTGGGTCAGCAGCAGGCAGGGCGCGTGGATCGCGAGCACCGGTACGCCGAACCGGTCGGACAGCCCACGCAGGGCGTCCGCGTCCTGGCTGACGGGGTCGGTCCAGACCATGACTTCGACACCGTCGAAGCCGAGGTCGGCAGCCATCTCGAAGGCCGTCGTGCAGGTCTCGGGGTAGCAGGAGGCGGTGGACAGTGCGACCCGGGCACGGGGCACGCTGACGGTCCGGTCCATGCCGTCCAGCGTAGGTGCTGTCCTGCTCGCGGACCGAGGAGCCGCGCCTGCGTTCAGAGCTCGCCGCGCATCCAGTCCAGCCGGCGCAGGATGATCCCCTCGCGCAGGGCCCAGGGGCAGACCTGCACCTCGTCCACCTCCAGCAGCGACGCGACGGCGTCGGCGACCAGGGCACCTGCGAGCAGCTGGGGCGCGCGCCCTGGAGAGACGCCCGGCAGGGCGGCCCGCTCCTCGAACGTCATGCCGGCGAGCTCGCCGGCCCAGTGCTCCAGGTCGGCCGCGGACACCGCGCGCGGCACGAGCTCGCCCTCGTCGGACGACGGCCCCCCGGCGATGCGGGCGAGCTGCTTGAACGTCTTCGAGGTGCCCACGACCCGGTCCGGCATACCCGTGGTCTCGAACGGCCGCAGGTAGCGGGCCACCTCGGCGCGGATGTGCTTGCGCACGGCCTTGACGTCTTTGCTGCTGGGCGGGTCGCCGGGAAGCATCGTGCGGGTCAGGCGGCCGGCGCCCAGCGGCAGAGAGGCCAGCGCGTCGGGCTCCTCGTCGACACCGCTGGCCAGCTCCAGCGACCCACCGCCGATGTCCACGACGAGCAGCCGTCCCGAGGACCAGCCGAACCACCGGCGTACGGCGAGGAAGGTCAGCCTCGCCTCGTCGTCCCCGGTGAGCACCTCGAGGTCGACACCGGTCTGGTCGTGCACAGCGGCGAGGACCGCCGGGCCGTTGCTCGCCTCCCGGATCGCCGAGGTGGCGAAGGCGAGGAGGTCCTCGGTCCCGCGGTCCTCGGCGACCTCCAGAGCGTGGCGCACCGCGTCCACCAGCAACCGGCAGCCGTCGTCGTCGATGATCCCGTCGTCGGTGAGGTGCTCGGCGAGCCGGAGCTCCACCTTGTCCGAGTGTGCCGGGATCGGCCGGGCACCTTCGTGCGCGTCGACGACGAGCAGGTGCACGGTGTTGGAGCCGACGTCGAGCACCGCCAGCCGCACGCCGTACCTCCGCGGTTGTGGACCTGTCGAGACACCTGTCGGATGGCAGGCGAGGAATGTCACCGCGACGGTACGGCAGCAATACCCCGCGAGGGTGCCCACATCACCGCTGCGCGGACATAGGGTTGGCAGGTGCCCGAGGTAGCGCTTGACTTCCCCCGTGCGTGGGTCGAGTTCCCCGACCCCGCGGACGCCGAGCAGTCCTTCCGCTGCGACCTCACCTGGTTGACGTCGCGCTGGACCTGCATCTTCGGCAACGGCTGCCAGGGGATCTACGCCGACCAGCCCGAAGGAGTCGGCTGCTGCACCCTCGGCGCGCACTTCTCCGACAAGGCCGACGAGAAGCGGGTGCGCAAGTTCGTCAAGCAGCTGACGCCCGAGACCTGGGAGCACTACGACCCCAAGGACTGGGTCGAGAAGGACGAGGAGGGTGCGCGCAAGACGCGGGTCGTCGACGGCGCCTGCATCTTCGCCAACCGGCCGGGCTTCGAGGGCGGCGAGGGGTGCGCGCTGCACGGCCTCGCACTGCGCCAGGACCGCCACTTCCTCGAGACCAAGCCCGACGTCTGCTGGCAGCTCCCGATCCGGCGCACCTACGAGAAGGTCGACAGGGGCGACGGCACGAAGGTGCAGGTCGTCGTCATCGCCGAGTACGACCGGCGCGGCTGGGGACCCGGCGGCCACGACCTCGACTGGTACTGCAGTGGCAACACCGAGGCGCACATCGCGTCCGAGCCCGTCTTCGTCTCGATGAGCGCCGAGCTCGTCGAGCTGATGGGGCAGCAGGGGTACGACGAGCTGGTCAAGCACGCCGAGGCCTACGACCGGCGCCGCCTCGTGCTGCACCCGGCCGACCCCAAGCGCCGCGCCCGCTGAGCCCCTCACACGCCGATGGCCCGGCCGCGCGTCGTCGCCACCACCTGGCTGCACCGCGACGGCGACCGCATTCTCGCGGTGCTCTCGCACCGCAGCCCCCTGTGGTTCCTGCCCGGCGGTCAGCCCGAGTCCGGTGAGTCACTCGTGCAGGCGACGTCCCGCGAGGTGCTCGAGGAGATCGCGGTGTCCGTGGACCCCTCGTCGTTGCGCGAGGTGATCCGGCTGCGGGACGACGCGGCCGCCCGGCCCGGCGTCGAGGTCGAGCTGGTCGGTCACGTCGAGGAGGGCGCCCGGCCGCTGCTCGATCCCACCGCGCTGACGCTGGCCGCGGACGAGATCGACGAGGCCCGCTGGGTCGGGCCCGGCGACGGAGACCTGCTGGCGCCCGCGGTGCGCCGGGTGGTCGACGCGCTCGCGGCCGTCGGCGTACCGGATGGCGACTGCTGGCTGCACTCCTCGGTCGAGGTGCGCGACTCGCCCATCGAGGGCCGCGGGCTGTTCGCCAGTTCGGCGCTGACCGCCGGCACGGTCGTCGCTCGCCTGGGTGGCCGGCTGGTCGACACCGCTGTGATGCGCGAGCTGGTCGCCGAGGCGACGGCCGGCCGATCGCCATACGTCGACACCATCACCGTGCTCGGGGACCTGCACCTCGTACTGCCCCAGCGACGGCCGGTCGGCTACGGCAACCACTCCTGCGACCCGGCCCTCTGGCACACCGATGCCTTCACCCTCGCTGCGCGTCGCGACCTGGCACCGGGCGACGAGCTCACCGTCGACTACGCGACGCAGACCACCGAGGTGGCCTTCGAGATGGCCTGCCGGTGCGGCAGCACACTGTGCCGCGGCATGGTCAGGGGCGCCGACTGGCGGCGGCCGGAGCTGCAGGATCGCTACGGCGAGCACTGGGTCCCCGCGTTGCTGGCCCGGATCCGCTGACCCTCACACGCCCCGTCACCCGGCAGCGCGACTACCGTCCGGGCCATGACCGCAGACAACCCCCTGGGCACGATCCTCGGCGTCTGGGCGCATCCGGACGACGAGAGCTGGCTGTGCGCCGGCCTGATGGCGCGCGCGGTGCGGGCCGGTGACCGCGTCGTGTGCATCACGGCCACCCGCGGCGAGCTCGGATCCCCCGACGAGAAGCGCTGGCCGAGCGGGGCGCCGCTGGCCGCCGTACGCACCGCCGAGCTGGCGGCCGCGCTGGCTGCCCTCGGAGTGACCGAGCACCACTGGCTGGACTACCCCGACGGTGGGTGCGCCGACGTCGACCAGGGCGAGGCGGTACGCCGGGTGAGCGAGGTGATGGCCGAGGTGCAGCCCGACACGGTGCTGACCTTCGGCCCCGAGGGCATGACCGGCCACGACGACCACAAGGCGGCCTGCCGCTGGGCGACGGCGGCGTTCGAGGCGGTGGGCAAGCCCGGTGCGGTCCTGGGCTACGCGACCAACAGCCCGGAGTGGCTGGCCGACTTCCGCGAGCCGCTGGACCGGTTCAACGTCTTCATGGGCTCCGAGCCGCCGTGCACCCCCCGCGACCAGCAGCTCGTCGACATCGTCCTGGACGGCGACCTCTTGGCGACCAAGCTCGCCGCGCTGCGCTCGATGACCAGCCAGGTCGAGCCCCTGCTCGCCGGTCTCGGCGAGGACTTCTTCCGCCGCGGCCTGGTCGAGGAGTCCTTCCGCTCCCCCTGACGCCGGCCACCTCCCGCAAACGATCACGGTTCCGTGATCATTTGTCGCCGACCGCGGCGAAGTAACCACGGTCGGGGTGAGTTGATCACGGAACCGTGATCAACTTCGGGTCGCGCACGTCGGGAGAGCCGCGGACGGCGGTCGCGCACGTCGGGAGAGCCGCAGACGGCGGTCGCGCACCTCCCTCATCCCCAGCCGCCGTCGATCTGACGCAAGCCACCCACTGCCTAGTGACCGGCACCGCGCGCCTGCGGGGGGCTGTCCGGGGTGCGGCCTACGGTCGGCGACATGGCCAAGGTTGCGACCCGGGAACGTCCCGCCTACCGCTGCGCGGAGTGCGGGTGGACCACTGCGAAGTGGGTCGGTCGCTGCGGCGAGTGCCAGGCGTGGGGCAGCGTCGAGGACGCGGCGGCGCCGAAGGTACGGACAACCGCAGCCGGGCCGGTGACGGCCGCCGCCCGGCCGATCGCGCAGGTCGACGTGGAGGCCGCCCGCGCCGTACCGACCGGTGTCGACGAGCTCGACCGGGTGCTCGGCGGCGGCATGGTCCGCGGCGCCGTCGTCCTCCTGGCCGGCGAGCCGGGCGTAGGCAAGTCGACCCTGCTCCTCGATGTCGCGGCGCGCACCGCCGAGCACTCGCGGACGCTGTACGTCACCGGCGAGGAGTCTGCCGCGCAGGTACGCCTGCGGGCCGACCGGATCGGCGCGCTGCGCGACGAGCTCTACCTCGCTGCAGAAGTCGACCTCGCCGCCGTGCTCGGCCATGTCGACGCGGTGGCGCCGGACCTGCTGATCGTCGACTCGGTGCAGGCCATCGCCAGCGCCGAGGTGGAAGGCGCACCCGGCAACGTGGGCCAGGTGCGCGAGGTCGCCGGAGCCCTGACCCGCGTGGCCAAGGAGCGCGGCATCGCGACCGTCCTGGTCGGTCACGTCACCAAGGACGGGTCGATCGCCGGTCCGCGCCTGCTCGAGCACCTGGTCGACGTCGTGCTGCACTTCGAGGGCGACCGCCAGTCCCGGCTGCGGATGGTGCGCGGGGTCAAGAACCGCTACGGCCCGGCCGACGAGGTCGGCTGCTTCGACCTCTCCGACGAGGGCATCGTCGGGTTGCCCGACCCGAGCGGGCTGTTCCTCTCCCAGCGCCACGAGGCGGTGGCCGGCACCTGTGTCACCGTGACTGTCGAGGGCAAGCGGCCGTTGGTCGCCGAGGTCCAGGCCCTCGTCGACAAATCACCGCTGGCCAGCCCGCGGCGTACGACGAGCGGGCTGGACGGCGGTCGGCTCGCCATGGTGCTGGCGGTGCTCCAACGGCGTACCACGGTCAAGGTTGCCGACCAGGACGTCTACGCCGCCACCGTGGGTGGGGTGCGCCTCACCGAGCCGGCGACCGACCTCGCGGTCGCGCTCGCCGTGGCCGGGGCCCAGCGCAACGACCCGCTCGCGACCGGTCTGGTGGCGATCGGCGAGGTCGGCCTGGCCGGCGAGATCCGCCGGGTGACCGGGATGGCCCGCCGCCTCGCCGAGGCGGCCCGGCTCGGGTTCACCCACGCGCTGGTGCCGGCCGATCCGGGGCGGGTGCCCCCCGGCATCTCGGCCATCGAGGTCCGCGACCTGAAGCACGCCCTGGAGGTGGCCTTCCCGGGGGCTGCCGTCCTCCCGTTCGCGAGCCGACGACGCTAGCTCCGGGCACGGTCAGGTCCGGCGCCGGCGCCGGAAACCGTCGTACAACAGCGTCCGCACGACGGAACACGAGGCGTTGAGTCGAACTTGTCGCCGCTCTCGCGCGTCTGTGCGGTCGAGGGCCGCTCGCTGCCCTCGTCGGTGGGCGGGCCCGGCCACTCTGCGCCGATACACTCCGCTTGACCGACCGACACCCGGGAGCAGTCACGTGGCACCAGCCGAGCGCGCCGACGACTCGCTGCGCGCAACCCTGGCTGCCGTCGCGCCCGGCACGTCGCTGCGGGACGGCCTCGAGCGGATCCTGCGCGGCCGGACCGGGGCGCTGATCGTCCTCGGCTACGACCGGATGGTCGACAGCCTGTGCACCGGCGGCTTCGTGCTCGACATCGAGTTCAGCGCGACCCGGCTGCGCGAGCTCGCCAAGATGGACGGCGCGATCGTCGTCGACCGTGAGTGCACCAAGATCCTGCGCGCGGCCGTCCAGATGGTCCCGGACCCCACCATCCCCACCGACGAGTCCGGCACCCGGCACCGCACCGCCGACCGGGTGCACAAGCAGACCGGGCTGCCGGTCGTCTCGGTCAGCCAGTCGATGTCGATCATCGCGATCTACGTCGGCGGCGGGCGCTACGTGCTCGAGGCCTCGACCCAGATCCTCTCCAGGGCCAACCAGGCGTTGGCCACCCTCGAGCGCTACAAGCTGCGTCTCGACGAGGTGTCCGGCACCCTCTCCGCGCTCGAGATCGAGGACCTGGTCACCGTCCGCGACGTGTCGGCCGTCGCGCAGCGGCTCGAGATGGTCCGCCGGATCGCCGGCGAGATCGAGTCGTACGTCGTCGAGCTCGGCACCGACGGTCGGCTCCTGACCCTCCAGCTGGACGAGCTCGTCGCTGGCGTCGACCCCGACCGCGAGCTGATCGCCCGCGACTACCTGCCCGCCCCGACCGGACGCCGGTCGCGGACCGTCACCGACGTGATGACCGACCTCGACCAGCTCGACGCCCTCGAGCTGCTCGACCTCGCCTCCGTGGCGCGCGCCCTGGGCTACTCCGGCGGCGAGGGTCTCGACGCGGCCGTCAGCCCACGCGGCTACCGGCTGCTCGCGCGGGTGCCGCGGTTGCCGGGCACCGTCGTCGACCGGCTCGTCGAGCACTTCGGCAGCCTGCAGAAGCTGCTCGCCGCCAGCATCGACGACCTGCAGGCGGTCGAGGGCGTCGGCGAGTCGCGCGCCCGCAACGTGCGCGAGGGTCTGTCTCGGCTCGCCGAGTCGTCGATCCTCGAGCGCTACGTCTGACCCACGGCTCAGTCCGGCTTGTCGCTCTTCTTCTTGCTCGTGTGCTGGTCGTGCCCGTGGTGCTGGCGCGGGTGCGCGGTCTTGGTGACCTCGGCCGGCGACGGGGCG
>DASYEF010000032.1:0-15200 GCA_036499185.1 Actinomycetes bacterium | reverse complement strand
AGTGAGTACCTCGTCAATGCCGACGACCTGCAGATCAAGATGGCGCAGGGCGCCAAGCCCGGCGAGGGCGGCCAGCTGCCCGGCCAGAAGGTCTACCCGTGGATCGCCCGCACCCGGCACTCCACTCCGGGTGTCGGTCTGATCTCGCCGCCCCCGCACCACGACATCTACTCGATCGAGGACCTGGCGCAGCTGATCCACGACCTCAAGAACGCCAACGACCGCGCCCGGGTGCACGTGAAGCTGGTCGCCGAGGTCGGCGTCGGCACGGTGGCGGCCGGCGTGAGCAAGGCGCACGCCGACGTGGTGCTGATCTCGGGCCACGACGGGGGCACCGGTGCGGCGCCGTTGACGAGCCTCAAGCACGCCGGTACGCCGTGGGAGCTGGGCCTCGCCGAGACCCAGCAGACGTTGCTGCGCAACGGGCTGCGGGAGC
This sequence comes from Actinomycetes bacterium, assembly GCA_036499185.1. Classification (GTDB taxonomy): domain Bacteria; phylum Actinomycetota; class Actinomycetes; order JACCUZ01; family JACCUZ01; genus DATBDW01. The sequence continues at coordinate 14,764 of DASYEF010000032.1, read as the reverse complement.
GGATCGTCGTGCAGACCGACGGTCAGCTCAAGACCGGTCGCGACGTCGTCGTAGCTGCACTGCTCGGCGCAGAGGAGTTCGGCTTCGCGACCGCGCCGCTCGTGGTGAGCGGCTGCGTCATGATGCGCGTCTGTCACCTCGACACGTGCCCGGTCGGGGTCGCCACGCAGAACCCCGAGCTGCGCAAGAGGTTCACGGGCCAGCCGGAGTTCGTCGAGACGTTCTTCACCTACATCGCCGAAGAGGTACGCGAACACCTCGCCGCTCTCGGGTTCCGCAGCCTGGACGAGGCCGTCGGCCAGGTCGAGGCCCTGGACAGCTCGCAGGCCGTGGCGCACTGGAAGGCCTTCGGGCTGGACCTCGCGCCGGTGCTGCACGTGCCCGACCTCCCGGAGGGGACACCGCGCCGGCGTACGACGGTCCAGGACCACGGCCTGGAGAAGGCCCTCGACAACGAGCTCATCGCCCGGGCCGCGGACGCGCTCGACAGTGCCCAGCCGGTGCGGTTCGACCTGGCGGTGCGCAACGTCAACCGGACCGTCGGGACAATGCTGGGCGCCGAGGTGACGCGTCGCTACGGCGGAGCGGGGCTGCCGGACGGCACCATCGACATCACGCTCACCGGTTCAGCCGGCCAGTCGTTCGGTGCGTTCCTACCGCGCGGCATCACGCTGCGTCTCGTCGGCGATGCCAACGACTACCTCGGCAAGGGCCTGTCCGGCGGGCGGGTCTCGGTCCGCCCGGCTGCGAGTGCGTCACTGGTCGCCGAGCGCAACGTGATCGCGGGCAACGTGCTGCTCTACGGCGCGACCGGCGGCGAGGTCTTCGTGCGCGGCCTGGTCGGGGAGCGCTTCGCGGTCCGCAACTCCGGAGCCACGGCGGTCGTCGAAGGCGTCGGCGACCACGGGTGCGAGTACATGACCGGTGGTCAGGTCGTGGTGCTCGGCCCGGTCGGACGCAACTTCGCTGCGGGGATGTCCGGCGGCACGGCGTATGTCCTCGACCTGCACGAGGCGCGTGTCAACCGCGGCATGGTCGACCTCGAGCCGCTCGACGGCGAGGACGCCGACCTGCTCGGCATGCTCGTCGCGCGACACGTCGACCACACCGGGTCGACCGTCGGTGCGGCGTTGCTCGACGACTGGGCCGCGTCCTCGGCCCGGTTCACCAAGGTCATGCCCCGCGACTACAAGGCCGTGCTGGCAGCCCGGTCGCGGGCGCTGGACGCCGGGTTCGCCGAGGACAGCCAGCAGACCCTCGACGCGATCATGGAGGCCTCCCGTGGCTGACCCCAGAGGCTTCCTCACGACCCCGGACCGCGAGCTGCCGGCGCGCCGTCCCGTCGACGTACGGATCATGGACTGGCAGGAGGTCTATCCCGACAGATCGGAGCAGGACTCCGTTGTTCTCAAGAGGCAGGCCGCGCGCTGCATGGACTGCGGGATCCCGTTCTGCCACGACGGCTGCCCCCTGGGCAACCTGATCCCGGAGTGGAACGACCTCGCGCGACGCGACGACTGGCGGGCCGCGATCGAGCGGCTGCACGCGACGAACAACTTCCCGGAGTTCACCGGGCGGCTCTGCCCCGCACCCTGCGAAGGATCGTGTGTCCTGGGCATCAGCGCCGAGCCGGTCACCATCAAGCAGGTCGAGGTGTCGATCGTGGACCGGGCCTGGGACGAGGGATGGATCGCGCCGCAGCCACCCGAGCGGCTCTCCGGCAAGACGGTCGCCGTCGTCGGGTCCGGTCCGGCCGGCCTCGCGGCGGGGCAGCAGCTGACCCGAGCGGGGCACACCGTCGTCGTCCTCGAACGGGCCGACGCCATAGGCGGACTGCTCCGCTACGGGATCCCCGAGTTCAAGATGGAGAAGCGCCAGCTCGACCGGCGGCTCGAGCAGATGACCGCCGAGGGCACCCGGTTCAAGACGGGCGTCGAGGTGGGGCGGGACATGTCCGCCGCAGACCTCCGGCACCGGTACGACGCCGTCGTGCTCGCGCTCGGCGCGACCGACCCGCGTGACCTGCCGGTCCCCGGCCGCGAGCTGACCGGCGTCCTGCAGGCCATGGAGTACCTGCCGCACGCGAACCGGGCTGCGCTGGACCCGGCGTACCAGGTGCCCGTCAGCGCGAGGGGCAAGCACGTCATCATCATCGGCGGCGGGGACACGGGGGCCGACTGCCTCGGCACCGCGCACCGGCAAGGGGCGGCGTCAGTGACGCAGCTGGAGATCCTTCCCCGGCCGGCGGACGAGCGCGGGCCCGGCAACCCCTGGCCGACCTGGCCGCTGATCTACCGCACGTCCAGCGCGCACGAGGAGGGCGGGGAGCGGGTGTACGCCGTCAGCACGTCCCGTTTCCTGGGCGACGGTGACGGAGCCGTGCGCGAGCTCGAGCTGGTCGAGGTGGAGACCTCGGGCGGGGGATTCCGGCCGGTCGGGGGGACCGAGCGGAGGATCCCCGCGGAGCTCGTCCTGCTGGCCATGGGCTTCACCGGGCCGGCGCAGGCCGGGCTGGTCGACGATCTCGGTGTGGACCTCGACCCGCGCGGCAACGTGGCCCGCGACGAGGGGTTCATGACCTCGGTGCCGGGGGTGTTCGTCGCCGGCGACGCCGGCCGTGGCCAGTCACTCATCGTCTGGGCGATCGCCGAGGGACGAGCCGCGGCCGCCGGCGTCGACGCGTGGCTGCGCGGCGGGCGGTCGACCCTGCCGAGCCCCATCGCACCGACGGCGCGGTCGGTCACCGTCTGACCGCTCGACGGCCGCCTCGTCGTCGCGCGTTGTGACGGCGACGCCGGGCGCTATGTCACAGTCTGTAGTGACCCATGACCGGATCTTCCCCTTGTGACGTTCGGGTGTTAGACCTGCTGAGGATCACCACCTCCCTCGCGAACCCTTCCGCACGAGAGGACCACGACCTTGCGTCGACTCATCCCTGCTGCCCTGGGCGCCGTTGCCCTGGCGGCGCTCTCCCTCGCTCCGGCCGGTCCGGCGAGTGCCGGCCCTGCCGCCCCGATGCCCGTCCGCGGCCCCGACGGCACGATCTCGGTCGCCACCAACGCCGACGACCCGCTGGCCTGCTCACGACCGGGCCAGCAGCCCGGGCCGTCCGCGGCGTTCGTCCACTGCTACACCCCCGACCAGATCCGTTCGTTCTACGGGCTCGGCTCGCTCGCCTCGTCGAACGACGGCGCCGGCCAGACCATCGTGCTGGTCGACTCCTACGGCAGCCCGACGGCCGCCGCGGACGCCCAGCACTTCGCGACCACGTTCGGTGGGCCGACCCCCGACGTGACGTCGGTCTTCCCGCTCGGCCAGCCCGGCTACAAGAACCCGCCGAACTCCGGCAACGGGCACTCGGGCCCGGTGTCGGCCGCCGGCTGGGCCGGCGAGGCGAACCTCGACGTGCAGTGGGCCTACGCGATCGCGCCGAAGGCGCACATCGTGCTGCTGGCGACTCCACCGGCGGAGACGCAGGGCGTCCAAGGGCTGCCGAACCTGATGAAGGCGATCGACTGGGCCATCGCGAACTACCCGTCGGGCACAGTGTTCTCGATGTCGTTCGGCACCGACGAGACCGAGTTCGCGGGATCCTCGGTGCACCAGCAGTTCGCGAAGTTCGACCAGACCTTCCAGCGCGGGCTCGCCAAGCACGACACGTTCTTCTCGTCCTCGGGCGACGACGGTTCGTTGGGCTCGAGCCGGGCACACGGCCAGACCCAGCCGGTCGACCACCCGGTCGTCAGCTACCCGAACGTGTCGCCGTACGTCACCTCGGTGGGTGGCACGCAGGTGCAGTCGGGTTGGACATGGAACCCGACATCGGACGTGCCGTTCATCGCCGGTGACCCGCCCTACAACCCGGCCTACTTCGGCTGGACTCAAGGCGGCAGCTCCGAGGCCGTCTGGAACGAGTCGTGGGAAGGCATCGGGACCGGCGGCGGCATCTCCAGCGTCTACCCGCGGCCGTCCTTCCAGGACGAAGTGGCAAGTGTCGTCGGCAACCACCGCGGCGTACCGGACCTCGCGTGGAACGCCGCCGTCAACGGCGGTGTCCTCACCTGGATGAGCTTCTTCCCGGCCATCAACGGTCCCGCCCACTGGGGTGTCTTCGGCGGCACGTCGGCGTCGTCCCCGCAGGTGGCCGCGTTGACCGCCGTCGCCAACCAGTCGCGCGCCGGAGTCGGCAAGGAAGGCATCGGCAACCTCGACCCGGTCATCTACGGGTCGGGCGTCAACAAGGCCACCGCGTTCAACGACATCGTCCCGCAGACCTACGGCACCGCGCCCAGCGGTGTGCTCAAGGACAACCAGATGTGGGAGATCGGTCCCGACGGGATGACGCTGCAGCGCGTGTCCGTCGACGGCTACCCGACGACGACCGGCTACGACCTGACGACGGGCTGGGGATCGCCGAAGGCGGCCGGCTACGTCGCTGCGCTGACGGCAGCGCCGTGACCTGAGGCAACACCAGCAGGCCAGCCAGCCAGCACGTGCGACGGCCGGCCCGGACATCGCTCCGGGCCGGCCGTCGGCGTGTGTGGGGTCTGGACCCCGGCACCCGGACCGCCTAGGGTCCGGTGATTCGGGCCATTCATCCCCTTATGCCCGGGACCGCCCTTCACCCAGGGAGCAACCAGATGCCACCACGTATCACCGGCCGACGGCTCGGTGTAGCCCTCGCCTCGGCTGCCCTGCTCGCCACCTCGCTCGTCGGCAGCGCCGGCACGGCGTCGTCGGCCGAGGAGGCCGCATCGACGCCGGTACCCGTCTCGACGCCCGACGGCCTGCTGATGAGCTACGTCGTCAATGCCAAGGCCGAGAACCCGGGCCAGACCCTGTTGGCCGAGCGCGCCGTGCGGGCCGCCGGCGGCACGGTCGTGCAGTCCTGGCCGCAGGTCGGCGTCGTGATCGCGCACTCGACCCGAGCCGCGTTCCGTTCCGACGTCGTGCGCCTGGCCGAGGGCCACGCGGTGGAGTCGGTCGGCGCCACCCGCACCGTGGCCGTCACCGAGGGGACTCCGGGCGCCGAGGCACCCACGAACGGCGCGAGCCCTGGTGAGAGCTGGCACAGCCGCATCGCCCAGCAGCCGACGGTCGACGGCCTCGCCGCGGGCGACGTCACCGCGGCAGCCCCCGCCCCTGACCCGCGCGAGGGCGAGCAGTGGGACATGCAGCTGATCAAGGCCGACCAGGCGCATGCCGTGACCGACGGCTCGCGTGACGTGCTCGTCGGCGATCTGGACAGTGGCATCGACGTGACGCATCCGGACCTCGCCCCGAACATCGACGCCGCGGACTCGGTCAGCTGCATCGACGCTGGCGTGCCGGACACGAGCCCGACCAGCTACCTGCCGACGACCAGTGGTCACGGCACCCACACCGCGGGCACGATCGCCGCGGCTCGCAACGGGATCGGCATCGTCGGCGTCGCGCCGAACGTACGGATCGCCTCGGTCAAGGTGGTCAACGATGACGGGTTCATCTACCCGGAGTACGCGATCTGCGGCTTCATGTGGGCGGCCCTGCACCACATGGACGTCACGAACAACAGCTACTTCATCGACCCGTGGGAGTTCTGGTGCGCCGACCAGCCCGACCAGGCGGCCGGCATGGAGGCCGTCGCCAGGGCGGTGGAGTTCTCCGAGCAGCACGGTGTCGTCAGTGCGGCCGCGGCAGGGAACAGTGCCCTCGACCTCGCCAACAAGACGACCGACAGGGACAGTCCTGACGACCAGCCGCCGTCCGGCATCGTCAACCGCACCATCAACAACGACTGCAAGGACATCCCGACCGAGCTGCCCGGTGTCGCCACCGTGTCCTCGATCACGAGGACGTCGGCGCTGTCGAGCTTCTCGAACATCGGGCTGGGCGTCATCGACGTCTCGGCTCCCGGGTCGTCGGTCCTCTCGACGTTCCCGGGTGGCGGCTACGCCCTCATGAGCGGTACGTCGATGGCGTCACCGCACGCTGCCGGGGTCCTGGCCCTGCTCAAGTCCGCGCACCCGGACGCCTCCCCGGCGCAGCTGATCGACATGCTGCGCTCCGAGGCCGACGACCACGCCTGCCCGACCGGCGTCGCCAGGTGCGTCGGCACGGACGCCGACAACGGCTACTACGGCGAGGGCATCACCGACGCCCTCGACGCCGTCGGCTGAGCCCCCTCGGGTGTCGGGCGACCGGCACTCGGACCGGATCTCGGCCACGCACCCCCCGAGCCCTAGGCTCGGGGGGTGCGCCGCGCCAAGATCGTCTGCACCCTCGGTCCGGCTTCGTCCTCGGAGTCCCAGATCGACGCGCTGGTCGCGGCCGGGATGGATGTCGCGCGACTCAACCTCTCCCACGGTGACTACGCCGACCACGAGAAGGCCTATCTCAACGTCCGGCGAGCCTCCGACGCGTCCGGGCACGGCGTCGCCGTACTGGTGGACCTGCAAGGCCCCAAGATCCGGGTCGGCACCTTCGCCTCCGGTCCCGTCACGTTGCGCAACGGGGCGGAGTTCGTCATCACCACCGATGACGTCCCGGGCGACGAGACGACGGTGGGCACGACGTACGACGGCTTGCCCGGCGACGTGTCGCCCGGTGACCGGCTGCTCATCGACGACGGCAAGGTCGCCCTCGAGTGCGTCCGCGTCGACGGTCCGCGCGTCGTCACCACGGTCGTCGAGGGCGGGCGGGTGTCCGACCACAAGGGCATCAACCTGCCGGGTGTGGCGGTCAGCGTCCCGGCCCTGTCCGAGAAGGACAAGGAGGACCTGCGCTGGGCGCTGCACCTGCGGGCCGACCTGATCGCGCTGTCCTTCGTCCGCAGCGCCGCCGACGCGGACGACGTGCGCGCGATCATGGACGCCGAGGCTGTCCGCCTCCCGTTGCTCGCCAAGATCGAGAAGCCGCAGGCGGTCGACAACCTGGCCGAGATCGTCGAGGCGTTCGACGGGATCATGGTGGCCCGCGGCGATCTCGGCGTCGAGCTGCCGCTCGAGGACGTGCCCCTGGTGCAGACCCAGGCGATCCGCCTCGCTCGCCGGGCCGCCAAGCCGGTGATCGTCGCCACCCAGATGCTCGAGTCGATGATCGAGTCCTCCCGGCCGACGCGCGCCGAGGCCTCCGACGTGGCCAACGCGGTGCTCGACGGCGCCGACGCCCTGATGCTGTCGGGGGAGACGAGCGTCGGGAAGTTCCCGATCGTCGCCGTACAGACGATGGCACGGATCATCATCAAGATGGAGGACAACGCACTCGCGAGCATCCCGCGGCTCGAGGGGCTCCCGCGCACGAAGGGCGGAGCCATCACGCGCGCCGCGGCCGAGGTGGGGGAGATGCTCGGCGCGCGCTACCTGGTCGCGTTCACCCAGAGCGGTGACTCGGCGAGGCGGATGTCACGGCTCCGCTCACCGATCCCGCTGCTCGCCTTCACGCCGGAGCAGGCCGTGCGCAGCCAGCTCTCCCTGGTGTGGGGTGTCGAGACCTTCCTGACGCCGTCCGTCAAGCACACCGACGACATGGTCCGTCAGGTCGACCAGGCCCTGCTCGGAGCCGGCCGGGTGAGCCGCGGCGACCTGGTTGTCATCGTCGCCGGGTCGCCGCCCGGCATCCCCGGCTCGACCAATGCCATGCGCGTGCACCGGATCGGTGACGCCGCCGCCGGCGTGGCCGACGCCTATCGCGACTAGGTGACCAGCACTCCCAGGGCCCACACGCCGACCATCAGCAAGGCGGCGGTCAGCTCCACGAGCATGCCGATGCCGATGGCGCGCAGGACGGCCCACGTCGAGCGCCAGGCGAGACCGAAGTCCTGCAGTCGCACCAGCTCGGCCAGGTAGACCGCTGTGACCCCGCCGACCACGAGACCGACGACGGGGATGACGAAGAAGCCCACCACGGCGCCGACCGCGCCGACGAGAAGAGTGCTCGTGGGTGCTCCGGCTCCGCTGGCGGACCTGGCGGGGAGCACGTACTTCGCGATGATGCCGACGGCGAGCAGACCCGTGAGGACTACGCCCACCGCGAGATGGGCGGGACCGTGACCGTCGAACCACACCCACGCGATGCCCGCGGCCCAGACCAGGACGAGGCCCGGGAGGAACGGCACGAAGACACCGACGACGCCGACCAGCATGACCAAGAGCACGACGAGCTCGGCACCGGTCGACACGGGGTCAGGTTAGGTGTCGTCGGCCGACCGGCCGTCGAGCAGGCCCGTCAACCAGCGGGGGCCGGTTGTGTTCGCGCCGACGGCGGAGACGCGTTCGCGCAGCTCGCGGTCAGCGGTGACCACCACCGTCGGACCATCGGCAGCCGCCGCCCGGCCGACCTCGACGATCGTGTCGTCGCCGGAGGCGGGGGCGCTGACGACGCGCACCGCGTCCGGCGCATCGTGCGCCGCCGCTCGTGCCGCACCCTCGACCACGACGATGACCGTCGGCCAGCTGTGGTCGAGCGGGCCGGCCAGCCCATGGGGTACGTCGGCTCCGGCCAGCCCGTCGAGCGCGAGGGCGGCGCACTGCGTGAGCAGGCGCCGGGCGGCACCCGCCCGGTCCTTCCACCAGCCGTCCGGTCGCGACCCGACGACGTTGGCCGCGTCCACGACGACCGTGACCGGTCGCAGCGCGCTCCGCAGTCCGGACCAGCTCGCACCGAACCCCGGGTGCAGGTCCCGCCGGTCGACGTCGTCCGCGGGCACCCACTCGACGGCGATGCTCTCCGGGCTGGTGGGCGTCGCGGTCGTCGTACGCCCGGTCGCGGCGACGACGGTGACGTAGGACCAGCCGCCGTGGTCGTCGTCGTACCGGCCGTGCACCCGCACGGAGTCGGTAGGCAGGCCACCCTCCTCAGCAGCCTCCCGCAGCGCCGCCGTCACCGGTGACTCGCTGCTGTGCCGCGCGCCTCCGAGGAGCCCCCAGGTCCCGCCGTGGTGGCTCCAGGTCGCGCGGTGCTGGAGCAGGACCTCGAGGTCGGAAGGCGCTGGGCGGGTCAGCAGCAGCCCGGCCGCGCCGAAGAGTCCCCAGTGCCGGTGACCCTCCCGGCACACGACCCACCCGTCGCCGTCGCCCCGGTGCTCGGGTCGCCCGGAGGGATTGCCGGTCACCCAGCGAGCCTGCCGCACCGGGTCCGGATGACGTCTACCGGGTGTCCCGCCCCGGTGGCACCCTGTCGGGATGAACCCGTTCCGACCGATTCGTCCGACCGTGCGGTGCATCGTCCCGCCGTACCTGCTCGAGAGCATCGCCCGCAACGGCAGCCCGGCCCAGCGGGACCGCGCGAGCCGGTCGCTCGTGCTCGATGTCGTGCACCGGACGAGCCGGCTGACCCCCGCGCGACCGGCGGCCGCCGCGGCCGACTCGCCCCAGCGCACCGTCAGCACCGCGGACAACGCGGAGACCTTGCCCGGTCGCACGGTGCGCGCCGAGGGAGCGTCGGCAACCGGTGACGCGGCGGTCGACGAGGCCTACGACGGTCTCGGCTCGACCTACGACTTCTACCTGCGGGCCTATGACCGGCGCTCGCTCGACGACAAGGGGCTGCCGCTGCCGGCCACCGTGCACTACGGCAGCGACTACGACAACGCGTTCTGGAACGGCGAGCGGATGGTCTTCGGTGACGGCGACGGCGAGCTGTTCAACCGGTTCACGATCGCGGTGGACGTCATCGGGCACGAGCTCACCCACGGGGTCACCGAGAACACCGCCGCCCTCACCTACGCGAACCAGCCGGGCGCGCTGAACGAGTCGGTGTCCGACGTGTTCGGCTCGTTGGTCAAGCAGCACCAGCTCGGCCAGGATGCCGGCGACGCGGACTGGCTGATCGGAGCCGGCCTGCTCACGGATGCGGTGCACGGGGTGGCGCTCCGGTCGATGAAGGCGCCCGGCACGGCCTACGACGACCCGGTGCTCGGCAAGGACCCGCAGCCCGCACACCTGCGCGACTTCGTCACGACCACCGACGACGAGGGCGGCGTCCACATCAACTCGGGGATCCCCAACCACGCGTTCTACCTCGTGGCCACCGCCCTGGGCGGTCCGGCCTGGGAGGTCGCCGGACGGGTCTGGTACGACACCCTGGTGTCCGGCGACCTCGCGGCGGACGCGGACTTCGCCGCCTTCGCCGCGGCCACGGTCCAGGCGGCGGCGGCGCGGTTCGGCAGCACCGAGGAGCAGGCTGTCCGCACGGCGTGGGGCGCCGTCGGGGTGACCGGCTAGAGGGAGGTTCGGGTGGCACGCATCGAGCTGGTGCGCAGCGGTGGCTTCGCCGGCCGCACGGTCCGGGCGGCCGTGGACACCAGAACCGACCCCGATTCCCAGTGGTACGCCGACGCGCTGACCAGCCTGGACCTCGCGGGCCTCTCCGGAACGGACCCCGGTCGACCGGCGCCGGACCGGTTCCACTACGCGCTCTCGGTCGAGGACGACGACGGCGCCGCGCACCGGCTGGACTTCGCCGAGACCGCCGTACCGGAGCAGCTGCGCCCGCTCGTCGAGCGCTTGGTCGCCCGCGCCTCGAGCACTCAGCCGTAGGCGGCGAACCGGGCCGCGACCTCGGAGCGGTCGGCACCCGCGGCGACCAGCAGACGCAGCAGCACGCGGGCCTTGTACGGGTGCAGGAAGCCGGCCGGCACCAGGCCGCGGTCCCGCAGGTCGCGCTCGGAACCGGCCGCGCCGTAGGTGTTCGTGAGGACGGGTCCGGCACCGGTGCGCGAAGCCAGGACCACCGGCATCGCGGCGACCAGTGCACCGAGCACCGGTGCGAGCCGACCCGGCACATGCCCGACGCCGAACCCGGCGACCACCAGCCCCTGGTGGGTCTCCTCGAGTCCTCGCAGCATGCTGCCGTCGTCGTCGAGCAGCGCCGGGTAGAAGGCCACCCGGGTGGCGGCCAGCGCGGCGGGGTCCGGCGTCGGCACCGGGTCGAGCCGGGGCACCGTCGTCAGGAACCGCGCCTCGCCCTCCACCAGGTGACCGAGCGGACCGGCATCGGGCGAGACGAACGTGGCGACGCTCGTGCTGTGCTCCTTGCGGACGTGGCGAGCCGCATGGATCTGGTCGGCGAGCACGACCAGCGCTCCGCGTTCGCGCGCGGCCTCCGAGGCTGCTACCTGCGCCGCGCCGAGCACGTTCGCGGGGCCGTCGGGACCGGCGAGGGTCGGGTTGCGCATGGCGCCGGTGAGCACGAAGGGCGCGTCGTGCGGCCACACGGCGTCGACCAGGAACGCCGTCTCCTCGAGGGTGTCCGTGCCCTGCGTCAGGACCACGCCGCGAGCCCCGTCGGACACCGCCTTGGCCGCCTGCTCGACGACGTCGAGGATCTCGGCGAAGGAGAGGTCGGCGCTCGGCACGGCCGGCCGGTCCTGGACATCGATGTCCACCCTGGAGGGGAGCCCGGCCAGCAGGTCCGCCCCCGTGAGGCGGGCCACCACCCCGCCGTCGGAGCCCGCCATCGCGATCGTCCCGCCCAGGGTGATGAGCACGACCTGCCCCGTCGTCACGTCTCCATCTTCGTCATCGCCAGCAGCCGGTCGAGCACCCGGTCGTCGCTGCGCAGGCCGTCGTGACCCAGCGCCGACGTGGTCCAGGTCCGCAGTGCCCCCACCCGGGCGGCGGTCTCCATCGAGAACGCGTGCTCGACGTACATGTCCTCGTGGTAGACGACAGCGGCGACCGGCACCTCGTTGGCAGCGAGCACGTCGAGGTCGTAGAGCGGTGGCCAGCCGTCGTGGGCCGCGAGAAGGTCCGCGGTGTCGGCGAGCGGCGCGACCGACCGGTCACCGCGGACCAGGTCGGGCAGCACCATCTCGCCGGTCGGGAGCAGCGGGCGGGCCGTCGGGTGGAACTCCGGCAGGGTGTCCATCACCCGCTGGGCGGCCCATCGCGACGCGAAGCCCTGGCAGTAGATGGACTCGTGGAGCAACGCGTAGAGCGGGCGGTCGACGAACGAGGTGGTGGTCTCGACGGCCGCGAGGAAGTCGTCGGCCAGCTCGTCATGTGCTGAGCTCGTCCACGCCGCTTCGAGGAGGTAGTGCACCCGCTCCAAGCCGTCCCGGTAACCGAGGCCCATGCCCAGTGAGCGCAGTCGCGCGACCGTCAGGCGGTCACCGCCGGGCAGCCGGACGTCGTACGCCGTGATGTGGTCGGCCACCGCGTCCAGCCGGTGCCCGTCGTCGGGGTAACGGTCGACCAGCTGTTCGTAGCGCTGGTGGACCCGGGCGAACGTCGCCCGGTAGACGTCCTCGGGCGGGCGGTCCAGCGGCGGCAGGCCCCCGGCGACCATGACCGACGAGAGCCCTTCGGCCGCGAAGGAGAGGTACGCCAGCGCCACGAACCCGCCGAAGCTCTGTCCCAGCACGCTCCATGGCCGGTCGGGACCGACGAGGGTGCTGCGCAGCGTCTCGGCATCGCGGACGATCTGGCCGGCCCGGAAGTGAGTGAGGTAGCGCGCCTGCTCCTCTGGACCGCCACGGGCGGCGAGGGTCTGCCGTGTCGCCGGGGTCGATCGGCCGGTGCCCCGCTGGTCGAGGAGCAGGACCCGGTGACCGGCGAGCGCTCGGCCCAGCCAGCCGGTGCGCCCGGTGGGCCGTGGCGAGCGCGCACCGGGACCACCCTGCAGGAACAGCAGCCAGGGCAGGTCCTGGTCGCGCTTGCGCGGTGCGACCACCTCGCGGGCGTAGACGGTGATCTGCTCGCCATCGGGGTCGGCGTGGTCGAGCGGCACCGCGACCTCGTGGTCGGAGACCACCAGGCCGGGCAAGCGGTACGTCGACCCGCGCACCCCCAGACCGTATGGCAGGGTGCTCGCGTGCCAGGCGGAGACGGGACCGGACCCGACACGGCGGGCTTGCCGATCCGCCGGGTGGTCGAGGACGACTGGATCCTGCTGCGCGACGTCCGGCTGGAGATGCTCGCCGACTCGCCCCTGGCCTACCTCGAGACGCTGGCCGACGCGAGCGCCCGGGACGAGGGCCACTGGCGCTTCCTGGCCCGTCGAGGTTCGGCCGGCCGGGACAACATCGGCCTGGCCGTGACCGAGGTCTTCGAACCGCACCGCTTCCTCGGTTACCTCGCGTGCTTCGTGGACGCCCCGGGGCAGGGCCACGTGGTCAGCGTGTACGTCACACCGGCGTACCGGGGGAGCGGTCTCGCCGCCCGGATGCTCGACGCCGCGGTGGACTGGGCCCGCGGCGAGGCGGGGCTGAGCCGGCTGCACCTGTACGTGCACGAGCACAACGAGCGGGCGCACGCCTTCTACCGTCGCTACGGCTTCCGTGAGACCGGCGGGTCGTTCCCCTACGACCTGGACCCGACCACGGTGGAGATCGAGATGGCCCTGCTGCTCGACACCCACGGGGCTGGTTGACTGCCGGCATGCTGCCGTGGCACGGCGACCTCGCGGGTCGCATCGACGAGCACGTCATCGACTCCGAGCTGCTGCGCGGCAACCCGCTCGGTGATCCGGCCCGACGTCCGTTGTGGGTCTACACCCCGCCGGGGTACGACGACGCGGCGACGCGCTTTCCGGCCGTGTACGTGATCCAGGGCTACACCGGTCACGTGCAGATGTGGGCCAACCGCACGCCGTTCCGCCAGCCCTTCCTCGAGACCGCTGACCAGGTGTTCGCCGACGGCACGGCGCCACCCTGCGTCGTGGTCTACGTGGACGCGTGGACGACCTACGGCGGGTCCCAGTTCGTGGACTCCGCGGGCACCGGGCGCTACCACTCCTACCTGTGCGACGAGGTCGTGCCGTGGGTGGACGAGCGGTACCGGACGATCGCGGACCGCGAGTCGCGAGCCATCATGGGCAAGTCCAGCGGCGGGTTCGGCGCGATGATCACGCCGATGCTGCGCCCGGACCTGTTCGGTGCTCTGGCCACGCACGCGGGCGACACCTTGTACGAGCACTGCTACCTGCCCGACTTCGCCAACGCGGTGCGACACCTGCGCCGCTACGACGGTGACATCTGGCGGTGGTGGGACGACTTCCGGTCACGTCCGGCGTTGTCGCGCAAGGAGGACGAGTCGCTGATCACGGCGCTCGGTTGTTCGGCGGCGTTCTCGCCGGGCGAGGACGGCCGGCCGGTGCTGCCCTTCGACCCGCGCACCGGCGTGGTCGACGAGGAGCAGTGGGCGCGGTGGCTCGCCTGGGACCCGGTCCGGATGGTCAAGGGGTACGGCGACGCGTTGCGTGGCCTGCGGGCGATCTGGATCGACGCGGGCGACGAGGACGACTACCACCTCGACCTGGGCGCGCAGGCGTTCCGCGCCGAGCTGACCAGGATCGGGGTGGCCGACGAGAAGGTGTTCTTCGAGATCTTCCCGGCGACCCACGCCGGGATCGACTACCGCTATCCACTCTCCCTGGCCTGGCTGGCGCACCGCCTGGCCCGCTGAGGCGCGGCGGTTCAGCGCAGGAACGTGAACAGCCGGCGTCCGGGCTCGAGCGCCGTCGGTGCGCCGACCAGCTGGTGCACCCCGACGGAGTAGCCGGCGTCGTCGGGTGCGTGCCACTCGCGTTCGGCGAACCCGTGCTCGGCGAACCACCGGCGTACCTGCGGCGTGGGATCGGTGCCGTCGCGCCCGCGGGTCCACACCACGAGTGCACTCTGCGCGCATAGCCCGGCCAGCATCGCGACCGTCCGGTGCACGTCGTCGTTGCTGACGTTGCCGAAGATCCCGCAGGCGAGGACGAGGTCGGCGGGCACGGCATCGGCGTACGAGTCGGTGGCTCCGGCATCGATGACGCGCACCTCGACCCGGTCGAGTCCGGCGTC
>DASYEF010000031.1:0-10055 GCA_036499185.1 Actinomycetes bacterium | reverse complement strand
GGGCGGAGTGACCGGCTCGGGCGCGCTGATCGGTTCCGCTGCGGTGACCTGCTCGGGCTGCGGCTCACCAGCGGCGACCGGCTGGGGTGCTGCGGCGGGCTCGGCTACATCGGCCGCCTCGGGTGTGCTGACGGGCTCCGGTGTCGTGACGGGCTCGGCTGCGGGGACGGGCTCGGCTGCGGTGGCTGGCTCGGGCTGCGGTTCAGCTGCGGCGATCGGTTCGGCAGGGGCGACCGGCTCGGCAGCGTCCACGGGGTCGGCTGCTTGGACGGGCTCGGGCCGCGGTTCGGCAGGGGCGGCCGGCTCGGCCTGGGCGTTGGCCGGACGCGTGGGCTCCTCGACCGGCGGCGCCGGTGTCTCGACCTGATCGGGCTGCTCGGTCACGTCAGCTCTTCCCGACCGTCGCGGTCTTGATGGTGATCTTCTGGTTCGGGTGCCCGTCGCCCTGGGCGTTGGCGTTGTCGGTGCCCTTGGCGGCGACCGCCGTGACGACGTCGAGGCCCTTGGTGATCTGCCCGAAGATCGTGTAGTTCGGCGGCAGGGTGGTGTCCTTGTAGACCAGGAAGAACTGGCTGCCGTTCGTGCCGGCCCCGGCGTTGGCCATCGCGACGGTGCCGGCGGGGTAGTTGTTCGCCGCGTTGGTCGGTAGGTTCTCCTCGCCGAACTGGTAGCCGGGGCCGCCGCTCCCGGTGCCGGTCGGGTCGCCGCACTGAAGCACGTAGATGGACGACGTGGTCAGGCGGTGGCAGGAGGTCCCGTCGAAGTACTTCTTCTGCGCGAGGTACTTGAAGCTGTTCGTCGTGCAGGGCGCCTTGGCGGCATCCATGGCGATGGTGATGTCGCCCTGGTCGGTCGCCAGGTCGAGGGTGAACGGCTTCTTGTAGGACGCCGCCTTCGCCGCGTCGTAGGTGGGCACCCCGACGTCCTTGGCCGCCGTCCCGCTCTTGGAGTACGTGCAGCCACTGGCTGCGGCAGTCGTGGACGGGCTGGCCGAAGTGGAGGCCGACGGCGTGGTGGAGGCCGAGGGCTTGGGGGTGGTCTGGGCGCTGGGATTCGAGGAGTCCTTTCCGCCGATCTGCGCGAGGAAGACGACACCCAGCACGATCACGAGGACCGCGATGACGACCGCCGAGATCTGCTGGGTACGGCGGCGCTTGGCCGCGCGCTCCGCCCGGCGGGCCTGCTGCCGCTCGTAGTGCTCCCGCGCGAGTTGTCGCTCACGCCTCGCGCTGCCCGCCACCCGTACCTCCTGCCGGTGTCACCACGTGCGGCATCGGCCCGACCGGTCGGCGGACCTGCGCACGGTCGGCCAGTCTAGGGTTCCGCCGTCCGCGGCGGGCCCGGCGCCCGCCCAACTGGATCGCCGCCCCTCTGCCCCCGCCAGTAGGATCGGCTCCCTGTGCGGGCCTTCCTACGGGCCTGTTGCCCCTGTCGATCCCACCGCGAAAGGCTCTCGTGCTGATCACCGGCTTCCCTTCGGCGGCCTTCGGCACGAACTGCTACGTGGTCGCGCCGGGCGACGGCGAGGAGTGCCTGGTGGTCGACCCGGGCGTCGAGGTCGTGCCGCGCCTGGACGACCTGCTCGACGAGCACCGGCTGCGTCCGGTGGCGGTCCTGCTGACGCATGGGCACATCGACCACACGTTCTCGGTGACCCCGGTGTGCGGCGCGAGGGGCATCCCGGCGTACCTGCATCCGGGGGACGAGCAGATGCTCGTCGACCCCATGTCGGGCATCTCGGCCGAGACCGCCGCACTGTTCGGCGGCCGGCTGGAGTGGTCCGAGCCGGACGACGTCAAGCCGCTGGCCGACGGCGAGGTGCTCCGCCTTGCCGGCCTCGAGGTCACGGTCGACCACGCGCCTGGGCACACCCAGGGGTCGGTGACCTTCCGCCTGCCGGGGGACGAGGGCGACGACCTGGAGACGATGTTGTCCGGGGACCTGCTCTTCGCCGGCAGCATCGGGCGGACCGACCTGCCGGGCGGCGACCACCCCACGATGCTGCGCAGCCTCGCCGACAAGGTCCTCCCGCTTGCCGACGACGTCGTCGTACTGCCCGGCCACGGCCCGGCGACGACGATCGGACGTGAGCGCGCGACCAACCCGTTCCTGCGGGGGCTACCCGTGCCGCCGCCGGCGCGAGGGATCTAGCCGTGGCCCGTATCGCGCCGCTCTCCGGGTTCCCGGAGTGGCTGCCGGAGCAACGCATCGTCGAGCAGCACGTCACTGACACCTTGCGCGAGGTCTTCGAGCTGCACGGGTTCGCCTCGATCGAGACGCGCGCGGTCGAGCCCCTCGAGCAGATGCTGCGCAAGGGCGAGATCGACAACGAGGTCTACGTCCTTCGTCGGCTCCAGGCCGAGGACGGGGAAGGTGCCGGCGACGGTGCTACCGACCAGGCTGCCCGTGGGCGGCAGCTCGGACTGCACTTCGACCTCACCGTCCCGCTCGCGCGCTACGTGCTCGAGAACGCGGGCCACCTCGAGTTCCCGTTCCGGCGCTACCAGATCCAGAAGGCCTGGCGGGGCGAGCGCCCCCAGGAGGGCCGGTTCCGGGAGTTCGCCCAGGCCGACATCGACGTCATCGGCCGAGACGTGCTCCCGTTCCACCACGAGGTCGAGGTCGCCCGCGTGATGGCCGAGGCGCTGACCCGCCTCCCGCTGCCCCCGGTGCGCATGCAGGTCAACAGCCGCAAGCTGATCGAGGGCTACTACCGCGGGCTCGGCGTGGACTCCGACGAGACGGTGGCGGCCGTGATGCGGGCCGTCGACAAGCTCGACAAGGTCGACGAGGACACGGTCCGGGTCCTGCTGCGTGACGAGCTGGGGCTCAGCACGGACCAGGCGGAGGCGTGCATCGCCCTGACCCGCGTCAGCACGGACGTCGAGGCCCTGCCGGAGCGGGTCAAGGCGCTCGGCGTGGCGCATCCGCTCCTCGACGAGGGCCTCGACGAGCTGGTCCGCGTCCTGCAGGGCACTGCATCGCTGCGGTCCGACCGACTGGCTGTCGTCGCCGACCTCAGCGTGGCCCGTGGCCTCGACTACTACACGGGCACCGTGTTCGAGACCCGGATGGTCGGCTTCGAGCACCTCGGCTCCATCTGCTCGGGCGGCAGGTACGACGCTCTGGCCACCGACGGCGCCACGTCGTACCCCGGTGTGGGCATCTCGCTCGGCATCACCCGCTCGATCGCCCCGTTGCTGTCCCGCGGACTGCTGACCGCTTCGCGGCGGACGCCCACCTGCGTGCTCGTCGCGCTGCCCACCGAGGAGGACCGGGACTCCGTGTCGGAGGTGGCGGCCGCGCTGCGCTCGCGCGGGGTGCCGACCGAGGTGTCACCGAACGCGCAGAAGTACGGCAAGCAGATCCGCTACGCCGAGCGTCGTGGCATCCCGTTCGTCTGGTTCCCGCAGGACGACGGGAGCCACCAGGTGCGTGACATCCGCACGGGCGAGCAGCTCGACGCCGATCCGGCGGCGTGGGTCCCACCGGCGGAGGACCTGCGCCCCAGAGTGACCGGCACCGCCGCCACCCCGAGCTGAACGCCTGCGTGCACCGAGCACGCCGTAACGAGGAGTTCCTGTGATTCGCACGCACGAGGCCGGCACGCTGCGCGCCGCGCACGCCGGCCAGACCGTCACCCTGGCCGGCTGGGTAGCCCGGCGCCGCGACCACGGAGGGGTCGCGTTCATCGACCTGCGCGACGCGTCCGGCTACGTCCAGGTGGTCGTCCGCGACGAGTCCGTCGCTGCCGGCCTGCGCTCCGAGTCCTGCCTGCGCGTGGTCGGCGATGTCAGGGTCCGGCCGGAGGGCAACGCCAACCCGAACCTGCCGACCGGTGAGGTCGAGGTGGTCGCCGCCGAGGTCGACGTCCTGAACGAGGCCGGGCCGCTGCCGTTCCAGATCGACGAGCACGTCGAGGTCGGCGAGGAGGTGCGGCTGCGCTACCGCTACCTCGACCTGCGCCGCGCCGGTCCCGCCGCGGCGCTGCGGCTGCGCTCGGACGTCAACCGGACGGCTCGCGAGGTGCTCAACGGGCGCGGCTTCGTCGAGATCGAGACACCGACGCTGACCCGTTCGACTCCTGAGGGTGCGCGCGACTTCCTGGTCCCCGCGCGGCTCGCGCCGGGCAGCTGGTACGCGCTGCCGCAGTCGCCGCAGCTGTTCAAGCAGCTGCTGATGGTCGCGGGGATGGAGCGATACTTCCAGATCGCCCGCTGCTACCGGGACGAGGACTTCCGAGCCGACCGGCAGCCCGAGTTCACCCAGCTCGACATCGAGATGAGCTTCGTCGACCAGGACGACGTGATCGAGCTCGCCGAGGCCGTGGCTGCCTCGCTGTGGAAGCTCGTCGGCTACGACGTCGAGCTGCCCCTGCCGCGGCTGACGTACGCCGACGCGATGGCCCGGTTCGGCAGCGACAAGCCGGACCTGCGCTTCGGCCAGGAGCTCGTCGAGTGCACGGCGTACTTCGCCGCGACGCCGTTCCGTGTGTTCCAGGCGCCGTACGTCGGTGCGGTGGTCATGCCCGGCGGTGCCGCGCAGTCACGCAAGGAGCTGGACGCCTGGCAGGACTGGGCCAAGGCGCGCGGTGCGCGCGGTCTGGCCTACGTGCTCGTCGGGTCCGACGGCGAGCTCGGTGGCCCGACCGCGAAGAACCTCTCCGAGGAGGAGCGCGCCGGACTCGCCGGCCAGGTGGGTGCCAACCCCGGGGACGCGGTCTTCTTCGCGGCGGGGGAGCCGGGCGCCTCGCAGTCGCTGCTCGGGGCCGCCCGGCTGGAGATCGGGCGGCGGGGCGGGCTCTTCGACGAGTCGGCCTGGTCCTTCCTGTGGGTCGTCGACGCACCGCTGTTCGAGCCGTCGGCCAAGGCCCGCGCCAGCGGCGACGTCGCGGTCGGGGCCGGCGCATGGACCGCGGTGCACCACGCGTTCACCTCGCCGCGACCGGAGTGGATCGACCGGTTCGAGGAGGACCCGGGCAACGCGCTGGCCTACGCCTACGACCTGGTCTGCAACGGCAACGAGATCGGCGGCGGGTCGATCCGTATCCACCGCCGCGACGTGCAGGAGCGCGTGTTCGCGGTCATGGGGCTCACCGAGGAGCAGGCGCAGGAGAAGTTCGGCTTCCTGCTCGACGCGTTCGCCTTCGGTGCCCCGCCGCACGGCGGCATCGCGCTGGGCTGGGACCGGATCTGCGCGCTGCTGGCCGGCGCGGACTCGATCCGCGAGGTGATCGCCTTCCCCAAGAGCGGCGGGGGCTACGACCCGCTGACCGGCGCACCGGCGCCGATCACGCCGGGGCAGCGCAAGGAGGCCGGCGTCGACGCCGTACCGGAGCAGGCCTGACGGTCACCGCTCAAGCAGGCGGCCGCTGGTGAAGTGGTGGTCGTTGGCGTAGCCGAGGCGCCGGTAGAGCCGGCGGCCGACGTCGTTGTCGCTGTACATGCCGAGGGTGACCCAGCCGGTCCCTTCGGCGAGCAGCGACCTGGTGAGCCAGGCGCAGACCGCTGCGCCGAGGCCCTGGCCGCGGTGTTGGCCGTGGGTCACGACGGAGGCGAGGTGCGGTACGCCGGCGCGGTGCTCGGTGTGCGCGGCGGCCGCGACGAGGGTGCCCCGCTCGTCTCTGAGGCCGGCCCATCGGCGTACCGAGGGCTGACCGGGGTCGACGTCGTGGCGGGGGCTCCAGGCGCGGAGCAGGTCGATGAGCTCGGCGTCGGTCTCCGGTGACGGCGCGAGCCAGGCGACGGCGTCCTCGCCGGGCTGGGCCGGCGGCGGGGTGCGGGTGACGAACCACTCCCAGTCGTTGCGCGGGTCGAGTCGGTACGCCGGGAGGTGGCGGTCCGCGTCCCGCGGCAGGGTCACCGACGCGATGCCGTGCTCGTCGGCGAGGGCCAGCAGGAGGCCGGCGGCGTCGCGGTCGTCGCCGAGCGCCACCAGATGCGCGCGGCCGGGGACCCGCCGGCTGCTCGTCACCCAGCCCACGGCGTCGCCCATCGCCCAGCAGGACGCGACCCGCTGGGGGTCGGCCTCGGCCCGCAGGAAGTCGTCGTCGTAGCGGGCGGCCAGTGCAGCCACGTCGCGCAGCCGCTCGGGTTCGTGCGACTCGCTCACGCCGTGGACCGTCGGATCACGACCCCATCCTCGCCGAGGCGCGCGGGCCGTCCTCGGGGGCGGTTACGGTCGTCGGCGTGGACCTGTTCGAGGCCGCCGCCGAGGAGCGGGGCGACGCCGGGGCGCCGCTCGCCGTGCGGATGCGGCCGCGGACGCTCGACGAGGTCGTCGGGCAGGGTCACCTGCTGGTCGACGGGTCGCCGCTGCGCCGGCTGGTGAGCGGTGACGGGGGAGTGGCCGGGCCGGCGTCGCTGATCCTGTGGGGGCCGCCGGGCACCGGCAAGACCACGCTGGCCTACCTGGTGTCGACCGCGACCGGCCGGGGGTTCACCGAGCTGTCGGCGGTCAACGCGGGAGTCAAGGACGTCCGGGCGGTCGTCGAGACGGCGCGGCGGCAGAACGGCATGACCGGCCGGGAGACGGTGCTGTTCATCGACGAGGTGCACCGGTTCTCCAAGACCCAGCAGGACGCGCTGCTCCCCGCGGTGGAGAACAGGTGGGTGACCCTCGTCGCGGCGACCACCGAGAACCCCTACTTCTCGATCGTCTCTCCACTGCTTTCGCGGTCGCTGCTGCTGACCCTTGCGCCGCTCGACGACGAGGGCGTGGCCGAGGTGGTGCGCCGTGCCGTGGCCGACCCGCGCGGCCTGGACGGTGCCGTCGAGGTGTCCGAGGAGGCGATGACCCACCTGCTGCGGGTGGCCGGCGGGGACGCCCGGCGGGCCCTCACCGCGCTGGAGGCGGGCGCGGGCGCGGCACTCTCTCGGCGTACCGACGACTCGCCGGTGGTCCTGGACGTGACGACGCTGGAGACGGCGGTCGACCGGGCGGCGCTGCGCTACGACCGGGACGGGGACCAGCACTACGACGTGATCTCGGCGTTCATCAAGTCGGTGCGGGGCTCCGACGTGGATGCCGCGCTGCACTACCTGGCCCGGATGATCGAGGCGGGGGAGGACCCGCGGTTCATTTCGCGCCGCCTGGTGATCCTGGCTTCGGAGGACATCGGGCTCGCCGACCCCACGTCGTTGCTGGCTGCGGTCGCGGCGGCCGACGCGGTGGCGCTGATCGGGATGCCGGAGGGGCGGATCAACCTGGCGCAGGCGGTGATCCACCTGACGCTGGCGCCCAAGTCCAACGCGGTGATCCTCGCCGTCGACGCGGCGCTGGCCGACGTACGCGCCGGACTAGCCGGCCCGGTGCCGCCCCACCTGCGCGACGCGCACTACGGCGGCGCCGGCAAGGTCGGGTCCGGGATCGGCTACGCCTACCCGCACGACGAGCCCGGTGCGGTCAGCGAGCAGCAGTACCCGCCCGACGCGGTGCTGCCGCGCTCGTACTACCGGCCCACCCGGTACGGCGCCGAGGCCCGCCTCGCCGACCTCTGGGCCTCCCTGCGCGCCCGCATCCGCGGCACCTGACCCACCCGCCTCGCGCCCCACAAACCTCGCCGAGTGGTGAGTTCCGCACCCGAACGGCCCCGTCAACGATGCGGAAGTCACCACTCGCGGGGGTTGTGATCAGCCCGGAGCAGTCGGGGGCGTGCCGGCGCCCAGCCCCACGTTCCCGGACCATTGCGGGTGGCCCGGTCCTGGCCGTCGTGGAGGCGGCGCACGAGCGCGTCCCGGCCCGGACCGACGTCGATCGACGTCGCCCGGACGACCACGAGTCCCAGCGACTCGAGGACCTCCTCCCGTGCGTTGTCCGATGTGTGCGCGCCGAGCTCGCGGTGGGAGGCCCCGTCGTACTCGGCGACGAGCCCCGTCGCGACGTCGAGCAGGTCGGGCATCGCGACGACCTCGCCGCGAGGGTCGACGACGTAGGCGTTCACCTGCGGCCGCGAGAGGCCAGCCTCGACGATCCACACATAGCGCAGGCGAGACTCGCCGGGTGATCGCGATCCTGGGTCCACGAGCCGGAGGGCCTCGCGAGCGACGGGGACGCCCCGGTGACGTGGGTGCTGACGGAAGAACTCGGTGACGGCATCGAGGTCGAGCGCGAGGTCACGCACCACGGCGTCCAGGGCGACCACGCCGTCCTCAACCGAGCCGCGGCGGGCGAGGTCGAACGCCGTGCGCAGTGGTGACGTCACCCGGATCCCGTCGGCGGTACAGACGTCGCGCGCCTCCAGCCGGCTGCGGAACACGCGGACACCGGGACGCGGCGTGGGGTGGTGCCGCGTCGGGGTCAGCAGCAGGACGGGCAGGAGGCGCTTCCCGTCCCGCGCGCGGCCGTCGAGGTCACGGACGCCGAGCAGGTAAGCCGCCGCCCAGCCCCCGACGGCACCGCCCGGTGTGAGCAGCTCGGCAGCGTCGTAGATCCGCTGGAGGACGGCGTGCTCGTCCGCCACAGCCGGCGTGTGGACGCCCCGGAACGGAGAGCGCCACCGTGGGCCGCGGAGTTCGCCCCGACCGACACCGAGACCAGCGAGGTGGGCGGACCGGAGGGAACGCTGGGCCGGTCCGTCGCCGGCGGTTGAGGAGTCCACGGTCGATCCTGGGCAGGTCCCCGGCGCCCCGGACTGGCAGGTCGCGGATCTGTGGACAGATCAGCTGCCACGGTCACCTGTGGATCCGCCAAGTGGTAGGTCGCGCACGGCCGCGTGCGCAATCTGGGTGCGAAACCGACCACTCGGCGAGGGGGCGGCGGGGGGGCCGGCTGGTGTGGGTGGCGGCAAGCGCGGGTGCCCGGCGTGAGGGGCCCGCGATAGGGTCGGGCGCATGTCGGTGGGAGACGTCGCGGGCCTCATCGCGGCCGTGGCGTTCGTGCTGCTGGTCGGGGCATTGGCGATCCCGCTGGTCAAGCTCGGCGGCGTCCTCGACGAGACCCGGGTCATGATCAAGGGCGTCTCCGAGGAGACCGTCCCGCTGCTCTCCGAGGTCACGACCACGGTCACCACGACCAACGCCCAGCTGGTCCGCGTCGACGCGATCACCTCCAACGTCCAGGCCGCCACCACGAACGTGAGCGCGCTCACCGCACTGCTCGCCGCCACCCTCGGCGGACCCGTGGTCAAGGTCGCCGCCTTCTCCTACGGCGTCCGCAGCGCCCTCGCCGACCACCCGGGCGAGCGCAGCCGGCGCAAGGTCGCCGACCAGACCCGGGCCAACCGCGCCGCCGAGCACGCCTCCGACGTGGCCTCGCGCAGCGCTGCCCGTCGGGCGGCGAAGCGGCGGCGGGCCGACTGATGCGCCGGCTGTTCTGGGTCGCCGTCGGGGCGGCCGCCGGGGTCTATGCCGTCCGCAAGGCGCAGAAGACCCTGCACGCGTACAGCCCGTCGGGGCTCGCCGAGCGCGCGACCGGTGCGGGGCAGGGGCTGCGCGCGTTCGCCGGCGAGGTGCGCGACCGGGCGGCCTGGCGCGAGGCCGAGCTGCGCGAAGCCCTCGGGATGGAGGCGGCCGACGAGCCGCCCTTGAGCCCGGCCGAGGCCGCTGTGCTCACCGAGCACCCGGCCGGCCTCGCGAGCGGGCGAGACCTGCCCGACCGAGCCCGGCGTACCGGAACAGGGAGCACCTGACCATGCAGACCGCCGAGATCAAGCGTCGGTGGCTCACGTTCTTCGCCGAGCGTGGGCACACCGTCGTGCCCAGCGCGTCGCTGGTGCTCGACGACCCGAACCTGCTGTTCGTCAACGCCGGCATGGTGCCGTTCAAGCCCTATCTGCTCGGCCAGGAGACGCCGCCGTACCTCCGGGCGACCAGCGTGCAGAAGTGCTGCCGCACCCTCGACATCGAGGAGGTCGGCAAGACCACCCGGCACGGGACCTTCTTCCAGATGACCGGCAACTTCTCCTTCGGTGACTACTTCAAGGAAGGGGCCATCGAGCTCGCCTGGGAGCTGGTGACCCGGCCGCAGTCCGACGGCGGCTACGGCTTCGACGAGGCCGTGCTCTACGCCAGCGTCCTCGACGGCGACGACGAGGCCGTGGCGCTGTGGAAGAAGGT
>DASYEF010000030.1:0-20381 GCA_036499185.1 Actinomycetes bacterium | reverse complement strand
CGCCGCCAGGGTCTCGATCCGCTGGTCGGCCCCCGCCATGGCCGCCTTGACGGCGTCGTAGCGCGCGGCGATCCGGTCGAAGTCCTGGAGGACGCCCTCGCGGGCGACGATGAGGTCACCGAGCCGTTCGTCGGCGCGGGTCGCGGTGTCCGAGACGACGAGCCTCTGCGGGGCGGGGGTGTCGGTCGGCAGTGCGTTGTCGCGCTGGTGCCACCCGGCGGCGACGCGCTGTGCTCCGGCGACGTCGTAGCCCATCGCCCGGTACAGCTGCGCAGTCTGCGCGGCGCTCTGCTTGAGCCGGGCCATCTCCTGCTTCTGCCGGTCGATGTCGGCGATGCCCTGGTCGGCCGCCAGGAAGGCGACGCCGGCCTGGTGCATGGCCGGGCTCGACTCGTCGTCGACCAGGTCGCGCGCGCCCGGCGTGCCGGCCAGGACCGGGGTGGCGTCGGCCGTGCGCTGCGCGGCGAGCCGGGCTCGGGTCTTCTGGGGCGCGGTCTCGTCAGTCGCGTCGCCGCCACCGGCGGCAGTCCCGGTGCCGGGCGAGGTGGTCGCCGTACCGCCGCCCGACCCCGACCCGGGACCCGAACCGCCCGAGCCCGGGACACCGGGCACGGACAGCGACGGCAGCGGGACGGCCGAGGTCGACGTCGGCAACGGGAGCGAGGGCAGCGAGACCGAGGGGAGCGGGATGGGTGACACGGACACGGTCGGCAGGCCGGAGACGGTCGGGAGGCCCAGACCGCCCCCGTCGGCACTCGCGCTGCCACCGGTGACGGCCACGGCGATCGCGGCAGCCGCGATCACGGCGGCCGCAGGCACCAGGGCCGTGCGGGGCGGACGCATCCTGTCTCCTCTACCGCGGGATCACCGTGGCAAACGAGTCTGCGGCCGTCCGGTCACGCAAACGTGCTGGTCAGTGCGTGGGCGTGTGGTCCGGGATCTTGCTGGGAACCGTCGTCGGGAGCGAAGTCGGCAGCTTGGCGTGCACGAGGAACGGCGCCGGGTCCAGGGGCTCACCGTTGATGCGCACCTCGAAGTGCAGGTGCGGCCCGGTCGCGTACCCGGTCGAGCCGATGACGCCGATGGCCTGGCCCTTCACCACGTGGTCGCCGGGCTTGACCCCGATCACCGCCTGGTGGGCGTAGAGCGTCGTCATCTTCAGGCCGCCCACAGTCCCGTGGTCGATGACCGTCATGTTCCCGTAGGCGATGTTGTATTCGGTGAACAGCACGACCCCGTCGTCCGCGGCGTAGACGATGCCGTCGGCGGCCGCGAAGTCGATGCCGGTGTGCACCTTGACGTAGTGCAGGATCGGGTGGAACCGCGGGCCGAACGGCGAGGTGACGACGCCCAGCCCCGGCCGGACCAGGGTGCCGGTGCCCTGAGGCGGGTTCGGACCCTTGGCCAGCTTGGCCGCCAGCGCGACGATCCGGGCACCCAGCGCGCCGGACTCGACGGTCATCTGCTCGTACTGCGCCTTGTCCTGCAGAGCAGCCTTCTTGGCATGGTCGAACGCGTCCTGTCGCGCCTGCACCTGCAGGGTGACCTGCTGCGCGGCCGACTGCGCCATCGTCGTCTTGGCCTGGACCGCCGCGACGGCGGCGGCAGCGGCCACCTTCGCGTCCTCCTGGCGACGCCGGGCCGCTGACAGCGAGGCCTGTGCGTTGACGAGGTCGGCCCGGTCCTGCTCGAGGCGGGAGAGCATCGCGTTGCCGGCGCTGCCCACGCTCTGCAGGAACGAGAGCCGGTCGGCGAGCTGGTTGGGCGTGGTCGAGGAGAGCACGATCGCCCACTCGCCCATCGAGCCGCTGGACTGGTACGCCGAGCGCGCCAGCCGCCCCAGGTCCTGCTGGCTCACGCCGATCCGCGACTCGACCGCGGCCAGGTCCCGGGTGGCCCGCTGCTCGGAGAGCACGGAGGCGTCCAGCTCGGTCTGCGCCTCCTGGTCGGCGGCCTTCGCCGCAGTGAGCTCGGCCTGAGCACCCTGCAGCGCGGACTGGGCCACGACGAGGTCGGCCTTCGCCTGCGCGAGCGCCTTGGAGGCAGCGACCAGGGCGGCGGCGTCGTGGGCGTCGGTCTCGTCCTGAGCGGCCTTCGCCGCCGCAATCTTCACGGCGGCGGCAGCGCGGGCCTTGGCCGCCTTGGCCTTGAGCTTCGCCTTGGCGGCGGCCGAGGTTGGTGTCGGCGTCGGCTTCGCCTCGGAGCTGGACGTGGCCTTCGTCGAGGCTGTGGGGGAGGACGTCGGGTCCGAGGCGGCGGCCGGGACGGTCGCGGCCACCAGCGCGGCGAGGACAGCGGCTGCCAGGGCGGCAGTCACCGCCGCGCGCCTGGACGCCCGCGTTGCCATACCCGTGCCCCACCCCTCGTGCCTGCTGGACCGGACAGCTGCCACGGCCCCCCGGTGGTCATGGTGACCCGCTTGACCTGCCCTTGGCAGTCGAACGCGTCATTCGCCCCGGACGAAAGGGACGGAACCGGGCACCGACCGTCCGGGCGTGAGGCCGTCAGAGCCAGCCGCTGCGCCGGAACCCGCGGTAGAGCAACCCACAGATGGTGGCCATCAGCGCGATCGCGGCCGGGTAGCCGAAGCTCCATCCCAGCTCGGGCATGTGGTTGAAGTTCATCCCGTAGATGCCGGCGATCAGGGTCGGCACGGCCGCCATCGCCACCCAGGCGGAGATCCGCCGCATGTCCTCGTTCTGCTGGACCGCGACCTGGGCCAGGTTGGCGTTGAGGACCGAGGCCAAACGGTCGTCGAACCAGTCGACCTGCTCACCGACACGCAGGACGTGGTCGGCGATGTCGCGGAAGAACGGGGCCATCTGGTCGTCGACGTGCGGCTCCTCGCCGGAGGCCAGCCGCTTCATCGGCTCGACGAGCGGCGCTACCGCCCGGCGGAACTCGATGACCTCGCGCTTGAGGTTGTAGATGCGCGCAGCGCTGTTGCCGCGCTCGGGGGAGAAGACCCTCTCCTCGACCTCCTCGATGTCCTCCTCGATCTCCAGCACGATCTGCGAGTAGTCGTCGACGATGCGGTCGGCGACCGCGTACATGACCGCTGACGGCCCGGCTTCGAGCACGCCCTTGTTGTGCTCGAGCTGTCGGCGTACGTCGGCCAGTGCCCGGCCCTTGCCGTGACGCACCGTCACCACGAACGAGTCGCCGAGGAAGAGCATCACGTCGCCCAGCTCGATCTGTTGGGTCTCCTCGTCGTAGCGCACCGTCTTGAGGACGATGAAGAGGGAGTCGGCGTACTGCTCGACCTTCGGCCGCTGGTGGGCCTTGAGCGCATCTTCCACAGCGAGCGGGTGCAGGCCGAAGTCCTCGGCCACCTGGTCGAGCTCGGCCTCCTCGGGGTCGTGGACGCCGACCCAGACGAACGCGCTCGGTTCCGAGCGGGCCGTCTTCAGCGCCTCCGGCCAGCTGTCCTGGGTGAGCTCGCGGATCCCGTGGTGATACAGCGCACAGTCGACGATCACGGACCCATCGTGCCTGACCCGTAGGCTCGTTTGCCGTGACCACCGTCCTGCTCGTGCGCCACGGACGCACCACGGCCAACGGCGCCGGTGTCCTGGCGGGGTGGACCGAGGGCGTGGGGCTCGACGACACCGGCCGGACCCAGGTCGCCGCGCTGGGCGGCCGGCTCGCCGCCGTACCCCTGGCCGCGGTGGTCACCAGCCCGCTGCAGCGCTGCCTGGAGACCACCGAGCTGATGCTCGAGGGGCATGCGCCGGTCAAGCGGCACGTCGACGAGCGCATCGGCGAGGTCCGCTACGGCGACTGGACCGGCGGGGAGCTGAAGAGGCTCGCCAAGGACCCGCTCTGGAAGGTGGTGCAGTCCCACCCCTCGGCGATGACGTTCCCCGGGGAGGGTGGCGAGGCGATGCGTGACATGCAGGGCCGTGCCGTCACCGCGGTCCGCGAGTGGAACGTCCGGCTGGGCGAGGACGCCGTCTACGCCGTCGTGTCGCACGGTGACGTCATCAAGGCCGTCCTGGCCGACGCGCTGGGCATGCACTTCGACCAGTTCCAGCGGCTCGTCGTCGACCCGTCCTCCGTGAGCATCGTGACCTACACGCCACTGCGGCCCTTCGTCGTCCGGGTCAACGACATCGGCAGCGATCTCGGCTTCCTCGTGCCCCGCAAGAAGCGGTCGAGGCGGGCCCGATCGGCCGCGTCGGACGCCGTCGTCGGCGGCGGCGCCGGGACATAGGCTCGGCGCATGGCCCGCATCGTCTTCGAGTACGACCCTCCCGAGCGCTTCGTCGCCGGGACCGTCGGCGAGCCGGGGTCGAGGACCTTCTTCCTGCAGGCCCGAGGCGGGGGCCGGGTGACCAGCGTCTCCCTGGAGAAGGCCCAGGTGTCGGTCCTCGCCGAACGGGTGGACGCGCTGTTGGACGAGGTCGTCCGGCGCTCGGCGGGGGAGGCCGACGTGCCCGCAGTTACTCCGGCGCTGGCGTCGGACACCGCGCCGCTGGATGCGCCCATCGAGGAGGAGTTCCGGGTCGGGACGATGGCCCTGGCGTGGGACAGCGACGACGAGGTGGTCGTGATCGAAGCCCAGGCGATCACCGAGGACGAGGACGACGACGAGCCGCCGCTGATCACCGACGAGGACGAGGACGGACCGCCGCTGCTGCGGGTCCGGCTCGCCGGCTCGGCCGCCCGGGCCTTCGTCAGCCGGGCCCAGGCGGTGGTCGCGGCCGGTCGTCCGCCCTGCCCCTTCTGCGGCGGGCCGCTGGACGCCGGGGGTCACGTCTGCCCCCGCGCCAACGGCTACCGCAGGTAGCCGCGGCGTTTGCCAGACTGGGGCCGGTGAGCCGGTTGGAGGTGCCCGCCGCGCTGGACCTGCTGCGCCACGGCGCCATCTCCGTCGAGGGCAGGCTGGTCGACGCGTCCAACGCGACGCTGTTCTGCGAGATCGAGAACGACGGGTGCGCGGGCCGGTGCGTCTACAAGCCGATCGCCGGCGAGCGTCCACTCTGGGACTTCCCGGACGGCACGCTCGCGGGCCGCGAGGTGGCGGCGTACACCGTCTCGCACGCCTCCGGCTGGGACGTCGTCCCACCGACCGTGCTGCGCGACGGACCGTTCGGGCCCGGCATGGTGCAGATCTGGGTGGACACCGTCGACGACGCCGAGGAGAGCACCCTGGTCGATGTGATGGCGCCCGAGGCATTGCCGCCGGGCTGGCTGCGGGTCCTCGACGCACTCGGGTCCGACGGTGAGCCGGTCGTGCTCGGTCATGCCGACGACCCGCGACTGCGCCGGATGACGGTGCTGGACGTGGTCCTGAACAACGCCGACCGCAAGGGTGGTCACGTGCTGGTCGAGCCCGGCGGCGCGGTCCACGGCGTCGACCACGGGGTGTCCTTCCACGTCGAGCCCAAGCTGCGCACGGTGCTCTGGGGCTGGGCTGGGGAGCCGCTGCGCGAGGACGAGGTCGAGGTGCTGACGCGGCTGCGCGAGGATCTGACCGACGGGCTGGGCACGACGCTGGCCGAGCTCATGAGCCGGCACGAGGTCCTGGCGTGCCGACGGCGCGTCGACCGCTTGCTCGCCGAGGGACGACTGCCGTTCCCCGCCGAGGGCTGGCCGGCGATCCCCTGGCCGCCGTTCTGAGCGCACGGCCAACGTAGGATCCCGGGGTGCAGACCTGGCCAGCGACCGACCTCCCCGACCTCCCCGGCCGAGGGCTCCCGCTGCGCCTGTTCGACACGTCCGCAGGGCAGGTGGTGACCACCGATCCCGGTCCGGAGGCCCGGATCTACGCGTGCGGCATCACGCCGTACGACGCCACCCACCTGGGTCACGCCTCGACGTACCTCACGTTCGACCTCGTGCAGCGGGTCTGGCGCGACGCCGGGCACGACGTCCACTACGTGCAGAACGTGACCGACGTCGATGACCCGCTGCTGGAGCGGGCCAACCGCGACGGCGAGGACTGGTTGGAGCTGGCCGAGCGCGAGATCGAGCTCTTCCGCGAGGACATGGTCGCGCTCGCGGTGCTCCCGCCACGCGAGTATGTCGGCGCGGTCGAGGCGATCCCGGCGGTCGTCGACATCGTCCGGCGGCTGCGCGAGCTCGGTGCGGCCTACGACCTCGACGGCGACACCTACTTCTCCGTGCATACCGACCCACGCTTCGGCTCGGTGAGCCATCTCGACGAGGCCACCATGACCGTGCTGTGCGCCGAGCGTGGCGGAGACCCCGACCGGGCGGGCAAGAAGCACCCGCTCGACTGCCTCCTCTGGCAGTCGGCGCGTCCAGGCGAGCCGTCGTGGGAAACCGGTGACCCCGACCTGCCGGCCGGGCGCCCCGGCTGGCACGTCGAGTGTGCAGCGATCGCGCTCGGCCACCTCGGGCCGAGCTTCGACGTGCAGGGCGGCGGTCGGGACCTCGTCTTCCCACACCACGAGATGAGCGCGTCGGAGGCCCAGGTCCTCACCGGCGGCGAGCCGTTCGCGCGGCACTACGTGCACGCCGGCATGGTCGGCCTCAACGGCGAGAAGATGTCCAAGTCCCAGGGAAACCTGGTCTTCGTCTCCGCGCTGCGTCGCGCCGGGCACGACCCGGCCGCGATCCGCCTGGCGCTGCTCGCGCACCACTACCGGGACGACTGGTCCTGGACCGATGACGACCTCACCGCTGCGGAGCAGCGACTGGCCCGCTGGCGCCAGTCGGTCGGCCGCGCGACCGGCCCGCCGGCCGAGGACCTGCTCGCTGCGGTACGCCGGCACCTGGCCGACGACCTCGACGCGGCAGCCGCGCTGGCAGCCGTGGACGGCTGGGCCGAGCTAGCCCTCTCGGGTGGCGGATCCGACGCCGGCGCCCCCGACCTGGTGCGTCGCACCGTCGACGCGCTGCTCGGCGTAGGTCTGTAGCGAGAGGTCAGGAGCCGCCGGGCTCGTCGCCGCGCCGGCGGAGGTAGCGCTCGAACTCGCGGGCGATCGCGTCGCCGGACGCCTCAGGCGCCTCGGTGAGGTCCTTGGCCTCCTCCAGCGACCGGACGTAGTCCGCGACCTCGGGGTCCTCCGCGGCCAGCTCGTCGACCCCGCGCTCCCAGGCGCGCGCGTCCTCGGGCAGCTCGCCCAGCGGGATGGGCACGTCCAGCAGATCTTCCACGTGCCGCAGCAGCGCCAGGGTTGCCTTCGGGCACGGCGGCTGCGCCACGTAGTGCGGCACCGCCGCCCAGATGGACAGTGCTGGGATCCCTGCGCGGGTGCACGAGTCCTGCACGATCCCGACGATCCCGGTCGGCCCCTCGTACCGTGACGGCTCCAGATGGAGGGACCGGGCCACGGCCTCGTCGGACGACGTTCCCGTCACCGGCACCGGCCTGGTGTGTGGCGAGTCGGCGAGCAGGGCTCCGAGGGTGACGACCATCTCGACCCCCAGCTCGTGGCACACCCCGAGGACCTCGCCGGTGAACTGCCGCCAGCGCATGTTCGGCTCGATCCCGCGGACGAGCACCACATCGCGGCCCACCTTCGGCAGCCGGGCGTAGGAGACGCGGGTCGTCGGCCAGGTGACCTGTCGACGGCCGTCCTCGGCCAGCGCCACCGTCGGCCGGTTGACCTGGTAGTCGTAGTAGTCCTCGGGGTCGAGCTCGGTGAGCGGCACCGACTCCCAGACCTGCTCCAGGTGCTCGACGGCCGCGGTCGCGGCGTCCCCGGCGTCGTTCCAGCCCTCGAAAGCGGCGATCAGCAGCGGGTCGACGAGCTCGGGGTAGCCGTCGAGCTCGATCACCCGTGACCTCCCGCACCCTGGTCGTGGTCAGCCTGCCGTCCCGCACCTTGTCGCCCTGCAGCCTACGACTCGCGCGCGACCCTAGACTTGATCCGATGTCCAGCACCCGCGTGTCGAACTCGCCTGCCCACTTCCGGGACGCCCTGGCGTCCCGCGTCGTCGTCGCCGATGGAGCGATGGGGACGATGCTGCAGGACCAGGAGCCCTCGATGGAGGACTTCGAGGGCCACGAGGGCTGCAACGAGATCCTCAACATCACCCGACCCGACGTGGTCCGGGCCGTGCACGACGCCTACCTCGACGTCGGCGTCGACGCGGTGGAGACCAACACCTTCGGGGCCAACCTCGGGAACCTGGGCGAGTACGGCATCGAGGACCGCGTCGAGGAGCTGGCCGAGGCTGGAGCCCGGATCGCCCGGGAGGCGGTCGACGAGCGGTCGAGCGCGGGCGAGCCGCGCTGGGCGATCGGGTCGGTCGGGCCGGGCACCAAGCTGCCGACGCTCGGGCACGTGCCGTTCGCCCGGTTGCGCGACGCCTACCAGGCGCAGGTGCGCGGCATGCTGCGCGGCGGCGTGCACGCCGTCCTCGTCGAGACCGCGCAGGACCTGCTCCAGGCCAAGGCCGCGGTGATCGGGGCCAAGCGAGCCATCGCCGAGGTCGGTTCCGACGTACCGCTGATGTGCCAGGTCACGGTGGAGACGACCGGCACGATGTTGCTGGGCAGCGAGATCGGTGCCGCGCTGACCGCGCTGGAGCCGCTCGGTGTCGACGTCCTCGGCCTCAACTGCGCCACCGGCCCCGGCGAGATGAGCGAGCACCTCCGGCACCTGTCGCGGCACGCCCGGGTGGCCCTGTCGTGCATGCCCAACGCAGGACTGCCGATGCTCGGGCGGGACGGCGCGTCGTACCCGTTGACGCCGCAGGAGCTGGCCGACGCGCACGACCACTTCACCAAGGACTTCGGGCTGGCCCTCGTCGGTGGCTGCTGCGGGACGACACCTGAGCACCTGCGCCTCGTCGTGGAGCGCGTCTCGGGCCGGGGTCTCGCATCGCGCCGGCCGCGTCCCGAGGCAGGGGTCGCCTCGCTGTACCAGCAGGTGCCGTTCCGGCAGGACACGTCGTACCTCTCCATCGGGGAGCGCACCAACGCCAACGGGTCGCTCGCGTTCAAGAGGGCAATGCTCGAGGAGCGGTGGGACGACTGCATCGAGATCGCCCGCGACCAGACGCGCGACGGAGCGCACCTGCTCGACGTCTGCGTCGACTACGTCGGCCGCGACGGTGCCGAGGACATGAAGGAGGTGGCCTTCCGGTTCGCGACCGCGTCCACCTTGCCGCTCGTCCTCGACTCGACCGAGCCGGCGGTCATCGAGGCCGGTCTCGAGCGGCTCGGCGGCCGTTCGGTCATCAACTCGGTGAACTACGAAGACGGTGACGGGCCCGGCTCGCGGTTCGCCCGCGTGATGCCGATCGTCAAGGAGCACGGAGCCGCGGTCGTCGCCCTGTGCATCGACGAGGACGGCCAGGCCCGGACCGCTGAGTGGAAGGTGCGGGTCGCAACCCGGCTGATCGAGAACCTCACGACGACCTGGGGCATGCACGTCGAGGACATCATCGTCGACTGCCTCACCTTCCCGGTGACCACCGGCCAGGAGGAGACGCGACGCGACGCGCTGGAGACGATCGAGGCCATCAAGCAGCTCAAGCGCGCGCACCCGAACGTGCAGACGACCCTCGGGGTGTCCAACGTCTCCTTCGGCGTCAACCCGGCCGCCCGCACGGTGCTGAACTCGGTGTTCCTCCACGAGTGCGTCAAGGCCGGCCTCGACTCGGCGATCGTGCATGCCGCGAAGATCCTGCCGATGACGAAGATCGACGAGGAGGCCCGCCAGGTCGCCCTCGACCTCGTCTACGACCGCCGCCGCGAGGGCTATGACCCGCTGCAGCGCTTCCTCGACCTGTTCGAGGGTGTCGACATCGCGAGCGTGCGGGCGACCAGGGCCGAGGAGCTCATGCAGCTGCCGCTCGGCGAGAGACTGGCCCGGCGCATCATCGACGGTGAGCGCAACGGTCTCGAGGCCGATCTTCAGACCGCGCTCGACACCGGCAAGACCGCGCTCGACATCGTCAACGACCACCTGCTCGAGGGCATGAAGGTCGTCGGTGAGCTGTTCGGAAGTGGCGAGATGCAGCTGCCGTTCGTGCTGCAGTCGGCCGAGGTCATGAAGGCCGCGGTCGCCTGGCTCGAGCCACACATGGAGAAGACCGACGAGGAGGGAAAGGGCACCATCGTCCTGGCCACGGTCAAGGGCGACGTGCACGACATCGGCAAGAACCTCGTCGACATCATCCTGTCCAACAACGGGTTCACCGTCGTGAACATCGGCATCAAGCAGCCGGTGTCGGCGATCCTCGAGGCCGCCGACACGCACCGCGCCGACGTCATCGGGATGTCCGGCCTGCTGGTGAAGTCGACCGTGGTGATGAAGGAGAACCTCGAGGAGATGAACTCCCGGGGCATCTCCGCGAAGTTCCCCGTGATCCTGGGCGGGGCTGCTCTCACCCGTCCGTACGTCGAGCAGGACCTCGCCGAGGTCTACGAGGGCGAGGTCCGCTACGCCCGTGACGCCTTCGAGGGGCTGCGGCTGATGGACGCCCTCATCGCCGTCAAGCGCGGCGTCCCCGGCGCCGAGCTGCCGGCGCTGCGACCGCGCCGGGTCAAGGCGGCCGGCCGCCCGGACACCACAGCGCCCGAGGACATGCCGGCCCGCTCCGACGTCGCCATCGACAACCCGGTGCCCGCCCCACCGTTCTGGGGCAGTCGGGTCGTCAAGGGTGTCCCTCTGGCGGACTACGCGTCCCTGCTGGACGAGCGCGCCACGTTCATGGGGCAGTGGGGACTGCGCTCGTCGCGTGGCGCGGGTCCGACATACGAGGAGCTGGTCGAGACCGAGGGCCGGCCGCGCCTGCGGATGTGGTTGGAGCGCGTGCAGGCCGAGCACCTGCTCGAGGCTGCCGTCGTCTATGGCTACTTTCCGGTGGTGAGCGAGGGCGACGATCTCGTCCTGCTCGCCGAGCCGTCCATCGACGCGGCCGAACGCTTCCGGTTCACGTTCCCCCGACAGCGACACGGGCGGCACCTCTGCTTGGCCGACTTCTTCCGGCCGCGGGAGTCCGGCGAGGTCGACGTCCTGGGAGTGCAGCTGGTGACCATGGGCTCGCGGATCGCCGAGGTCACCTCCGACCTGTTCGCCGCCGACGCCTACCGCGATTACCTCGAGCTGCACGGCCTGTCCGTGCAGCTCACCGAGTCCCTCGCGGAGTACTGGCACAAGCGGATGCGCGCTGAGCTCGGCTACTCCGGCGAGGATCCGGACCGGCCGGAGGACTACTTCGATCTCCGCTACCGCGGTGCGCGGTTCTCCTTCGGGTACGGCGCCTGCCCCGATCTCGAGGACCGGGCCAAGCTGGTCGAGCTGCTCGAGCCCGAGCGGATCGGCGTGAAGCTGTCCGAGGAGTTCCAGCTCCACCCGGAGCAGTCCACCGACGCCTTGGTCCTGCACCATCCCGAGGCCTCGTACTTCAACGCCCGATGACCACCGGTCGCCGGTGACCGCCACGCTCCCGGCGGCCGTCCTGCTCGACATGGACGGCCTGCTGGTCGACACCGAACGGATCTGGTTCGAGGTCGAGTCGGCCATCGTCAGCGACCTCGGCGGCGCCTGGACCGACGAAGACCACGACCTGCTCGTCGGAGGCCCGCTCGAGCGCGCGGTCGCTCACATGGTGGCAACGACGCCGGCGGCGGCGGACCCCGCCGACGTGACGGAGCGGTTGCTCCGCGAGATGGTCGCTGCGCTGCGCCGCGGCCCGGTGGAGTGGATGCCGGGAGCGAAGCTGCTCCTGGCCACGATCGCGGACGCCGGCGTCCCGGCGGCCCTCGTGTCTTCCTCGCGGCGCCCGATCGTCGATGCCGTCCTCGACGCGATCGGCAGGGAGTCGTTCCAGGTGACGGTGTCCGGCGACGACGTCACCCACACGAAGCCGAGCCCCGACCCGTACCTGCACGCGGCCGCCCTGCTGGGCGTGGACGCCCGCCGGTGCGTTGCCGTGGAGGACTCGCTCACCGGAGCGACCTCGGCTCGGTCCGCGGGTTGCGTGACGGTCCTGGTGCCCTCGGTGCCCGACCTGCCGGCCGAGGTCCTGGCCCGGGTCGCGCACCGGTGCCTCGACACGTTGACCGAACTCGACCTCGCGGGCCTCTCCGACCTGATGGGGTCAGTCGGCCCGTAGGCGGAGGTCCACCCCCGCGTGCTCGGTGCCCCGGTGGTCGCCGTCGAGGTACGTGACGTCGTACCCGTCGATCCGCACGACACCGGGCCGGTGCGGAGTCACCGAGACCACCAGCCGCGCCCGGCCCGGACGCAGGCGGACCGTGCCGCCGGGCGGGTCGGTGACCGCCCGGCAGCCGCCAGGTCCGCAGATGCGGACCTGGACGTCGGCCGCCGCGGTGTCCTGCGCCACGCGAGGATGGACCGCCAGGATCTGCAGCGGGTCACCGACCTCGGAGTCGACACCCGCGTCCGTGTGCCACGTCGTGCCGGCGACCGCGTGCGCCGTGGCCCCCCCACCGTCGTGATAGGGGACCAGGGCGTCGTCGTCGGCGTGCTCTGCGGCCAGCAGGCGTCCGGGCAGGACCAGGACGACGAGCACCGCGACGACTACTGCCGCGCGAGCCGCCGTCCCGGCCCGGACCCGGGCCCGCAGGCGATCCACCCCGGCTACTCGGTGGCGATCGCCTGCAGGACGTTCAACCGGGACGCGCGCCGGGCGGGCAGCGCCGCCGCGATCACCCCGGCCAGCGCCGAGCAGAGCAGGTAGACGATCAGTGTCACCACGGGGAACCCGAGCTCGGTCACGCCCTGCCCCTTGAGCGCCTGCTGCAGGGCGATCCCGAAGATCGACCCGACCACGAGCCCGAGCAGGCCGCCGAAGAAGCAGATCAGCACGGCCTCGGTGCGGATCATCCGCTTGACCTGTCGCCGGGCCATCCCGACCGCCCTGAGAAGGCCGATCTCGCGCGTTCGCTCGATGACCGACAAGGCCAGGGTGTTCAGCACGCCGAGCAGCGCGATGAGGACCGACAGACCCAGGAGGATGTTGATGATCGTCACGATCTGGTTGACCTGGGTCTTGGCCTCGCCGACGAACTCCGACTGGTCGAGCACCTCGACGTTCGGGTACTCCTTCAACGACGAGTCCAGGGCCTTGCGGACGGCGGCCGCGTCGGCGCCCTTGTCCAGCCCGACCAGACCCGCGACGTCGCGCTGGGTGGAGAAGTCCTTGGCCTTGGAGGCGTCGACGAGGTAGTCGCCGATCAGCTGGTTGGTCTCGTACGTGCCGGCCAGGGTGAGCGTCTCGACTCCGGAGCGGGCGAACTGCACCCGCACCGTGTCGCCCGGCTTGAGCTTGTCGTCCTTCGCGGCGTTCTCCGACATCAGCACGGTGCCGGGCGTGAGATCGGCGGAACCCGCAGCCGTCGTGACGTTGACCAGGTCACCGATCGCCTTGGCCGGGAAGGCGGTGACGAAGACCTGCTTGGCATGGCTACAACTTGCGTTGTCGCACAGCTGCATGCCGTCGACCTTGACCGAGGCTGTGCTCCGGACGCCGTCCTCCTGGGCGGCGGCTTGCACCACGGCATCCGGGAAGCCCGGACCCTGGGTGTTGAGGATGAAGTCAGCCGTGACGGCACCGGCAACCGTCTTGGCCACGCTCGCCTTGAGCGAGGAACCCAGCACCGTGACAGCGCTGATCAGGGCCAGCCCGATCATCAGCGCGGCTGCCGTGGCGGCCGTGCGGCGCGGGTTGCGCACCGCGTTCTCCTTGCCGAGACGACCGGGCAGGCGGTGGGAGAACAGACGCCCGACCACCGAGGCCACCGGCTTGCTCACCAGCGGCGACAGCATCGCGATGCCGATGAAGGCGAGCAAGGTGCCCAACCCGAGCAGCTGGAGGCCGCCGTCGCGCAAGGACTTGGTCATCGCCGCGGCACCGACGACGAGCACGACTGTCCCGATGATCGTCTGCCGCTTGAGGGACCGGTCGGGCGTCGCGGCGTCACGCAGGGCCGCCAGTGGGGCGACCCGGCTGGCCCGGCGGGCCGGCATGAAGGCCGCCGCGGCCGTGACCAAGGTGCCCACGACGAAGGACAGGATGACGGTGCGAGTCGCGACGATCGTCGGCGCGTCCGGCAGCTGGGCCCCGAAGACGCCGAAGAGTGCCTTGAGCCCAAGTGCCACGCCGATGCCGCAGATGAGGCCGATGAACGAGCTGAGCAGGCCTACAACGACCGCTTCGAGCAGCACGGCCCGGCGGACCTGGCCACGGCTTGCCCCGAGCATCCGCATGAGGGCCAGCTCGCGGGTGCGCTGCGCTACCAGCATCGAGAAGGTGTTGAAGATGATGAACGCCCCGACGAACAACGCAATCAGCGCGAACGTCAGCAGGAACGTGTTGAAGAAGCCGAGCCCCTTCTTCACGTCATTGGCCTGCTCGGCTGCCGACTTGGTGCCCGTAATCGCTTGCGCGTCCGCAGGCAGCAACGGGCGGATTCGGTCGCGCAGCTCGGTCTCGCTGACGCCGCTGTCGGCCGCCACTGTGATCTCGTTGTACTTGCCGGTGAGGTTCAGGACCTGCTGTGCCACGGAGGTCTCGAAGAAGACGTCCGTTTCGCCGGCGAACGAGGCCTTGCCGTCGAACTCGACGATGCCGACGATCTTGTAGGACTTCAGCGGCTGGTCGGTGAGCACGGGCGCGGAGTCGCCCAGCTTGTAGTCCGTGCGGTCGAGCAGCCCGCGGTTGATCGCGATCTCGTCCGGCCCGTGCGGCGCCCGGCCCTGCACGATGGTGCCGCTCTGCAGCAGTGTGGAGTGGTACCAGTTGAAGCCGAACGTCGGTGCGCCGCCGGTGCTGACGGCCTTGCCCTTGGTGTCCACCAGCTGCGCGCTGCCCTGGACCTGTCCCTGGGCCTCTTTGACGCCGTCGACCTGCTCGACCTGGGAGACCAGGTCCTGGGGGAGCAGGGCGCGGACGTCGCCCTGGTTGCCAGAGGTCACCTTGTCACCGCGGATGTCGACCGCGACGTTGTGGCTGATGGTGCTGAACAGGTCGTCGAAGACCTTGCCAAGACTGTCGGTGAGGACGAACGCGCCGGACACGAATGAGACGCCCAGCACGATGGACAGGGAGGAGAGGATGAGCCGCAGCTTGCGGGCTGCGAGGCTCTTGAAGGTCGCCCGGATCATCGCCGGTCGTCCAGCGGCGCCAGGGTCTGCTCCGGGCCGTGTGCGACCTCGAACTTCTTCATCCGGTCCAGGACGGACTCGGCGGTCGGGCTGTGCATCTCGTCCACGATGTGGCCGTCGGCGAGGAAGAGGACCCGGTCGGCGTAGGAGGCCGCGTTGGGGTCGTGGGTCACCATGACGATCGTCTGGTGCATCTCGGTGACCGACCGGCGCAGGAAGCCGAGCACCTCGGCACCGCTGGCGCTGTCGAGGTTGCCGGTGGGCTCGTCGGCGAAGATGATGTCCGGCCGGCTGGCCAGGGCCCGCGCGCATGCCACCCGCTGCTGCTGTCCACCGGACAGCTCGGTCGGGCGGTGCGAGAGCCGGTCCCGCAGACCGATGGTGTCCACGACGAGGTCGAGCCACTCCTTGTCGGGCTTGCGGCCGGCGATGTCCATCGGCAGCGTGATGTTCTCGATCGCGGTCAGGGTGGGAAGCAGGTTGTAGGCCTGGAAGATGAAGCCGACCGCGTCCCGGCGCAGCCGGGTCAGTCGCTTGTCGTCCAGCGTCGTGATGTCGGTGTCACCGACGAAGACGGCGCCACTGCTGGCATCGTCGAGCCCTGCCATGCAGTGCATGAGGGTCGACTTCCCGGACCCGGACGGGCCCATGATGGCGGTGAACTGACCGCGAGCGAACTCGCACGACACGGCGTCGAGCGCGACGACCCGGGTGTCACCGGAGCCGTAGACCTTGGTCAGGTCGACGGCGTGCGCCGCGGGGCCGGTCGAGACTGGGGCAGGGGCAGTGCTGGTCACCAAGGACTCCTCGTGAAGGTGGATTCGCCCCACCGTAGAAGCAGGAGGCGTCGGACTCCCAGCACATTCAGGGTGCAGTGGGGATGACATCCGTCATATCTCAGGGTGACCCCGAGACGCGGCGGATCTCGTTGCGCAGCAAAGCATCTGGCCCGGTGGGCGCTCAGACCTCGTCACCGGGGGTGTGCGGAGACGGCCGCTCATCGGCCGCCCGAGCCTGCGGGACGAGGGGAACCGCCAGCACAGGGACGGGCGGCGGGGTGCCCCCGAAAGCCGGGCAGAGTGCCTGGTGGTCGCACCAGTCGCACAGCCGACTCGGACTGGGGCGCCAGTCGCCGGTCTCGGTGGCGCGCTGCACGGCTTTCCAGAGGGCCTCGACCTTGCGCTCGGTCGCGAGCAGGTCCGCCTCGTCGGGCTCGTAGCGCAGCACTTCACCGCTGCCCAGGTAGAGCAGCTGCAGCTGGCGCGGCACGACACCGCGCAGTCGCCACAGCACCAGGGCGTAGAAGCGCATCTGGAACATCGCCTTGGCCTCGAAGCCCTCGTGCGGAGCTCGGCCGGTCTTGTAGTCCACGACACGGAGGGCTCCGTCGGGCGCCTCGTCGAGCCGGTCGACGTACCCGCGCAGGCGCAGGCCCGACTCGAGGTCGCACTCGACGTAGAGCTCGCGCTCGGCCGGCTCGAGCGCGGTCGGGTCCTCGAGCTCGAAGTAGCTGTCCAGCAGCCCAACAGCCGAGCCCAGCCACTCATCACGGCTCGCGTCGTCGGTGAACAGCTCGCCGAGGACCGGCTCTTCCTCGAGCAACCGCTCCCACTCGGGCTGGATGAGGGCGTAGGCCCGGGCGGGCACCCGCTCGGCCGCCGGCAGCTCGAAGAGTCGCTCCAGGACGGCGTGCACCACCGTTCCCCGGGTCGCGGCGGGGCTCGGCCGCTCGGGCAGCCGGTCCACCACCCGGAACCGGTAGAGGAGCGGGCAGTTCATGAAGTCGCTGGCCCTCGACGGGGACAGGGACGCCGGCGCTCTCGGCGCCACCACCTCGGGCGGCGGCACCGCGGCATTTCCGGTGTCCAGGACCATGGATCGCACCCTACGGCGACCCTCGGACACGACCAGGGACGGCGGGCCAGGCGCCTAGACTCCGCCTGTGGACCACCAGCCCGCACCTGGGCAACGTCACGGCGTGGGCGAAGGCCGTCGTACCCGGGACGGACGGATCGTCATCGCCCACCCCTTCGGGGTCCCGGTGGACGTGACGCCTGCGTGGTTCCTCGTGGGAGGTCTGATCACCTGGGTGTTCGCCGAGGTGGTCGACGACGCCGTCCCGGGCCTGGGGCCCTGGCGGTATGCCGTCTCCTTGACCTTCGCGCTGCTGCTCTACCTCTCGGTCTTCCTGCACGAGCTGAGCCACACAGTGGTCGCGCTGCGTTCCGGACTCGCCGTGCGCCGGATCAGCCTGCACGTGCTCGGGGGCGTGTCCGAGATCGAGCGGCCGGCTCAGACCCCGGGCCGCGAGGCCGGGATCGCGTTGGCCGGCCCGCTGGTCTCCCTGCTCGTCGCCGCGGTGGCCTTCGTCGTGGCTGAGCTGATCGAGCCGCCGTCGGTCGCGCGGCTGCTCGCGCGCGCGCTGATGCTCAGCAACCTGCTGGTCGGGGTCTTCAACCTGCTTCCCGGTCTCCCGCTGGACGGGGGACGGGTCATCTCGGCGGTCGTCTGGCGGGCCACGGGTCGCCGCCACACCGGCACCGTCGTCGCCGGTTGGGTCGGGCGCGGCGTGTCGATGGCCCTGCTCGCCATCCCGTTCCTGCTCAGCGCCCGTCGCGGGACACCGGTCTCGCTGGCCGACATCGCCTGGGCGGTGCTGCTCGGCGGCTTCATCTGGGTGGGCGCGACCCAGGCGATCGTCCAGGGCGGCGTGCAACAGCGGCTCCCACTGGTCTCGGTCCGCGCACTGACCCGGCGGGCGATCCCCGTGTCGGTCGACCTGCCCCTCTCCGAGGCGGTGCGGCGAGCGCACGAGGCGGGCGCGCGCGGGATCGTCGTGGTCGACGGCGCCGGAGCACCGGTCGGTCTCGTCTCGGAAGGCGCGGTGAGCGACGTCCCGGCGGACCGGCGGCCGTGGACGCCCGTCGGTGACCTCAGCCGTCGCCTCGAACCCGCCCTCACCGTGGCCGCCGACGTCGACGGCGAGGAGCTGCTCAGCGCGATTACTGCGTTCCCGGCCTCGGAGTACCTCGTGGTCGAGCTGAACGGCGACGTCTTCGGACTGCTGGCCACTCGCGACGTGGAACGGGTCCTGCTGCGTCGCTGACGGTCGGACGCCGCCGTCGGTACACCTAGACTGCGCGACCGTGCCCGACCCCACAGCGCCGACCGGCGCCGCCAGCCGTCGTGGGCCGTTCCGGGTCGGTGACCGAGTGCAGCTCACCGACCCCAAGGGCCGGATGCACACCATCACCCTGCAGGCGGGCAAGGACTTCTTCACCCACAAGGGGTCGATCCCGCACGACGAGCTGATCGGCCGGCCGGAAGGCGTGACGATCGCGACCAGTGGCGGCGTCACCTACCTGGCGCTGCGCCCGTTGCTCGCCGACTACGTCCTGTCGATGCCGCGGGGGGCCGCGGTCGTCTATCCCAAGGACGCTGCCCAGGTCGTGCACATGGCGGACGTCTTCCCGGGTGCGCACGTCGTCGAGGCGGGAGTCGGCTCCGGAGCGCTGACCATGTCGCTGCTGCGGGCCGTGGGTGACCAGGGCCGGGTGTCGTCGTACGAACGACGCGCGGACTTCGCCGAGGTCGCGCGGACGAACGTCGAGTCGTTCTTCGGTGGGCCGCACCCGGCATGGACGCTCACCGTGGGGGACCTCGCCGAGAGCCTCGTCGACACGGAGGTCGACCGGGTTGTTCTGGACATGCTCGCGCCCTGGGACTGCCTTGACGTGGTGTCCAAGGCGTTAGTGCCCGGCGGAGTGCTCATCTGCTACCTCGCGACGGCCACCCAGCTGTCCCGGACTGCCGAGGCGATGCGCGAGCACGGGACCTTCACCGAGCCGCACGCCTGGGAGTCCCTCGTGCGCGGGTGGCACCTGGAGGGTCTCGCGGTCCGCCCGGAGCACCGGATGGTCGGGCACACGGGGTTCCTGGTCACCACCCGGCGGCTGGCCGACGGCGTCCCGCCGCCGCTGCGCCGACGGCGACCGTCCAAGGGCGCCTATGGAACGCCGGCCGCCGAGGCCTGACCGGCGTCCCGTAGTCCGGGCAGGTGGGCCGCCTGGCGAACGGACCGGCCCCCGACGTCGTCCTTGGTAGTACGGACGGGCTAGATCCCCTCGGAGAACCCGTTCGACGACACGCAACCATGCAGGTCCCCTGGGAACGTGCCGAAGGTAGGGTCAGAAGTGGACCTGCCCCCTCGACAAGGGGGGCACCCGGCAGGGGAGGTGACGCCGTGTCGTCTGCAGAGCGTCCTGGAGACGGTGCTCGACGCCGCACGGCACGATCCGACGAGAGCGCGGACCTGCAGGTCAACGCCCTGCGGGACGAGGTCGAGGCGCTGCGACGGCGGCTGACCGAGTCGCCGCGCCACCACCGCGCCC
Organism: Actinomycetes bacterium; assembly: GCA_036499185.1. Classification (GTDB taxonomy): domain Bacteria; phylum Actinomycetota; class Actinomycetes; order JACCUZ01; family JACCUZ01; genus DATBDW01. The sequence goes on along the minus strand of DASYEF010000030.1, from coordinate 934 downwards.
TGGAGGAGCGGGTCGCCGACCTGCAGGCCAACCTGGCCGCGGTCACGACGCAGAACGAGCGCCTGGTCACGACCCTCAAGGAGGCCCGTGACCAGATCGTGACCCTCAAGGAGGAGGTCGACCGGCTGGCTCAGCCGCCGGCCGGCTTCGGGATCTTCATCGCCCGCAACGAGGACGACACGGTCGACATCTTCACCGGAGGACGCAAGCTGCGGGTGGCGGTGAGCCCGGGCGTGGAGCTCGCCGACCTGGTCCGCGGCCAGGAGGTCATGCTCAACGAGGCGATGAACGTCGTCGCGGCGTTGGCGTTCGAGAGCATCGGCGAGGTCGTCATGCTCAAGGAGATCCTCGCCGACGGGCAGCGCGCCCTGGTGGTGGGTCACACCGACGAGGAGAAGGTCGTCCGGCTGGCCGAGCCGCTGCTCGACGGCGAGCACCTGCGGGTGGGCGAGTCCCTCCTGATGGAGCCGCGCTCGGGCTACGTCTACGAGCGGGTGCCCAAGTCCGAGGTCGAGGAGCTCGTCCTCGAAGAGGTGCCCGACATCGACTACTCGCTGATCGGCGGCTTGGCCGCGCAGATCGAGATGATCCGCGACGCCGTCGAGCTGCCGTACCTGCACCCCGAGCTGTTCACCGAGCACAAGCTGCGCCCGCCGAAGGGCGTCCTGCTCTACGGGCCTCCCGGGTGCGGCAAGACGCTGATCGCCAAGGCGGTCGCGAACTCGCTGGCCAAGAAGGTTGCCGAGGTGACCGGCAAGCCCGAGGGCCGGTCCTTCTTCCTCAACATCAAGGGCCCCGAGCTGCTCAACAAGTACGTCGGCGAGACCGAGCGCCACATCCGGCTGGTCTTCTCCCGGGCGCGCGAGAAGGCGTCGGAAGGGACACCGGTCATCGTGTTCTTCGACGAGATGGACTCGCTGTTCCGCACCCGCGG
>DASYEF010000029.1:0-5913 GCA_036499185.1 Actinomycetes bacterium | reverse complement strand
GGCCGGCATCCGGGCCGCCAGCCGGGCCGGCTCGTTGCGGGTGTCCTTCCACCTCTACTCGACCGAGGCCGATGTGGACGCCGCGCTGGACGCACTTCTCGGCTGAGGCTGTCGATCCGCGCCCGCCCCGCTCGTCGTCTTGGGTGGAGGCGACCGTGCCTCCAGCACCCAGAGGAGCTGGTGGGGAATGAGCAAGTACATCTTCCTGTACCGAGGCCCGGCGACGCCGATGGACGACTTCACGCCCGAGCAGGGTCAGGAGCAGATGGCCGCCTGGAACGCCTGGATGGAGAACGCGGGCTCCGCGGTCGTCGACTTCGGCAACCCCTTCGCGGCCCGGACGGCCATCGCCGACGACGGCGCCACCCGCCAGGCGGGCGACCTCAACGGCTACACCATCGTCGAGGCGGCCGACCTGTCGGCGGCGACCGCGCTGACCGAGAAGCACCCGTTCCTCAGCGAGGGCAAGGGCCGCTTCGCGATCGAGGTCTACGAGCTCGCCCCGATGTGAGTCTCAGGCGCCGGCCGGCGCGACCTCTGCGGGGTCGCGGGGGTCGCCGGCCGCGCGCCTGTCCCGGCGTACCGAATGGCCGTGGCGCAGGCCGTCGATGGACAGCAGCACGAGGGCCGCCCACACCAGCGCGAAGCCCGCCACCCGGGAGGGTGGCATCGGCTCGTTGTAGACCAGGACGCCGGTGAGCAGCTGCAGCACCGGCGTGAGGTACTGCAGCAGGCCCAACGTGGAGAGCGGCACCCGCCGCGCGGCGGAGGCGAAGAACAGCAGCGGTACGGCGGTCGCCACTCCCGCCGCGGCCAGCAGCAGGCTCGCACCCACGCCCGCCGGTCCGAACTGGCCGTCGCCGCGGGCGCCGAGCACCACCAGGTAGGCCAGCGCCGGGACGAACAGCACGCTCGTCTCGACCGTCAGCGACTGCAGCGCGCCGACCGTCGCGCCGACCTGCTTCTTGATCAGGCCGTAGGTCGCGAACGAGAACGCCAGGCCGAGAGCGATCCACGGCGGCCGTCCGTAGTCGACGGTGAGCACCACGACCGCCAGCAGGCCCAGGCCGATCGCCGCCCATTGCACGGGGCGGAGCCGCTCGCGCAGGACGAGGACGCCGATCAGGACGGTGACCACCGGGTTGATGAAGTAGCCCAGCGAGGTCTCGACGACGTGGTGGTGGTTGACGCCCCAGATGTAGAGCGTCCAGTTGGCGGCGATGACGACGGCAGCGATCGCGAGCCGCCGGGTCGCCGGGCCGGCCCCGAGCAGCGGGCGCATCGTCGACCAGCTGCGCCCGGCCGCCAGCGCGAGGACCACGAACACCAGGCACCAGACGATGCGGTGGGCCAGGATCTCGACCGCGCCGGCCGGCTCCAGCAGCGGCCAGTACAGGGGGAAGAGCCCCCAGATGAGGTACGCCGCGATCCCGTACAGGGTCCCCCGTCGTGCCTCGCTCAGGACACGGTCCAGGTGTCCGACCCGGACAGGAGCGCGCCCAGTGCCTCCGGCCCCTTGGACGGCTGGGTCTCGGCAGCGCGGGCCAGCTGGTCGGCCATCAGCTCGTCGTAGACCGGCCGGTCGACGTCGCGGAACACCCCGATCGGGGTGCGGGCGAGCGACAGGTCGGCGAGCCGGGACAGGTCGAAGGCGTGCGAGGGGTCCTCGGCGTGCGCGTCGTGGCGCACGACGTCGGCCTCGTCGACGTCGGCCACCTCGACCACCTTGAGCGAGGAGTCGGGCGAGCGCACCACGCCGTGCTCCAGGTCGGCGCCCCACCGGATCGGGGCACCGTGCTCGAGCCGGATGGTGAAGTCGTCGCGGGTCGTCGGGTCCTTCAGCGGCTCGAAGGCCTCGTCGTTGAAGATGTTGCAGTTCTGGTAGATCTCGACCAGGGCCGTCCCCTTGTGCGCCGCGGCCGCCCGCAGGACCGAGGTCAGGTGCTTGCGGTCGGAGTCGATCGAGCGGGCGACGAACGAGGCCTCCGCGCCGAGCGCGAGCGACACCGGGTTGAAGGGCGCGTCCAGCGACCCCATCGGCGTCGACTTGGTGATCTTCCCCAGCTCGGAGGTCGGCGAGTACTGCCCCTTGGTGAGCCCGTAGATCCGGTTGTTGAACAGCAGGATCTTGAGGTTGACGTTGCGCCGCAGGGCGTGGATCAGGTGGTTGCCACCGATCGAGAGCGCGTCGCCGTCACCGGTGACGACCCATACCGACAGGTCGGGCCGCGACGCGGCCAAGCCAGTCGCGATCGCCGGCGCGCGCCCGTGGATCGAGTGCATGCCGAAGGTGTCCATGTAGTACGGGAACCGGGAGGAGCACCCGATGCCCGAGACGAAGACGATGTTCTCCCGGGCCAGCCCCAGCTCGGGCATGAAGGACTGGACGGCCGCGAGGATCGCGTAGTCGCCGCAGCCGGGGCACCAGCGGACCTCCTGGTCGGTCTTGAAGTCCTTGGCCTTCTGCGGTTCGCGCGCCTTGGGTACCAGGCTCAGCGAGCGGTACGGCGTCGCGTCTTCGTCGGTCACGGCAGCTCCTCGATGACCGAGGCCACCAGGTCGCTGATGACCCCGGCGAGCTCGTCGGCCTTGAACGGCAGGCCACGCACCTGGGTGTACCCCACGATGTCGACCAGGTACTTCGCGCGCAGCAGGAGGGTGAGCTGACCGCCGTACCCGTAGCCGAGGTTCATCTCCGGGACGAGCACCTTGTCGTAGCGGCGCAGGACCCCCCCGAGGTCGGAGGGGAACGGGTTGAGGTGGCGCAGGTGCGCCTGCGCGATGTCGATGCCGTCGGTGCGCAGGATCCGGCAGGCAGCCCCGATCGGCCCGTACGTCGAACCCCACCCGAGCACGAGCACCCGGGCCTGCCCGGACGGGTCGTCGACCTCGATGGGCGGCAGCGAGGCGGCGACCGCGTCGACCTTGGCCTGCCGCGTCCGCACCATCAGGTCGTGGTTGGCCGGGTCGTAGGAGATGTTCCCCGTCCCGTCCTCCTTCTCGATGCCCCCGATCCGGTGCTCCAGCCCCGCGGTGCCCGGCACCGCCCAGGGCCGGGCCAGGGTCGCCGGGTCGCGTAGGTAGGGGTAGAACGCGGGCTGCCCGTCGACCTCGGCGTTCGGCTCGGTCGTGAAGCGCACGGTGAGATCGGGCAGGTCGGCGACCTCCGGGATCCGCCACGGCTCGGAGCCGTTGGCCAGGTAGCCGTCCGAGAGCAGGATCACGGGCACCCGGTAGGTCGTCGCGATCCGGGCCGCCTCCAGCGCCGCGTCGAAGCAGTCCGACGGGGACCGCGGAGCGACGATCGGCACCGGCGCCTCGCCGTTGCGCCCGAACATGGCTTGCAGCAGGTCGGCCTGCTCGGTCTTGGTCGGCATGCCGGTGGACGGGCCGGCGCGCTGCACGTCGACGACGATCAGGGGCAGCTCGAGCGAGACGCCCAGGCCGATCGTCTCCGCCTTGAGCGCGAGGCCGGGTCCGGACGTCGAGGTCACGGCCAGCGAGCCGCCGTACGCCGCTCCCAGCGCGGCGCCCACGGCGGCGATCTCGTCCTCGGCCTGGAAGGTCCGGACCCCGAAGCGCTTGTGCTTGCTCAGCTCGTGCAGGACGTCCGACGCCGGGGTGATCGGGTAGGAGCCCAGGAACAGGGGCAGCCCGGTGCGCTGCGACGCGGCGACCAGCCCGTAGGCCAGGGCCAGGTTGCCGGAGATGTTGCGGTAGCGCCCGGTGGGCAGCTTGGCCGGCTTGATCTCGTAGGAGACCGAGAAGTCCTCGGTGGTCTCGCCGAAGGACCAGCCCGCCTCGAACGCCGTCAGGTTGGCCGCGAGGATCGCCTCGTTGCGGGCGAACTTCGTCTTGAGGAACGCCACCGTGCCCTCGGTCGGCCGGTTGTACAGCCAGGACAGCAGGCCCAATGCGAACATGTTCTTCGCGCGCTCGGCCTCCTTCTTGGTGATGTCGTAGCCCTTGAGTGCCTCCACGGTCATCGACGTCAGCTTGATGCTGTGCACCGTGTAGGCCTCGAGCGACCCGTCGTCGAGCGGGTTGGCGGCGTACCCGACCTTCGTCAGGTTGCGCGGCGTGAACTCGTCGGTGTTCACGATGATGTCCGCGCCGCGACGCAGGTCGGGCATGTTCGCCTTGAGCGCTGCCGGGTTCATCGCGACCAGGACGTCGGGCCGGTCGCCCGGCGTCATGATGTCGTGATCGGCGAAGTGCAGCTGGAACGCCGACACGCCCGGCAGGGTGCCCGCGGGGGCCCGGATCTCCGCCGGGAAGTCCGGCAGCGTCGACAGGTCGTTGCCGAAGGACGCGGTCTCGGTGGTGAACCGGTCGCCGGTCAGCTGCATACCGTCGCCGGAGTCGCCTGCGAAGCGGATGATTACCCGCTCCCGCTGCTCGACGCTCTTCGCCATCGACTCATGCTACGTCGCGCAGCCCGACCGGCGCGGTCTGTCTCGGTCAAGCCCCAGGGCCCTAGACTCGCCGCGGGCACCCACCCAGGAGGCGCGATGCAGGGCTTCTACGGCGGCTACGGCGTCGTCGGCCTGCTCTTCCTCGTGGGCGTGTCGTTCGTCACGGTGGCCTTCACGGCCAACCGGCTGCTCCGCCCGACCGTGCCCGGCGGCGCCAAGGAGACCACCTACGAGTGCGGTGTCGACCCCGTCGGTGAGGGCTGGGCGCAGAGCCACGTCCGCTACTACGTCTTCGTCTACCTCTACGTCGTCTTCGCCGTGGACTCCCTCTACCTGTTCCCCTGGGCGACCGTCTTCGACGCACCGGGGTACGGCGCCACGACGCTGGTCGAGATGTTCGTGTTCCTCGGCTTCCTGGCCGTCGGGCTCCTGTACGCCTGGCGCAAGGGGGTTCTGACGTGGCGGTAGACCTCCCGCACCCCACCGTCGGGGCGCTGCAGCGCATGGCGCCCGAGCCGATGCGGATGGTGCTCAACTGGGGCCGGCGCTACAGCCTGTGGGTGTTCAACTTCGGGCTGGCCTGCTGCGCGATCGAGTTCATCGCCTCGTCGATGTCCCGCCACGACTTCATCCGGCTCGGCGTCATCCCGTTCGCCCCGGGCCCGCGGCAGGCGGACCTCATGGTGGTGAGCGGCACCGTCTCGGACAAGATGGCCCCGGCGGTGCTGCGGCTCTACGAGCAGATGCCCGAGCCGAAGTACGTCATCTCGTTCGGCGCCTGCTCCAACTCCGGCGGCCCCTACTGGGACTCCTACTGCGTGACCAAGGGCGTCGACCAGATCATCCCCGTCGACGTCTACGTGCCCGGGTGCCCGCCCCGCCCGGAGGCGCTCCTGCAGGGCATCCTCAAGCTGCAGGAGAAGATCGCGGGCGAGTCGCTCGGGACGCGCTACCAGGCGCAGGCCCCGGCCGGTCCGATCACCTTGATCCCGGTGCGCGATGAGTGAGGGGCTCGCGGCGCGCATCCCCGGCGCGCGGGCGGAGTCGGCGTACGGCCAGGAGACCGTCGACGTGCCCCCGGCGAGCTGGGTCGACGCGCTGACCGTGGCCCGCGACGACCTCGGGTTCACCTACTTCGACTGGCTCACCGCTGTCGACCAGCTCGACGCCGCCGAGGACCCCGGCTTCGACGTCGTGGCCCACCTATGGTGCCTTGGGCGTCGCGAGCACCTCCTCGTCCGGACCCGTGTGCTCGCCGGCGAGCCGGCGCTGGCCACCGCGACCGGTGTCTTCGCCGGGGCCGGTTGGCACGAGCGCGAGACCTTCGAGATGTTCGGGATCGGCTTCGACGGGCACCCCCATCTGGTGCCGCTCCTCCTGCCGGACGGGTTCGAGGGGCATCCCTTGCGCAAGGACTTCGTGCTCGCGGCCCGGGTCGCCAAGGCCTGGCCCGGCGCCAAGGAGCCCGGTGAGTCCGACGCCGAGACGCACGGGTCGC
>DASYEF010000028.1:0-4683 GCA_036499185.1 Actinomycetes bacterium | reverse complement strand
CTTCTGGGAGAAGCGCTCCGACGTCCTGGTCTGCACGACCATCGTCGAGAGCGGCCTCGACATCTCCAACGCCAACACACTGATCCTCGAGCGGGCCGACGTCATGGGCCTCTCCCAGCTGCACCAGCTGCGCGGCCGGGTCGGGCGCAGCCGCGAGCGCGCGTACGCCTACCTGCTGTACCCGCCCGAGAAGCCCCTGACCGAGACCGCCCACGACCGGCTCGCGACGATGGCCGCGCACAGCGACCTGGGCTCGGGAATGTGGATCGCGATGAAGGACCTCGAGATCCGCGGCGCGGGCAACCTGCTCGGCGGCGAGCAGTCCGGCCACATCGCGGCTGTGGGCTTCGACCTCTACGTCCGGCTGGTCGGCGAGGCGGTCGCCGACTTCAAGGGCGAGGGCGCCGTCGAGCTGCGGGACGTCAAGGTCGAGCTCCCGGTCGACGCCCACCTGCCCCACGACTACCTGCCCGGGGAGCGGCTGCGCCTCGAGGCCTACCGCAAGCTGGCCGCGGTTGCGTCCGAGGAGGACCTCGAGGCGGTGCGGGCCGAGCTCGAGGACCGGTACGGCGAGCTGCCGCGCCCGGTCGAGAACCTGCTGGCCGTCGCCCGGTTCCGCACCATGGCGCGCCAGGCCGGCCTCACCGAGGTCGCGATGGCCGGAAACAGCATCCGGTTCGCGCCGGTCGACCTCCCCGAGAGCGGCCAGCTGCGCCTGCAGCGGCTGTACCCGGGGACGCTGGTCAAGCAGGCGGTCCGTACGATCCTGGTGCCGAAGCCGATGACCGCCCGGCTGGGCGGGCAGCCGCTCCGCGACGTCGAGCTCCTGGACTGGTGCCGGGACTTCGTGGAAGCGGTGCTGATGCCCGCACCCGTAGTACCCGTAGCAGCCGAAGGACCCCGATGAGCCGCCTGTCCCGACGTACCGCCTCCCGTCCGACCCGGGTCGCTGCCGTGCTGGTGGCCGCCCTGGCCGCGACCGTCGCCCTCTCCGGCTGCGGCGAGCAGGAGAAGCTGGGCTCGGCCGCAGTCGTCGACGGGCACGCGATCAGCACCGACCAGCTGCAGGCAGCGACCAACGACTTCCTCAAGGTCGTCCCCGGCCAGGACACGGCGAATGCCCAGCTGCGGATCCTCGAGCGGATGATCCTGTCCCGGCTCATCGACAAGAAGGCCGCCGACCTGGGTGTGCACGCCTCTCCCGGCGAGGTGGCTAGGGCGCGCGCCAACCTGCTGCCCAGCGTGGGTGGCGAGGATGGCCTGGTCCGGCAGCTCGCCTCAGGGCAGCAGCCGATCCTCGTGCCGCCGACCTACGTCGACCGGTGGTTCAAGGACCGGGTGCTCTACACCAAGATCGCCAAGAAGCTCGCGGTGAACGGCGACCCGACGTCGCAGCAGTCGATCAACGCCACCACCAGGGCGCTGATCGCCACCGGCCGGTCGATGGACGTCGAGGTCAGCCCGCGCTACGGCACCTGGAACTCGAAGCAGGGCCTCTCGCCCCTGGTGTCGGGCGGGCTGTCCAAGACGGCCGCCGAGATCGCCAAGGGCTGACCCCGAGCCGTGACGGGCCGTCTGGTCCTGCTCCCGACCTCCCCGCGGGTGGCGCCCGGGCTGCTCGCCGCGGCCGCCTGGGACGTGCTGCGCTCCGGGGCACGCGTCGAGGCCGATGCCGGGCACCCGTTGTCGCCGTACCTCGGCGCCGAGGGTGTCGCGGTGATCGCCGCACCGGCGGAGGGGCCGCGCGACCGGGCGGCCCGCCTGCTCGCCCGTGCCGCTCGCGGCGACACGGTCGTGTGGCTGGTCGGGGCGGAGGGCGACGAGGCCCTCGGCCGGGCGCTCGGCGAGCTGCTGGAGTCGGGCGGCGCGTCGGTCGAGCTCGAGGTGCTGCCCGGCTCCTACGACCTGCCCGGGGCGCGGCTCCTCGACCTGGTCGCGGTGATGGATCGGTTGCGATCACCGGGCGGCTGCCCATGGGACGCCGAGCAGACCCACGCCTCGCTGGCGACCTACCTTGTCGAGGAGACGTACGAGACGCTCGAGGCCATCGACCTCGGCGACCGCGACCACCTGCGCGAGGAGCTCGGCGACCTGCTGCTGCAGGTCGTGTTCCACGCCCGGATCGCCGGCGAGCACGAGTCGGAGCCCTGGTCGGTCGACGACGTCGCGGCCGACATCGCCGACAAGCTGGTACGCCGGCACCCGCACGTCTTCGGCCCCCGTGTGATCGGCGTGACCGCGGAGACGGCCGCCGACGTCGAGGCGGGGTGGGAGCGCGCGAAGGCCGCCGAGAAGGGCCGGTCCTCGGCGGTGGACGGCGTGCCGATGGCGATGCCCGCGCTGTCGCTGGCGGCCAAGATGGTGCACCGCGCCGAGAAGAACGGGGTCGCCGTCGACCCGGTGGACGGCGACGGGCTGGGCGACCGGCTGATGGCGCTCGCGGTGGAGGCCCGCGCCGCGGGGCTCGATCCCGAGGCCGAGCTGCGCGCCGCGGTCCGCCGCTTCGCCGCACGGGTGCAGGCCGCGGAGGCCGCCGACGCGTCCCAGGGTTAGGGTCGCGGGCTGTGACCCAGCAGAGCGCGCCCACCACCGACACGCACGAGCTCGCGGCGGCCGTGCTCGACGAGCTGCTCGAGCGCCACCCCGAGTGGGCGACGATCCTGGGTGATCACCGCTTCGACGACCGGCTCGGCGACCTGGGCGCCGAGGCCCAGGCCGAGGAGCTCGCCTGGTCCGGGCGCCGGCTGGCCGACCTGGACGCCGTCGACGGGACCGCACTGGACCGGGCCGACCGGGTCGACATCGCCATCCTGCGCAACGCCTTGCAGGCTCGCCACTTCGACCTCCAGTCGCTGCGCGAGACCGAGTGGGACCCGCTGGTCGCCAACCCGGGTACGGCCGTCTACACGCTGCTGGCCCGCGGGTTCGCCCCGCTCGGCGACCGGTTGCGGTCCGCGGCCGGCCGGCTCACCGGCGTACCGGAAAGGCTGGCGCAGTCGCGTGCGGCGCTCACGTCGATGCCCCGCGTGCACGTGGAGACCGCCATCGGGCAGTTCACCGGGACCCGCACGCTCATCGCCACCCAGCTGGAAAAGGCGCTGGGAGAGGAGCCGGCGTTGCGCCACGAGGTCGAGGCTGCCCGGGACGCGGCGGTAGCCGCCCTCGACGAGCACATCGCATGGCTCGAGGCCCGGGTCGAGGACGCCGATGGCGACCCGCGGATCGGCGCCGAGCGCTTCGGCCGCAAGCTCGGGTTCACGCTGGACGCGGCTGACGACTCCGACGCCGTGCTCGCTCGCGCCGAGGCGGACCTGGACAGGATCGAGGAGCGCATCGAGGAGACCGCGGCCCGCCTGGACGACGGGCCGGGGGACGGCCGCGTGCGTCGGGTGCTCGACCGGCTCGCGGTCGACGGTCCGGTCACCAACGAGACCATCCTCGGCCTCTGCACCGAGGCGATGACGCAGACGACGGCGTTCGTGCGGGCGCACGACCTGGTCACCGTGTACGACGACCCGGTCGAGATCATCGTGATGCCCGAGATCCACCGTGGCGTCGCGGTCGCGTACTGCGACCCGCCCGGGCCGTTGGAGACGTCACCGCTGCCGACCCTCTTCGCCGTGTCGCCGACACCGGAGAACTGGCCGCCGGAACGGGTCGACTCGTTCTTCCGCGAGTACAACGCGCACATGTTGGCGAACCTCACCGTGCACGAGGCGATGCCCGGCCACATGCTGCAGCTCGCGCACAACGCGCGCTACGAGGCACCGGTGCCCGTGCGCAAGGCCTTGTGGAGCGGCTCGTTCGTCGAGGGCTGGGCGGTCTACGCCGAGGAGCTGATGGCCGACGCCGGCTACCGGGCCGACGAAGGGCTCGCCGACGCGCTGCGCATGCAGCAGCTGAAGATGCAGCTGCGGATGACGATCAACGCGATCCTCGACGCGCGGGTGCACGCCCACGGCATGACCGAGGACGAGGCGATGCGGCTGATGATGGTGCGCGGTCACCAGGAGGACGGCGAGGCGGCCGGCAAGTGGCGCCGCGCGCTGCTCACGAGCAGCCAGCTCTCGACGTACTACGTCGGGTACGTCGAGGTCGCCGACGTCGCCCGGGACCTGGCCGCGGCTCACCCGCACCTCTCGGTGCGCGAACGCCACGACGCGATGCTCGCGCACGGCTCACCGGCCCCGCGCCACCTGCGCACCCTGCTCGACCTCTGAGCCACCGGGGTGGTGGTCAGGAGAGCGCGTTGCGCTCGAGCACCCCGTTGAGGTGCGCGAGCGCGCGGCCGAGCTCGGCCTGCTCGGTGGCCGACCAGTCGCCGAGCAGGGTGCTGATCCGGCGTACCCGGAACTGGCGCAGGTCGTCCATCGCCCGTAGCCCGGCCGGGGTCGCTTCGACGAGGGTGGCGCGGGCGTCCGCGGGATGCGTCGAGCGCCTGATCCAGCCGGCCGCGTCGAGCGCCGCGAGCTGGCGGGTCACGGTGGAGCCGTCCAGCCCGAGCGAGGCAGCCAGGTGGGCGACCCGCTGCGGGCCGTCGCTCAGCCGGAGCAGCAGCAGGTACGACGCGCGCTCCATCGGGTAGCTCTGCTTGCGCTGGGCCGCCTCGAGCCAACGGGCCAGGAAGACGAGCTCCCGTTCGATGACGGCGGTCCGGGTCGCCGCCGCCTGGGGCGTGGCTCT
>DASYEF010000027.1:0-27336 GCA_036499185.1 Actinomycetes bacterium | reverse complement strand
CACGGTCAGTCCGGTCAGCCGCTCGGGCGCCGGCGGGGGCGAGCCGTTCGCGACGTTGTCCTGGCAGGAGTCGAAGAGCAGGGTGCCCGTGATGTCGACTGGGTCGCCTGGGACGACGTCGCCCGGCACGACGCTGACCCGTGGCGCTGCGCAGGACGCCGCCTCACCGGTGACCCGAGCAGCCGGTCCGGCGCACGCGGACAGTGCGACGACCAGCAGCACCAACGCGATCCGCATCGCAACTCCCTCCGTCGGGGCTGGGACGCGGCGGGTGCGGAGCCGGTTCCGCCTCAGCGGATCCGGCGGGCCATCCGGGGGTCGAGGTCGGCGCCGGCCTCGGGGTGCAGGATCGCGGCCATCGCCTCGACGCCGTCGACGAGTCGCGGTCCCGGTCGGGCGAACGACGCGTTGGCGTCGACCGCCCACAGCGGTACGCCGGGCAGCGCACCGGCCACGCACGCCTCGCCGGCCAGGCGCGCCGCGTCGTCGAGGCCGAACCCGCAGGGCGCCGCGACCACGACCTCGGGTGCCGCGGCCGCAACGGCCTCCCACGTGGTGCGCTCCGACCGGGCACCCGGCGAGCCGAGCACCGAGCGGCCGCCGGCGGCCGCGACCATGTCAGGCACCCAGTGCCCCGGAGTGAACGGCGGGTCGGTCCACTCGAGCACCATGACGGGCACCGGTGCGCGGCCGGCGACGGACCGGCGTACCACATCGAGGCGCTCGCGCAGCCCGGCCGTCAGGTCGGCGGCCTCGGCCGCTCGGCCGCACGCGCCACCCAACGTCGCGACCGACGCCAGCACCTCGGCGAGGTCCTGCGGGTCCAGGGTGAGCACGTCCGCGCGGCAGCCCAGGTAGGCCAGCGCGTCATCGACGACAGAGACGTCGACGGCGCATACCGCGCACAGGTCCTGAGTCACCACCAGATCGGCGTCGAGGTCGGCAAGGGCCCCGGCGTCGAGGTGGTAGAGGTCCTCACCGGCGGCCAACCGGGCGGTGACCGCGGCGTCGATCTCGGCCGGCGCGAGGCCCTCGGGCAGCGCGCTGGTCGACACGATCGTCCGCTCGCGCGCCTCGGCCGGGGTGTCGCACTCGAAGGTCACGCCGACGACGTCGGCCCCCGCCCCGAGAGCGAACAGCATCTCGGTCGCCGACGGGAGCAGCGAGACGATGCGCACCACCCGACGCTATCCGGCGCGACCGAACCGGCCGCCGCGAGCCGCCCAACAGAAGATCGTTTGCGACCTTCGGGTGCGACTCGCCCGGCGTGTCGCCACCAGAACGTCGCAAACGGCGGGTTCTGTGGGCGCCGGGACGGGCGGGTCACCGTGATGTCCGATGCCCGCTAGTAACTGCCGGTGGTGTGGGGCAGGGTGGAGCACGTGCTCGACCATGAGACCTGCTACCGCGCGGTCAGCAGCCGCGACGCCCGCTTCGACGGGTGGTTCGTGACCGCGGTCCGCACGACCGGCATCTACTGCCGGCCGAGCTGCCCGGCCACCACCCCGAAGCGGCGCAACGTGACGTTCCACCCGACCGCCGCCGCGGCCCAGCTGGCCGGTTACCGGGCCTGCCGCCGCTGCCGACCCGACGCCTCCCCCGGCTCGCCGGAGTGGAACGTCCGCTCCGACACGGTGGCCCGCGCGATGCGCCTGATCGGCGACGGCGCGGTGGACCGTGAGGGCGTGGCCGGCCTCGCCGCCCGGCTGGGCTACAGCGAGCGCCAGCTGCACCGCCTCCTCGTCGCCGAGGTCGGCGCCGGCGCCCAGGCACTGGCCCGTGCGCAGCGCGCGCACACCGCGCGCACCCTCGTCGAGACCACCGACCTCAAGCTCTCCGAGGTCGCGTTCGCGGCCGGCTTCGCGAGCATCCGGCAGTTCAACGACACCGTCCGGGCGGTCTTCGCCACCACCCCGCGCGAGCTGCGCGAGAAGGCCACGGCTCGTGGTGGCGCCGCGGTCCCCGGCACGATGGTCTTGCGCCTCGCGACGCGAAGGCCGTTCGCCGGCCGGTGGCTGCTCGACCTGCTCGCAACCAAGATGCTGCCGGGCGTCGAGTCCTACGACGGCACGACGTTCCGCCGAGCGCTGCTGCTCCCGCACGGCGAGGCCACCGTCGACCTCGACGCCGGTGCCGAGGACCACGTCCTCGCGACCCTGCGCCTCGAGGACCCCCGCGACGTCGTACCCGCCGTGGCCCGGGTACGCCGGCTGCTCGACCTCGACGCCGACTCGGCGGCCGTCGACGAGCTGCTCGGCGGCGACCCGCTGCTCGCGCCGCTCGTGGCCGCCCTGCCCGGCATCCGCGTGCCCGGTGCCGTCGACGGCCCCGAGATGGCCGTGCGCGCAGTGATCGGCCAGCAGGTCTCGGTCGCCGGCGCCCGCACCGTGGCCGGCCGGCTGGTGTCGGCGTACGGGAAACCGCTCACCCGGGCGGACGGCGGGCTCACCCACCACTTCCCCACGGCCGACGTGCTGGCCGGCCTCGACCCCGAGACGCTGCCGATGCCTCGGGCCCGCGGGCGCAGCATCGTCGGCCTCGCCCGCGCCGTGGTGGACGGCGACGTCGACCTCGACAACGCGGCCGACCGCGACCGCACCGAGGCCGCCCTGCTCGCGCTGCCCGGCATCGGCCCGTGGACCGCCGACTACCTGCGGATGCGCGTGCTCGGCGACCCCGACAGCTTCCTGCCCACCGACCTCGGCGTCCGCCGGGGGCTCGAACGCCTGCACGTCGCGGGCGACCCCAAGGCGGCCGCGACGCACGCGGACGCCTGGCGTCCGTGGCGCTCCTACGCCCTCATGCACCTCTGGGACGTCGCACTGAGCGACCCCAGCACCCACCGGAAGGACATCGCGTGACCACCCCCAGCAGCACCACGTTCACCACCTCCATCGACAGCCCGGTCGGGCCGCTGTTGCTCACCAGCGACGGGACCTCGCTGACCCGGCTGCTGTTCGACGTCGAGCCGGACCCGGCGTGGTCGACCGAGACCTGCCAGGTGCTCGACGACGCGGTCGCGCAGCTACGCGAGTACTTCGCCGGCGAGCGCACCGATTTCGACCTGCCGCTCGAGCCCACCGGCACCGACTTCCAGAAGCGCACCTGGCTGCAGCTGCGCGAGATCCCCTACGCGCAGACCATCAACTACGGCCAGCTCGCCGGCCGGGTCGGCAACCCCAACGCCTCGCGCGCCGTCGGCCTGGCCAACGGCCGCAACCCCATCTCGATCGTCGTGCCGTGTCACCGGGTGATCGGTGCCGACGGCTCGCTCACGGGGTACGGCGGCGGGCTGGACCGCAAGCGCCTGCTGCTCGACCTCGAGCGCCGGACCGCCGCCAACGGTGCCGTCGACACCGGCGACCCGCAGCTGAGCCTGCTCTGAAGCGGCGACCCCGGGCTAGCCGGTCGGGTCGAACGTGATGGGGGCGCGCGGACTGCGGTCGACGTTGAGGGTGAAGACGTCCGGTCGCCCGTAGTGCCCGGCCACGTCGAGGGTGCGATGGTCACTGCTCGACTGCGCCGGGTCGATGTCGGCGTGGAGGATGCCGTACTCCTCGTGCAATGGTCCGGCCACGACCTTGCCGCGCGGGTCGACGATCACGGAGTCACCGGGGTTCAGCCACTCGCCCGCCTGCGGGAACAAGGTCTGCCGCGACGGGAACGACTGAGGTACGTCGTCGGCGTTCAGCGCGCAGCCCGAGCCGAGCACCCAGCACCGGCCCTCGACGGCGATGTGCCGCATCGACGCCAGCCACGTGTCGCCCTCGTCCCAGGTGGACGCGACGTAAAGCTGCACACCCTGCGCATACAACGCGTACCGCGCCAGCGGCATGTAGTTCTCCCAGCAGATCAGACCGCCGAGGCGACCGAACGACGTGTCGACGACTCGCAGCCCCGACGCGTCGCCCTGTCCCCACACCATCCGCTCCGGGTTGGTCGGCACCAGCTTGCGGTGCCGGTTGAGGACCGCGCCGTCCGGGCCGATCGTCACCAGCGAGTTGTAGATGGTCGCGCGACTGAACGAGCCTTCGCGTTCGTGGATCCCGCACACGACCACGACCCCATGGCGGGCCGCGGCGTCTTGCACGGGTGCGAGGTCATCCCCGGTCAGGTCGATGCTGTTGGCGAGCAGCCGTGCGTGGATCTCCGACGTCACGTCGAAGTCGCCGCCCGGACGCAGCCCCCAGATCCACACCGGGTAGCCCGGGAGGAAGGTCTCCGGGAAGACGACCAGTCCGGCACCCGCCGCGGCCGCCTCGGCGACCGCATCGACCGCCAGCTTGGTCGTGGCATCCCGGTCGAGCAGTACCGGAGGCAGCTGGACGACGGCCACCTTCACCAGCCCTGGGCCCGCGCCGGCGTTCACGTGGCCGAACGTACCGCTCCCCCATCGGGCCTGGCGGCCGAACGCCGCACCGGCGGCGGGCCGATGACCGGCTCGTAGCCGGCCGGCCGCGACACCACGAATCCCAGACCACCGGTGAGGTCGGGCAGCCGCTGCTCGACCCGCTGCACGCGCTCGGTGGCGACGGTGGCAGCGATGCGCACCCGGGTCGGCCCGGTGTCGGTGGCGTGCACGGCGGCCCCGACCGCCTGCAGCTCGTGCAGCACGACGCTGATCGAGGTTGACGGCACCTCGAGCTCAAGGTCGCTGGCCGGCGCGCACACCGTCGTACCCGCACGTTGCAGAGCCTCGCGCAGCACCGTCGAGGTCAGCGACCGGAAGTAGCCGGCGGGCGGCGTCGGCGCGGAGTAGCGCGAGCGGGTCAGCGTGACCACGAGATCCGTGACGGCCCAGCCGTAGAGCCCCCGGCGCAGCTCCGTCGGCAAGGTCTCCTCGATGGCCGTGTGGAACGACGGGATCAACCAACCCCGCTCGACGGCCAGCCGGTAGCCGAGACCCGAGCCCACCGGGCCGGGCTCGACGCGCAGCCCGACCGAGGCATTGCCGGTCGGGACCCGCGCGTAGGACTCGCCGACGCCGGACACCCGTTCGACGTAGACCGTCTGGGTGGCGAGGAACTCGGCCTCGATGCCGAACTCGGTCGCCAGCCGGGTCGCCAGCACCTCCTTCTGCACCTCGCCGTAGAGGCTGACGGTCAGCTCCTCGTCGATCCCGTCCAGCCGCGTGTCGATCAGCGGGTCCTGCGCCGAGAGCGCCCGCAGCGCGTCGAAGAGCGCCGCCCGGTCGGCCGGGTCACGCGCCAGTACGACGGCCTCGAGGCCGGGCGGTGCGAAGTAGCGGCCGCCCCGGGTCGGGTCCCAGGACCCGAGCTGGTCGCCGATCTCGATGTCGGGGAGCCCGGCGATCGTCGCGATGTCGCCCGCCACGGCGGGCACATCCGCGGTAACACTTCCGCGGATGTAAGCCCGCACCGCGGTGGTCCGACCCGGCCGCTCGACGAGGGTGCCCGCGCGGGTGCGTCGGTGGACCACGACGTTGTCGCGCGTCCGCAGGGCGCCCGAGAACAGACGCGCGACGGCGACCTGGTGGCCGGCCCGGTCACGGTCGATCTTGAAGACGCTCGCGTGCAACGGCCCGTCCGCCGGCGCAGCGGTCGCGGGCAGGTAGCGCGTGAGCCCGTCGATCACTGCGTCGACCCCGACGCCCGTGAGCGCCGACCCGACATACACCGGGTGCATGGCGCCCGAGGCGGTGAGCCGGGCGAGCGCGGCGGAGGCCTCGCGCCAAGGGGGCGGTTGCGCGCCGTCGACGTACCGCCGCAGCACCTCGTCGTCGTGCTCGGCCAGGCGCGTGACCAGGTCCTCGAGGAAGTCGGCGCCGCGATCCGCTACGACGGTCGCCGACCGGCTGCCCAGCCCGACCGGTGTGGTGAGCGCGACCGCGTCACCCGTGAGCGCCTCACGCAGCGCGGCCATCGTCGCGTCGATGTCGGCGCCGGTCCGGTCGATCTTGTTCGCGAAGACGAGGAACGGGATCCGCAGCCGCTCGAGGATCCGGATCAGCACTCGCGTCTGCGCCTGAACCCCCTCGACCGCCGACACGACGAGCACCGCGCCGTCGAGCACGGCGAGGGCACGCTCGACCTCTGCGACGAAATCGGAGTGGCCAGGTGTGTCGATGAGGTTGACGCGGGTGTCGCCGACCGTGAACGCGACCACCGCCGAGCGGATCGTGATGCCGCGCGCACGTTCGACCGCGTCGGAGTCGGTGACGGTGTCACCGTGGTCGACCCGGCCGACGCGGGTGCTGACCCCCGTCTCGAAGAGGAGACGTTCGGTCAGCGTGGTCTTACCGGCGTCGACGTGCGCGACGATCCCGAGGTTGAGGATCGGGGGGTTGGGTGTCGACTGGCTGGACTGGTTGTCCATGGAGACGGGCCGCCTTGGGGTTGCTCGGATGAGGTACGGCGATCTGTCCGAGCAGTTGGCGCATCTCCAGCGCTCCTCACGTCCTGTGTCGGCTCCCGACGGCACGGACGCTAGCCGCGCCAGCGACGTCGGGCGAGCGGATTCCGACGCCCTGGTCCGCTTCGTAGGCTGTCGTCTCGTGACGGTGACCATCGACTACTCGAGAGCTGGGCCGTTCACGGCGTTCGACGGCATCGACGCGAGCGTGCTCGGTGTCCCTAGCGGCGACCCCGAGGAGATCTGCCGTCCCGTCCAGGCACTGGTCATCCAGCCCACCGACACCGACGCGCTCGGCCTGGCCCCGGAGCGCCTCGCGGAGAAGGACATCCGGCCCGCAAGCGAGCTGGTACGCCGGCTGCTCGCCCTCGACCCGGCTCCGCTGGTCGAGCCCCGTGAACCGGAGAACCGCGTGGTCGGGACCTGCCGGCACTACGCGGTGCTCAGCTGCGCGCTGCTGCGCCGAGCCGGGATCGCGGCGCGGGTGCGCTGCGGCTTCGCGACCTACTTCCAGCCGGGCCAGGCGCTCGACCACTGGATCACGGAGTACCGGCTCCCCGACCCGGAGCGACCTGGTAGCCGGCGCTGGGTGCGCATCGACTCCGAAGTCCTCGACGGATCGGTGATCCCACGACCCCACGACCTGGCTCCGGAGGACTTCCGCACCGGCGGAGAGGCCTGGAGCGCCTACCGACGCGGCGAGATCGACCCGGCGACGTTCGGAGTGTTCGGCACGGACAACTGGGGTGCCGCCGAGATCCGTGGCAACGCAGTCAAGGATCTCGCCGCCCTCAACAAGGTCGAGGTCCTTCCGTGGGACGAGTGGGGCCGGATGACAGAGGCGTACGCCGGGCAGACCGGGGCTGACTACGACGAGCTCCTGGACACCCTCGCGCAGATCTGCGCGGAGGACGCGCCCGCAGCGGTCGCGTCGCTCTACGCGCATCAGGACCTGACGGTTCCGCCGGACCTCCTGAGCTAGTGGTGGCCGTCCCGTCGACGCAGCAGCTGACCGGCTGGGTGCGCGACGACTACGGCCTGGACCTGGTCGACGTGGCGCCGGTCGGGCATGGCGCCGACGCGGCGGCCGACCTGTGGCGGGCCGCCGCGCCGGACGGGGCGGCGTACGCCGTGAAGCTCTCCGGCGGCGGTACGCCGGCCGGCGACGTCGTCACGTCGCACCTCGCCGCGAGCGGGATCGGCGGCGTCCTGGCTCCCCTGCGCACCCGGGCCGGTCGCCTCGCCGCCGACCGCCGCGCCCGCCGGCTCACCGTCACACCGTGGGCGGCGGGTGAGCGCGCGCTGGACGTCGACCTGACCGCCAGGCACTGGCGGGCCTTCGGGAAGCTGCTCGGCGCAACGCACCGGACGGACCTGGCCGGTGACCTCGCCGCCGCGCTGGCGTGGGACGAGCTCACCCACGAGGGGATCGCCGCGCAGGTGCGGGCCACCATCGCCCGGCTGGCCGTCCCACCGGCCGACGAGGCAGCGGACGCCGCCCGGCGGGCCTGGTGGGATGCCACGGACCGCATCGCGGCGCTGAGCCACCACGCCACCCTGCTGTCCGGGGCGCTGCGGCAGATCACCCACGAGCACGTCGTCTGTCACGGCGACCCGCACGTCGGCAACCTGCTCGTCGGCGACGACGGCGAGGTGTGGCTGGTCCACTGGGACGATGCCGTGCTCGCGCCGCGCGAGCGCGACCTGATGTTCGTCCTCGGCGGGGTGCTCGCTTTCGCGCCGGTCGGCGACGACGAACGGACCGCGTTCTTCGCCGGCTACGGCGACGTGGAGATCGACCCACGCCTCGTCGCCTACTACTTGTGCACCCGCGCGCTGGACGACGTGTCCGGCTGGGCGGCCCAGGCGTCGGACCCGCAGGACGCGGACCGCGACCGCGCACTGGACACCGTCCGAGGCATCCTCTCGCCGGCCGGCCTCGTCGACATCGCGCTCAGCGCCGTGGCGAAGCTGAGCTGACCCGGGCATCGGCCCGGACCGAACCGGGCACCCCGGTGCCGGCCCACAGCGCGGACCGGCGGTTCCAGGCCCCGCACGCGATGTACCAGATGTTGGTGATCACGATCAGGGCTGCGGTGGTCACGCCGTAGAGCAGGTTCGCCAGCAACGGCACCCGGTCCGGCGGCAGCGACCAGGCCATCACCACGCGCAGCGCGGCGTCGGCCAGCGTGCCGATCCCCCACAGCACCGACGACACCCGCCACATCCGCTGGAACCGCGGTGATGCTGCCCAGGCGGCGTCCCAGCCGTCGGGCCAGCCGAGGCGCCCCTCGAGCAACGGCTTGATGAACGTGTAGGCCAGCGGACGCGGCCCGCGAGCGCTGACGAGGAACCACACGCCCGTCGCACCCGTCAGCAGGGCGCCCTTGGCCAGCAGGAACCGCGGGCTCCCCGACACCAGCGACAGGACGAGCGCGCCCAGCATCATCGCCATGGCGTACGTCGACAGGTGATCGAGGCGACGCTCGCGCAGCAGGGTGACCGCCGACGGGACGACCGACACGACGGTCGAACCGAGCACCGCGAGGTAGACGCTCGCGCCGGCGTACCGCAGCCCGTAGTAGATGACGACAGGTACGGCGAGACCGACCCCCGCACGCACCAGCCACCAGGCCGCGCGCCGAGCCTGCGCGGGCCGCGACGCATCCGGCGAGGTCACCTTCGCGGTGGTCGCCGGGCCGGCCGAGGTCACGACGGCCGCCGGGTGGCGAGGTCGAAGACGGTGACCAGCTCGCGACCGTAGGCCGCCACGTCGAGGTCGGGCTCGGTGCGCAGGAGGAACGGCAGGCCCTCGACGGCCCGCTGCACCGCGACGCCGACGACGTGCGTGTCCATCTCCCGGAACTCCCCCTCCTCGACACCCCGCCGCAGGATCGCCTCGACGTGGCGGGCCGAGCCGAGATCTCGCGGCTCATCGGAGCCGCGGCCGGTCACCGTCGGGTCCTCGCCGTCGGAGTCCAGCGCGCCCGCGAGGACGATCTCGAGCAGCGCCGTCATCTGCGCGCGATGCGTGTCGACGAACCCGACGGTGGCCGAGATGTAGGTGCCCAGCGCCTCCGGCGCCGTCGGCACCACGGCCAGCCGTTCGCCGACGTACCGACCGATCCCGTCGACCACGTGCCCGACCACCGCTGCCATCAGCTCGCCCTTGTCGGCGAAGTGGTAGGAGATCAGCCGGGTGCTGGACAGCCCCGCCCGGGCGGCGATCCGGGCGAAGGTGGCCGCCCGGTAGCCCTCCTCGGCGATCACGTCGATCGTGGCCGCGACGACCTGGGCCCGGCGCGCCGTCGCGGCGGGCGACCGCTCCGGCAGCTCTGTTACTGACACGAGTAAGAGATTACCTGGACGAGTAAGTCGCTGTCCAGCCGGCGGTCGACGTCATCGAGCCGGGCGGCCACCGCCGTGGGGCCTACCGTGTGCCCATGGTGGCGCCGACCGAACAGGGAGAGCAGGGCACCGGCGACGCCGGCCTGCTCGACACCCCCCTGCTGCGCCGGATCCGCGAGTCGGTGATCGGCGACGACCAGGTCATGCACGGCCCCTACGGCCCCCGCCGGGTCACCTACGCCGACTACACGGCGAGCGGGCGGGCCCTGTCGTTCCTCGAGGACTTCGTGCGCCACGAGGTCCTCCCCCGCTACGCGAACACCCACACCGAGTCCAGCGGGACCGGGCTGCAGACGACCCGGCTGCGGGAGGACGCCCGCCGGATCATCCGCGACGCCGTGCAGGGCGACGAGGACACCGTCGTCATCTTCTGCGGGTCGGGCTCGACCGCGGCGGTCGACAAGCTGATCGGCGTCCTCAACCTGCGCATCCCCGCGGACCTCGACGACCGCTACGGCCTGTCGGACCACATCCCTCGCGACGAACGGCCGGTGGTCTTCATCGGCCCGTTCGAGCACCACTCCAACGAGCTGCCGTGGCGCGAGACCATCTGCGACGTCGTCACCATCCCCGAGGACCGCGACGGGCACATCGACATCGCGGTCCTCGAGGCACACCTCGTGGAGTACGCCGACCGCCCGCTGCGCATCGGCTCGTTCTCGGCCGCGTCCAACGTCACCGGCATCGTGACCGACACGCACCGGATCGCGGACCTGCTTCACCAGCACGGGGCGCTGTCGTTCTGGGACTTCGCCGCGGCCGCGCCCTACGTCGACATCGAGATGAACCGCGAGTGCACCGAGCACCCGCGCTGCCACAAGGACGCCGTCTTCCTGTCGCCGCACAAGTTCATCGGCGGTCCCGGCACACCGGGTGTCCTCGCGGTGCGCCGGGAGCTGCTGACCAACCGCGTCCCGGTGGTGCCCGGCGGCGGCACCGTGGCCTACGTCAACCCGCTCGAGCACCTCTACCTCGACGACCCCGCGCACCGTGAGGAGGGCGGCACGCCCGCCATCGTGGAGTCGATCCGGGCCGGGCTGGTCTTCCAGCTGAAGTCCGCCGTGGGGGTCGAGACCATCCGGGCCCGCGAGGAGGCGCTGCTGCACCGTGCGGTCGAGACCTGGCGGCACAACCCGGCCATCGAGATCCTCGGCAACCTCGACGCGGAGCGGCTCTCGATCGTGTCCTTCGTCATCCGCCGGCCCGCCGGCGCGGACGGTCGAACGGGCGCCTACCTGCACCACAACTTCGTGGTCTCCCTGCTCAACGACCTGTTCGGCATCCAGTCCCGCGGCGGCTGCTCCTGCGCCGGCCCTTATGGGCACCGGCTGCTCGGCATCGACATCGAGCGCTCGCACGAGTTCGAGCGCGAGATCGCGCACGGCTGCGAGGGCATCAAGCCCGGCTGGGTGCGGATCAACTTCAACTACTTCGTCTCCGAGGCGGTCCTGGACTACGTCGTCGCTGCGGTCGACCTGGTCGCCGAGCACGGCTGGCGGCTGCTGCCCGACTACCGGTTCGACCCGGCGACCGGGTTGTGGCGGCACCGCGGTGGGCCGGTGGAGCCGCCGCTGCGCCTGGACCAAGTGGGCTACGCCGACGACGGGTCGATGAGCTACCCCCACCACGACGAGCCGGTCCCGGAGTCGGCACTTCCGGGCTATCTCGACGAGGCTCGCGCACTGCTGTCCCAGGCACCCGGGGCGCGCGGCGACGCGCTGGCCGGTCAGGTGTCCGATGACTTCGAGCACCTGCGCTGGTTCGAGCTGCCGGCGGTCTGCCTGCAGCCCTGACCGCGGCACGGCGCACGTGTGGACCGGCCCGGAACGGGCAGAAGTCGCCCAGCGCTCGCGGCGACCGCCGCGGTCCCCGAGGAGGCTCCATGCTCTGGTTCATCATCCTGATCGTGCTGGTCGTCCTGGCGGTGCTGTTCCTGCTGCCGCGGATCCGTGGCCGCGGCCGCCTGTAGTCACCACACCACCGACGCACCGAGGGCCGCTCCCGCGACGGGGGCGGCCCTCGCCGTACCTGACGGGGCCTCAGCCGGTCGTCGAGTCGGCGTCCGGGTCGATGGACCGGCCGGCCCACGTCCAGGCGTAGGACGTGTCCTCGCAGGCGAGCGCCGGGTCGAGCAGGTCCAGCGGGCGGAAGGTGTCGACCATCACAGCGAGCTCGTCGGTGGCGGCCTTGCCGATCGAGGCCTCGACCGAGCCCGGCTGCGGGCCATGGGTGAATCCGCTCGGGTGCAGCGAGATCGAGCCCTGCTCGATGCCCGCGCCCTTGCGCGACATGAAGTCGCCGCCGGTGTAGAAGATGACCTCGTCGGAGTCGACGTTTGCGTGGTTGTACGGCGCCGGGATCCCGTCCGGGTGGTAGTCGAAGAGCCGCGGCACGAACGAGCACACCACGAAGTTCGGTCCCTCGAAGGTCTGGTGCACCGGCGGCGGCTGGTGCAGGCGGCCGGTGATCGGCTCGAAGTCGTGGATCGAGAAGACGTACGGATACAGGCAGCCGTCCCACCCGACGACGTCGAACGGGTGGTGCGCGTAGACGTACCGAGTCCAGAGCGTCGAGGGCCCGGCGCCGCGGTGCTGGACGAGCACCTCGACGTCCGTACCGTCGCCCGAGAACGGCTCGGCGGGTCCGCGCAGGTCGCGCTCGCAGTAGGGCGAGTGCTCGAGGAACTGCCCCTTGCCCGACAGGTAGCGGCGCGGCGGGCCGATGTGCCCGGTCGCCTCGATGGCCAGCGTGCGCAGCTCACCGCGCGGAACCCAGCGGTGCGTGGTCGACGTGGGGATCACGACGTAGTCGCCCTGGCTCACCTCGAGCGAGCCGAACACGGTCTCGACGACGCCCTCGCCGCTCTCGATGTAGACGCACTCGTCACCGATCGCGTTGCGGTACAGCGGCGACGGCTGGTCGGAGACGGCGTACGAGATGCGCACGTCGCCGTTGGCGAGCAGGTGCTGGCGACCGAGGACGGGGTCCTTCGTAGTGGCGGCCCCGTCGAGCTTGTGCGTCTTGAGGTGCCGCGGCTTGAGCGGGTGGTTGGGCCGCCGCTCGAACGTCGGGCCGTCGTAGGCCTCGCTGGACACGATCGCCGTCGGGATGTGCCGGTGGTAGAGCAGCGACGCGTCCGAGGAGAAGCCCTCGACGCCCATCAGCTCCTCGGCGTAGAGGCTGCCGTCGGGCTGGCGGAACTGGGTGTGCCGCTTGTGCGGGACCTCGCCGACCTGCCGGTAGTAGGCCATCGCTGCCTCCCCTTGATCTCCCGTGTCACGGCGGGGCCGGCGACGCTGCCGGCCCGCACCCCCACCCTGCCACGCGACACCCTCGCGCTGGCGTCGGGCTAGGGTCGCGCCATGCCTCGCCCCGACCACCCGCTGCTCGCCGGGCTGG
Source organism: Actinomycetes bacterium (assembly GCA_036499185.1). Classification (GTDB taxonomy): domain Bacteria; phylum Actinomycetota; class Actinomycetes; order JACCUZ01; family JACCUZ01; genus DATBDW01. The sequence continues at coordinate 14,157 of DASYEF010000027.1, read as the reverse complement.
TGGACGACGCTGCACTGTTCCCACCCGGAAACGCACCGATGGGCGCTGCCGTCCATGAGCACCACGAGCAGGCGTTCCAACCGTGGGCCGACGCTGTCGGCGTGTTCGTCTGCCCGGCCGCGCGCGTCGCTGAGCTGGTCGCAGCAATGACGCCGTGGCAGAGCATTCTGGTGTCGCTCGTGGTCGACCCTTCCGCGCCGGGCGTCTACGACGCCGTGCGTGCCGCCGACGCCGCCGAACGCGTCGTGGTGGTGGGCATCGAGGCGCCGCTGGAACGCCTCGGCGCCGATGGCGCCCGCGTGTTGGCCGATGACCTGCTGGGCTTCAGCGTCGAGACGGGGCCACACGTCGGCTACCTCGAAGTCCCACGCTCGGCACCGGACTCCGCCCTCGACCTGGTGCGCGCGGTGGGATGGCACAACGCGAAGTACCGCACGGGTGGCGTGACAGCCGATGCCCATCCGGACGAGGTCGAGCTAGCCCATTTCCTTGTCGGCTGCGCTGAACGTGGGCTGCACTTCAAGCTCACCGCTGGCTTGCACCACGCCGTTCGGTGCATCACGACCGAGGGCTTCGAGCAACACGGCGTGCTCAACGTGTTGCTCGCTGTCGACGCCGCCGGTCGCCGCGCTGACCGGCGCGAGGTTGCGACTCTCCTGGCTGAGCGAGACGGCGGGTTGCTCGCCAAGGAGGCGCGGTCCTTGACCCGGGCCGAGGCCACGACGGTCCGGCAACAGTTCCGGTCCTTCGGTTGCTGCGGCGTGGCCGAGCCGCTCGACGAGCTACGCGCGCTGGGCGTGCTCGAGGACGACGAGGAGGACTGATGAGCACCTGGTACGAGGTCCCCGAGGGCTCGCCGTTCCCGGCCAGCAACCTGCCCTACGGGGTGTTCGTCCACGACGACGAGTCGCCGCGGGTCGGCGTCGCGCTCGGCGACCAGATCGTCGACCTGGCGCCGCTGGCCGCGGCGGAGGGCCTCGACGGCGGGCACGTCTTCGAGTCGCCGACGCTCAACCCGTTCCTAGCCATGGGGCGCCCCTCGTGGTCGGCGGTGCGCGCGTGGTTGGTCGAGCTGCTCGAGCACGAGGCCGAGCGGGACCTCGTCGAGGAGCACCTGATCCCGCAGGCCGAGGTCTCGATGCGGATGCCCTTCGACGTGGCGGACTACGTCGACTTCTACTCCTCGCAGCAGCACGCCGAGAACGTCGGGCGGATCTTCCGGCCGGACGGTGACGCGCTGACGCCCAACTGGAAGCACCTCCCCATCGGGTACCACGGCCGGTCGGGCACCGTCGTCGTGTCGGGCAGCGACGTGGTCCGCCCGAGCGGGCAGCGCAAGCCGCCGGGCGCCGAGCTGCCGACGTACGGGCCGTCGGTCCGGCTCGACGTCGAGGCCGAGGTGGGCTTCATCGTCGGGGTCCCGTCACCGCAGTACACGTCGGTGCCCACCGAGGACTTTCACCAGCACGTGTTCGGCGTGTGCCTGCTCAACGACTGGAGCGCGCGCGACCTGCAGGCGTGGGAGTACGTGCCGCTCGGTCCGTTCCTCGGCAAGTCCTTCGCCACCTCGGTGTCGCCGTGGGTCGTGCCGCTGGACGCACTGCTCGCCGCGCGGGTCCCCGGGCCGGTGCAGGAGCCGGCCGTGCTGCCCTACCTCGAGCGGCACTCCGACTGGGGCCTGGACCTCACCCTCGAGGTGTCGTGGAACGGCACCGTCGTGAGCCGGCCGCCGTTCGCCGGCATGTACTGGACGCCCGACCAGCAGCTCGCGCACCTCACCGTGAACGGAGCGTCCCTGCGCACCGGCGACCTGTTCGCGTCAGGCACCGTGTCGGGCTCTGCCGTCGACGAACGTGGCTCGTTCCTCGAGCTGACCTGGAACGGCACCGAGCCGGTGACGCTGGCCGACGGCTCGACCCGGTCGTTCCTCGAGGACGGCGACGAGGTGAGCATCACCGCAACCGCGCCTGGCCCGGACGGCGCCCGGATCGGGTTCGGCGAGGTGCGCGGCCGCGTGCTGCCGGCCGTCGGCTGACCCCGCAGGTGCCCTCGTTCTCGCTGCCGGTGCGGCTGCTTGCCGACACGAGACCGCTGCGCGAGCTGCCGGCGTACCGCAGGCTCTGGATCGGTTCGACGGTCTCCTCAGCAGGCGCCGCCATGACCTCCTTCGCGGTCGCGCTGCAGGTGTTCCGGATCACGCACTCGCCGGCGGCCGTCGGCGCGATCGGTCTGTTCCTCGCGGTGCCGACGATCGTCGTGGGCCTGGTCGGCGGGTCGGTGGCCGACGCGGTCGACCGGCGGCGGCTCGTCCTCGTGACGAGCAGCGGGCTCGCGACCGTGTCGGTGCTGTTCGCCGTGCAGGCGTTCGCCGGGTCCCAGCGGGTGTGGCTGCTCTACCTGCTGGTAGGCGTGCAGTCGCTGCTCGCGTCGGTCGACGGACCGGCGCGACGGGCGTTGACCCCGCGCATCGTCACCGCCGAGCGGCTGCCCGCCGCGATGGCGCTCAACCAGCTGTCCTTCCAGGTGGTGATGGTGGCCGGGCCGGCGCTGGCCGGTCTGCTGACCGCGACCGCGGGCCTGCGCTGGTGCTACGCGGTGGACGTGGTGTCGTTCGCCGCGGCGCTCTACGGCGTCGCCCGGCTGCCCGCGCTGGCGCCGCTGGAGGACATCGGGCGGCCCGGGCTGGCCGCGGTCGTCGAGGGCATCCGCTACATCGGCCGCAACCGGGTGCTCGTCGGCGCCTTCCTGGCCGACCTCGTCGCGATGGTGCTGGCGATGCCGTTCGCCCTGCTGCCCGCCGTGAACGCCGACCGGTTCGGCGGCCACGCCGCCACGCTGGGCCTGCTGGCCGCTGCGCCCGGTGTCGGCGGCCTGGTCGGGTCCACGCTGTCCGGGCCGCTCGGCCATGTCGCGCGGCGCGGGCGCGCGATGCTCGTCGCGGTCGCCGTGTGGGGCGCCGCGGTCACCGTGTTCGGGCTGGCCGGCGGGCTCGCGGTCACCTTGGTGGCGCTCGCTGTTGCCGGAGCCGCCGACACGACCAGCGTGGTCCTGCGCGCGACCCTGGTGCAGCAGATCACGCCGGACCGCTACCGCGGCCGGGTCACCGCGGCCGACTACGTGGTCGGCGCCGGGGGCCCGCAGCTGGGCAACCTGCGGGCCGGCGTTGTCGGCTCGCTCACCTCGCCGGGGTTCAGCGCGACCATCGGCGGGATCGCGGCGATGGTGGGCGCCGGCCTGATCGCCCTCGCCGTACCGGCGCTGGCCCGGCACCGCGCCGGCGACGACCAAGCCGCCTAGCTCCTTCTGCCGCTGGTCGGCCTGCGGGTGGGAGGGCGGGTCACAGGTTGCCGCGGCTCTCCTGCTCGCGCTCGATCGCCTCGAAGAGCGCCTTGAAGTTGCCCTTGCCGAAGCCGAGCGAGCCGTGCCGCTCGATGAGCTCGAAGAAGACCGTCGGGCGGTCGCCGACCGGCCGGGTGAAGATCTGGAGCAGGTAGCCGTCCTCGTCGCGGTCGACGAGGATCCCGCGCTTCTGCAGCTCCTCGATCGGCGCGCGCACGTTGCCGATGCGGGCTCGCAGCTCGGGGTCCTCGTAGTAGGAGTCCGGCGTCACGAGGAACTCCACGCCCTCGGCGGTCATCAGGTCGACGGTGCGCAGGATGTCGTTGGTCGCCAGCGCGAGGTGCTGAGCGCCCGGGCCGCGGTAGAACTCGAGGAACTCGTCGATCTGCGACTTGCGCTTGCCGACGGCCGGCTCGTTGAGCGGGAACTTCACCCGGTGGTTGCCGTTGGCGACGACCTTGGACATCAGCGCCGAGTAGTCGGTCGCGATGTCGTCGCCGATGAACTCGGCCATGTTCACGAAGCCCATGACCCGGTTGTAGAAGCCGACCCACTCGTCCATCTGGCCGAGCTCGACGTTGCCCACGACGTGGTCGAGGGCCTGGAAGAGCCGCTTGGGCGAACCCTCGCGCTTGACGTAGCCGGAGCTGCGCTCGACGTACCCGGGCAGGTACGGGCCGGTGTAGCGCGACCGGTCGACCAGTGAGTGCACCGTGTCGCCGTACGCCTGGATCGATGCCATCCGCACGGTGCCGTGCTCGTCGGTGATGTCGGTCGGCTCCTGCACCACGGTGGCGCCGGCCGAGCGGGCCTGCTTGATGCAGGTGTCGACGTCGGGCACCTCCAGCGCGATGTCGAGGACGCCGTCGCCGTGGGCCCGGTGGTGGTCGAGCAGGGTGCTCTCCGGCGCGACGCCGCCCTTGATCACGAACCGGCACGAGCCGCTCTGCAGGACGAAGGCCTTGTGGTCGCGGTTGCCGGTCTCCGGTCCCGAGTAGGCGACCAGGTCCATGCCGTACGCCGACTGGTAGAAGTGCGCGCTCTGGGTGGCGTTGCCGACCACGAAGACCACGGCGTCCCACCCGGTGACCGGGAACGGGTCGGCGGTGGCGTCGTACTCGACCAGCCCGACGAGCTGGCGGAGCTGCTCGGGGGAGAGCTCGGCGGCCTTCTCGGCGTCGGTGAGGGCGGGGATGGCGGTGGTCGCGGGAGCCGCGTCGGTCGTCATGCCTAGCGATGCAATCGTATGAGCAACAGGTTGCGCAAGATCGGCCCGATCGGCTGGTCAGGATGTACAGTCGATCGACCGACGACCCGCTGGAGGTACGCACGGTGCCCATCGACGAGCTCGACGCGCGCATCGTCGCGGAGTTCGCCGCCGAGCCGCGGGTCGGGGTGCTCGAGTGCTCCCGCCGCCTCGGCGTCGCCCGCGGCACCGTGCAGGCCCGGCTGGACCGGCTGACCCGCGACGGCGTCATCCGCGGCTGGGGCCCGGATCTCGACCCCGCCGCGATGGGCTACGTCGTCTCGGCGTTCGTGACGCTGGAGATCCGCCAGCAGGCCCGCGACCACCCCGGCGCCACCGGCGGGCTGGCGGCGCACGACGCGGTCGCGGCCGCGCTGGCCGACGTCCCGGAGGTCATCGAGGCGCACACCACGACCGGGGCCGGCGACATGCTCGTGCGGGTGGTGGCCCGGTCCAACGCCGACCTGCAGCGGGTGATCGACCGGGTGCTGGCGGCCAACGGCGTGGTGCGGGCCTCGACGGTCATCGCGCTGGACACCCAGATCAGCGCCCGCGTCCTGCCGTTGCTGCGCGAGGCCGCCGGCGGCTGACCCCTCCGCCCCGACGGCGTGTCGCGGGCGGGAGCGTCCACACAAGGACGACTTGTCGGGCAAAGTCGACGTCAACTGCCCCTGCCAGCAGGGCACCGAACGCGAGGATCCCCCCATGCCACGACGACCCCACCTGGTGCGCGCCCTCGCGACGGCCGCCGCCTGCGCCGTCGCGGCCAGCGTGGCCGTGGCCTCCCCCACCGCCGCCAGCGGCGCCGGGCTGCCGCTGTCCGCGACCGACCAGGCGGTCCACGACCACCTGATGACCCGGGCCCTCCGGCCCGCGCTCGGCAAGGACCTGGCCGGCATCGTGACCGACCAGGTCACCGGCCAGGTGATGTGGGCCGCCTCGTCGCACGAGGCTCAGATCCCCGCGTCCAACGCCAAGATCCTCACGGCGGTGGACGCGCTGGAGGTCTTCGGCCCCGACCACCGCTTCACCACGTCGGTCTGGACCGGCCGGACGGCCCGCCGCGTCGTCCTGTACGGCGGCGGCGACCCCTCGCTCTCGACCGGCCAGCTGCGCCGGATGGCCCGCGCCGTCGCGCCCGGCCTGCTCGCCGCCGGCATCGCGAAGGTGACGGTCGACGTCGACGACACGCTGTTTCCCGCGCCGACGAACGCCTACGGCTGGAAGCGCAGCTACACCATCGAGGACGTCTCGCCGGTCCGGGCGCTGGTCGTCGACCAGCACCGCCGGTGGGACACGTCCCTCGACGCCGGCCAGGTGTTCGCGCGGGTGCTGGGCAAGGCCGGTGTCGCGGTCCGCCGGGTGGACCACGCCGTCAAGCCCGCCACGGCCACGGTGCTCGCCGCCAGCGAGGGCGCCACCCTGCAGGACATCGTCACGAGCATGCTGCAGACCAGCGACAACGACATCGCCGAGGGGCTGCACCGGCTGGTGGCCCTGCAGACCGGCTTCCCGGCGACCTGGACCGGGGCGGCACAGGCCCGCACCGCCGAGCTCACCAGTCTCGGTGTCCCCCTGACGACGACGATGTACGACGGCAGCGGGCTCTCCCGCCGGGACCGGCTGCGGCCCGCCGAGCTCGTCGCCGTACTGGCGAAGATCTTCGACCCGGCACACCCGAACCTGGCCGGTCTGCAGGCCGGCGCGTTCCCGATCGCCGGGGTCAGCGGGACCCTGGCCCCCGACTTCAGGCGCTACGTGACGGCGCCCACCAGCTGCGCGCGGGGGCTGATCCAGGCCAAGACCGGCTCGCTCACCGGGGTGATCTCGCTGACCGGCTTCGCCCGGGGCGCCGACGGGCAGGTCAAGCTGTTCTCGTTCCTGCTCAACCACGTCCCCTCCACGCTCACGACCCGTCGGGCCGTGGACCGGCTTGCCGCGACGGTCACCGGCTGCTGGTAGCCGGGCTAGTCGCACCCGGTCAGCCCGGATCTAGGATGGGCCCGGTCGTGCGACGGTCCAGACCATGGCTGCCGCACCCCTGCCCGACGTACCCGAGGATGAGACGGCCATGGATCTTGCGCTGTCCACGAGCGCCCTCGACGACCCAGCCGGCGCCGGTCGCACCCGCGCGCTGGTGACCGTGGCCGGCGAGGTCGACCTCGAGAGCGCCCCCGAGCTCGGCGATCACGCGCTGGCCGCCCTGAAGGACGTGTCGGTCCACCTCGTGCTCGACCTGGGCGGGGTCACCTTCATGGACTCCACCGGGCTCAAGGTGCTGCTCGCCACGGCACATCGGGCCGACCTCGCCGGCGGCTCCGTCGTGCTCCTCGCACCGAACCGGACCGTGCACCGCATCCTCACGCTGACCGGCCTGGACAAGACCTTCGTGATGGCCGACGACCTCGCCGACCTGCCGCCGGTGACCACCGTGCCCGGCGCGGATCTCAGCGGCGACGCAGCGCCCACGCCCTGATCAGGTCGATCCGCGCCTGCAGCTGGGCCGCGCTGGCCTGGGCCGCCGGAGGTCCGCCGCAGGCCTGACGCAGCTCGGCATGCACCGCGCCGTGCGGGATGCCCGTGCGGTGGAACCACGCCCCGACCAGGCCGTTGAGCTCCCTGCGCAGCGCGGGGACCGCCCGGTGCATCGCCGGGTCCGCGTCGCTCGTGCCGGCGGCGTTCGTGCGCCGGCCGCCGGCCGCCTGCTGGGTCCGCTGGTGCTCGCGCAGCAGCGTGGCCACCTGGTCCGGCTCGAGCAGCCCGGGCAGCCCGAGGAAGTCCGCCTCCGCGGCTGACCCCACCGCGGCCTCGGTGCCGAACTCCCCGCCGTCGTAGAGCACCCGGTCGAACGTCGCCTCGGCCTCGAGCGCCTCGAAGGCCTGCTCGTCGGCGCCCGCCTCGGTCTCGAGCCTGTTGGCCCCCGCCATCAGCGCGTCCTCCGGCGCGAAGAAGTCCTCCTCGTCGTCGCTGGGCCGACGGTCCAGGGCGTGGTCCCGCTCGCGCTCGAGCTCGGCGGCGTGCTGCAGGAGCAGCGGTACGGACGGCAGGAACACCGACGCGGTCTCGCCGCGGCGCCGGGCCCGCACGAACCGGCCGACCGCCTGCGCGAAGAACAACGGGGTAGCCGTCGACGTCGCGTAGACCCCGACCGCGAGCCGCGGGATGTCGACTCCCTCGGACACCATCCGGACCGCCACCATCCAGCGGTCCGCACCATCGCGGAACGCCTCGATGCGGGCGCTCGCGCCCGGTTCGTCGGACAGCACGACCGTGGGTGGCTCGCCGGTGAGCGCCCGCAGCCGCGCGGCGTAGGCCCGGGCCGTGGTCTGGTCGCTGGCGATGACGAGCCCGGCCGCGTCGGGTACACCCCGTCGTACCTGGGTCAAGCGCTGGTCGGCGGCGGCGAGCACCTGCGGGATCCAGTTTCCGTGCGGGTCGAGCGCGGTGCGCCAGGCCGCGGCGGTGAGGTCCTTGGTCAGCGGCTCGCCGAGAGTCGCGGACACCTCGTCGCCGGCTCGGGTGCGCCAGCGCATCTGCCCGGAGTACGACAGGAAGATGACCGGCCGCACCACGCCGTCGGCCAGCGCCCGCCCGTAGCCGTAGGAGTAGTCCGCTGCCGACCGGCGCACGCCGTCGCGCCCGGCGGCGTACGTCACGAACGGGATCGCGCTGGTGTCCGAGCGGAACGGTGTGCCGGTGAGCGCGAGGCGGCGGGTCGCGGGGTCGAACGCCTCGCGCACGGCATCACCCCACGAGAGGGCATCACCGCCGTGGTGCACCTCGTCAAGCACGACGAGCGTGCGGGCCGTCTCGGTACGCCGGCGGTGGCGCAGCGGGTGCGCCGCGACCTGTGCGTAGGTGACCGCGACGCCGGTGAAGTCCGCGCCGACCGCCCCCTGGGCATTGCTGAACCGCGGGTCCAGGGCGATCCCGACCCGGCCGGCGGCATCGGCCCATTGGTGCTTGAGGTGCTCGGTCGGCGTCACCACGGTCACCGCATCGACGAGGCGCTTCTCGAGCAGCTCGCTGGCGACCTTGAGGGCGAAGGCCGTCTTGCCGGCGCCGGGCGTTGCGACCGCCAGGAAGTCGCGGGCGCCCGGGCCGGAGCGCCCGAGGTAGGCGTCGAGGGCCTCCTGCTGCCAGGCGCGCAGCGCGCTGGCGGTGCCCCAGGGGGCGCGGAGGGGGAAGGCGGGCGAGAGGTGGGAGGCGGCGCTGGTACTCATCGGTCCGGCGAGGCTAGCGAGGGTCGGCGTACGACATGCCGACCTCCCCGCATGCTCGGTACGGATGAGTAGTCGTGCTATCGCGTGTCGTCGACGGGGCGCACCCGGTGCGCCACGAGGGCGCCGCCGACGCACACGGTCGCCATCACGGCGTCGATCACGAGGAACGGCGTCGCGCCCGGTGATCCCCCGCCGCTGGCGAGCCCGGCGAAGATCGCCCCGGCGGTGCCGATCAGCACGATCGAGCCCAGCGCGTCGCTCACCTGCAGGGCGGAGGCGTTCGCGCCCTGCTCCCCCGGCGCGCTCAGCTCGAGGACCAGGACGCTCAGCGAGGTCAGACCCAGACCCATCCCCAGCCCGGCGACGGTCCAGCCGACTGCCGCGGTGGCCGCGGGGACGTCCGGGCTGGTCGCCAGCGCCGCCAGCCCGATGCCGGCCAGCACCAGCACAAAGCCCAGGGTGAGCAGCACCCAGCGCGGGGTACGCAGGCCGGGTCGTCCCTGCAGCCAGGCACCCAGCGACCAGGTCAGCGCCGCACCGGTGAGCGAGGCGCCGGCCAGCGTGGTCGCCAGCCCGCGCTGCTCGACCAGCATCAGCGGCAGGAACGTCTCGGCGCCGAAGAACGCCCCGGCCAGCACGCCACGCATGACCACCACCGTGGGCAGCCCCCGGGCCAGCCGGAAGGCGCCGCGCGGCAGCAGCCGCGGCAGGCCGAGCGCGAGCAGCACCACCCCGGCCGCGACCAGCAGCGACGCGGGCACCGCCACGTCGGCCAACAGCTGGCCGCCGATCTGCAGCAGCCCGACGCCGGCCGCCGCAACCAGCGCCGGCAGCAGCCGGCGCCGCCGCTGGGGTCCCGCCACGGCGTCGGCGGCAGGCCCGTCCATGCCGGAGAGGTGCGGCCACACGAGCAGCGCGGCGCCCAGCAGCAGCGGCAGCACACCGAGGAACACCCAGCGCCATGACAGGTGGTCCGCCAGCAGCCCGGCGACCGGCGGTCCGACCAGCGACGGCAGGATCCAGCCACTGGAGATCGCCGAGAACACCCGCGGCCGCAGCCCGGCGGGAAACGCTCGCCCCACGACGACGTACAGCGACACGATGTTGAGGCCGGCACCGAAGCCCTGCAGCGCCCGCGCCACGATCAGCACCCACATCGAGGGAGCAAGCCCGGCCAGTAGCAGCCCCGCGGCGAAGGCCCCCGCCGCGACCACGAACGGCCGCACCGGCCCGCGCCGGTCCGACTCCTCCCCGGCCACGACCATGCCGAGCAGCGAGGTCGTCAGGAACACCGAGAACGCCAGCCCGTAGCCGCGTAGGCCGTGCAGCTCCCGCGCGGCCACCGGCATCGCCGTCGCGACCGCGATGGCCTCGAACGCGACCGCCACCACGACGCCGACGACGCCCACCACGAGGCCGCGGTACTCAGGCCCCCACAGCCGGAGCTCCGCTCCGTCGGCAGCCGCCTCGACCGGCGAGGGAGTCGTGGTCACCTGCGAGATCATCCAAGGTGAACCGGGCTTCAGGTCAAGCGGCATTGCCCGCTGCGCCGCCGGGCGCTAGACCTGGGACTCATGACGAGCCTCTCGGACGTGAGCCTCCCCTCCCGCGTCGCCGAGCCCGGCGAGGGCATTGGCGTCGACGAGCTCGGGCTGGCTGCGCGCAATCACGGAATCCCGCTCGAGCTGATGCGGCACGACCTGACGCCGCTCGGGGCGCACTACCTGCTGACCCACTACGACATCCCGTTCGTGCCCGCGGACACCTACCGCCTCGAGATCACTGGAGCGGTACGCCGGCCAGTGACCCTCGAGCTGGCCGAGCTGCGGTCCCGGCCGACGGTCACGACCGCCGTGACGATGGAGTGCGCCGGCAACGGCCGGGCCCGGTTCACGCCGCGGCCGGTCAGCCAGCCATGGCTGCAGGAGGCCGTCGGCACGATGGCCTGGACCGGGACCCCGCTCGCGCCACTCCTGCAGGAGGCTGGGCTCGACGACGACGCGGTCGACGTCGTCTTCACCGGCGCGGACCACGGTGTCGAGCGTGGCGTCGAGCAGGACTACCGGCGATCGTTGTCAGTGGCGAAGGCGCAGGACGAGTCGGTGCTGCTGGCCTGGGCCTGCAACGGCACGGACCTGCCACCGCAGCACGGCGCGCCGCTGCGCCTCGTGGTGCCCGGCTGGTACGGCATGGCGTCGGTGAAGTGGCTGACCCGCATCGAAGCCGTGACCAGCACGTTCGACGGCCCACAGATGCGCGCCTACCGGCTGCGCCAGAGCTCCGACGAGGTGGGCGAAGCACTGACGACGATCCGACCGAGAGCCCTCGTGGCTCCCCCGGGCTTCCCCGACTTCATGTCGCGGGCCCGGGTCGTGCAGCCCGGCCGGTTGCTGCTCGAGGGACGCGCCTGGTCAGGGACGGGGACGGTCGACGGCGTCGAGGTCACTACCGACGGCGGTGCCACCTGGCACCGTGTCGAGCTCGACGACCCGGTGGGCGAGTTCGCCTGGCGCCGGTGGACGTGGTGGTGGGACGTCGAGCCCGGCCAGCACCTCGTGTCCGCCCGCGCCACCGACGTCACCGGTGCCGCGCAGCCACGCGACCTCGACACCTCCCCCTGGAACCGCGGCGGCTTCGCCAACGACGCGCTCCAGCGGGTGGAGGTCGTGGCCGTCGGGGGGTGACTCGGAACGACACCCACCCGACAAATGATCACGGTTCCGTGATCACTTGTCGCTGACCGCGCTGAACTGACCTCGGTTGAGTGGGGTTTGCCACGGAACCGTGATCATTTGGGGCTCTGATGGCGCCTCATCTGGTCGAGGGGTCGAGGGGTCAGTCCTGCTTCTCGCCGTCGCCGTCGCCGCCGGGTGGCAGCGAACCGAAGATCTCCTTGCAGGCGGGGCAGACGGGGTAGCGCTTCGGGTCGTGGCCGGGCACCCAGACCTTGCCGCACAGCGCGATCACCGGGTCGCCGGAGAGCGCCGACTCGAGGATCTTCTCTTTCTTGACGTAGTGCGCGAAGCGGTCGTGGTCGCCGTCGCCGTGCGAGGTCTGATGGACCCGCTCGACCTCGAGCTCGAGCACCGTGCCGGTGCCCCCGCCCGGCTCCGTCACGCCCGGATCATCAGGTCCCGTCGTCATGGCGGCGAGTCTACGGCTCCGCGCGCAACCCCTCGAGACCCTCGCGGGTCAGTTCAGGGACGGGTCGTCGAGGTACGTCGACACCAGCGCCAGGTCGCCGCCCTGGCGCCGCAGCACCGTCCGCCAGAGGTCCTCCGGTGCCTCGCTGAAGGCGTCGCCGGGGCCGAACGTCCCGTCGGCACCGTCGCCGAGCCGGGCCTGGACCACGTACCAAGCACCCTGGGCGAGCTCGTCCTCCAGCTGACCGGCGTCCCAGCCGCTGTACCCGGCGAAGATGCGCAGGTCGGTGACCTCCGCCGCCAGGACCTCCGGCGGGACGTCGAGGTCGACCAGACCCAGCCGGCCGACCACGCGGCGCCACCCGAGCGGCTCCTCCTCGTCTGGGTTGGGCACCAGGGCGAGGCCGAGGGCCGAGTCCAGAGCCACCGGCCCGCCCTGGAACAGGACGCCGGGCTCGGTGGCGAACGGCTGCCAGACCGGCAGCACCTCCGCGACGTCCACCGGAGTGGGCCGGTTGATGACGACACCCAGGGCGCCGTCCTCGTCGTGGTCGAGCACGAGCACGACGGAGCGCTCGAAGTGGGAGTCACCCAGAGCGGGTGTCGCCACCAGCAGTCGGCCGGTGAGCGTCGCCGGAGCCGGTGCGGTCACCTCCCCATGATGCCTGCGCAGAGTGGTTTCCGGCGAGCCACGCCCCCAGGGCGATGCCGACACCGACGAGATCCGCGACCACGTCGTGCCAGTCTCCGCTGCGGTCCGCGAGGAACAGCCCCTGGACGACCTCGCTGAGCACCGCGTGAGCGCAGAGCACCGGCACCCACCAGCGGGAGCGCAACCCGGCGCGCAGCCCGAGGTAGGCCACCGAGCCGAAGGTGGCAGCGTGCACGAGCTTGTCCAGGCCCGGGACGTCCGTGGGACCGGCCGTCCGCGGCCAGTACAGGATCACCAGGTGCACCACGACAGCGGCCGCTAGGGCCACCTGCCAGGCGCGACCGCCACGGGGGCTCACACCTGAGTCGGCTCCGGGAAGGTCCCGTCGGGCTGGGCGCCATCCGGGAACGAAGCCACCGAGCTGCCACTGTCGCGCACCGCCTTGCTCACCGCCGCCGCCACCGTCGACGCAACGTCGGGGTGGAAGACGCTCGGCACGATGTACGCCGCGTTGAGCTCGTCCGGGGTCACGACCTGGGCCAGCGCCCGGGCAGCCGCCAGCAGCATCTCGATGGTGATCGTGTGGCTCGCCGCGTCCAGGAGCCCACGGAACACCCCGGGGAACGCCAGCACGTTGTTGATCTGGTTCGGCAGGTCGCTGCGTCCGCTGGCCACCACGGTCGCGTGCTCGGCGGCCGCCACCGGGTCGACCTCGGGCACCGGGTTCGCCAGGGCGAAGACCACAGCGCCGGCGGCCATGGTGGCGATGTCGCCGCCGGTGAGGATGTTCGGAGCCGACACGCCGATGAACACGTCGGCACCCGGCAGGACGTCGCGCAGCACGCCGGTCCGGCCGTCGGCGTTCGTCCGCTCGGCGAGGGGCACCAGCTCGGGCGACAGCCCTGGTCGCGCTCGGTGGATGACACCGTCCTTGTCCGATGCGATGACGTGTCGCGCCCCGGCTGCGAGCAGGACGTCGAGGATCGCCATGCCGGCCGCGCCGGCCCCGCTGAGCACGATGTGCACCTCGGGCAGGTCCTTGCCAACGACCTTGAGCGCGTTGATGAGGGCGGCGAGCACCACGATCGCAGTGCCGTGCTGGTCGTCGTGGAAGACCGGGATGTCGAGGCTGGCGCGCAGGCGACGCTCGATCTCGAAGCAACGCGGTGCCGAGATGTCCTCCAGGTTGATGCCCGCGAAGACCGGCGCGATGAGCTCGACGGTGCGCACGATCTCGTCGACGTCCTGGGTGTCGAGGCAGATCGGCACGGCGTCCACTCCGCCGAACTCCTTGAACAGGACGGCCTTGCCCTCCATGACGGGCAGCGCCGCGGCCGGCCCGATGTCACCCAGACCCAGGACGGCGGTGCCGTCGGTCACCACGGCGACGGTGTTCGGCACCCAGGTGTACTGCTGGGTCAGCGACGGATCGGCCGCGATGGCCTCGCAGACGCGGGCGACGCCCGGGGTATAGGCCAGCGACAGGTCGTCCCGGCCTGTCAGGGCGACCCGGGAACGGATCTCCATCTTCCCCCCGACGTGGAGGTCGAAGAC